>JBDTLK010000113.1:0-12207 GCA_039934835.1 Edaphobacterium sp. (SeqCode) | reverse complement strand
CGGCCCGGCGGGCTCATGCCGGAGGCAGGTACTTGACCGGGTCGACCGGTTTGCCGAGGCGCCGGATTTCGAAATGCAGCTTGACCTGGTCGGCGTCGGTGTCGCCCATCTCGCTGATCTTCTGGCCCTTAACGACTTGCTGGCCTTCTTTCACCAGGATTTCGCGATTGTGCGCGTAGGCGGAAAGGAACGTCGTGTTGTGTTTGACGATGATGAGCTTGCCGTAGCCGCGCAATCCCGAACCCGAATAGACGACCTTGCCGGCGGCGCTCGCGACCACCGGCTGGCCGGCCTTGCCGGCGATGTCGATGCCCTTGAGGCTCGCGGTATCGGAGAATCCCGCGATTAGCTTGCCCGCGGTGGGCCACACCCACATGATCTTGTCGTCGTCGATTTCCGGAACGCGCGCGCCATCGGGCCGCGCCGGCGCGGTGCCTGGCGTTGCCGCGGGTGCCGCAGCGACCGCGGTGGGCGCAACCGGCGCCGCCGGTGCAGCGACCGAAGGCGGCACGGGCGGCGGTATCGCCGGTGCGGCGTGCCCGGCCGGCGCGGGCGCCTGCAACTGCGCGAGTGCCTGTTCCGAATACGGCAGCTTCAGCGCCTTGGGTTCGGTCTTGAGTGTAGCCGTATTGCCCTTGCTCGACGGCAGGACCGGTCCTGTCGTCGCCGGCGCGCCGTCGGCGCTCTTCGGCGCGATCGGCGGTGCCGCTGCCAGCGGCGTCGTCACCGCGCCGCCAGCGCCGGCCGCCGCCGCCGATGGTTGCCCGGGCGCAGCGATCACCAGCACCTGCCCGACGCGGATCACATTGGGATTCTCGATGTTGTTCCACGTCGCGAGGTCGCGATAGTCGAGCCCGTTGTCGAGCGCTATCTGCGCCAGCGTGTCGCCGCGCTTCACCGTATAGGTCGGCGGCGGCGTAGCCTCCCGCTCGCGCGGCGCCTCCACCGAAGCCAGCGGCGGAGGCGGCGGACCGACGTATGTCGTCAGCGGCGTGCGCTCGGAGACGGGTGCCGGCGCCCGACTCGCGCACGCGGCGAGGAGCAGCGTAACGGCGATCGCAACTGCGAGACTGCCACTGCGCCAGGTCATGCGATCCCAGGTAGCAGCGGCACGAAACGCACGGCGTCGTAGATGTGCTCACGCGTGCCAGCGGCGGACTTGTCGATCACGGTCAGGTGCTGCGCACCGCGATCGGCGTCGCCGCGGCCCGCGAGCGGCAGCACCATTCTGCCGCCAACGTTCAAGTACGCGAACAAGGCAGTCGGCACCTCGCGCGCTGCCGCGGTGACGATGATGGCATCGACGGCGAGCTCTTCGCCGAGCGACGCCGAGCCGTCGCCGTGCTTGATGCGCACGTTGTTGAGCTTGAGCGCGCGGAGGTTGCGCCGCGCCTTCGACACCAGCGCGCCGATACGCTCGACCGTATACACCTCGTCGGCGACCAGCGCGAGAATCGCGGTCTGGTAGCCACAGCCGGTGCCAATTTCGAGCACGCGCGCGCGCTTGCCCCCGGCGCGCATCAGTTCCGTCATGCGCGCGACGACATATGGCTGCGAAATCGTCTGACCCGCGCCGATCGGCAGCGGCGAATCCTCGTAGGCTCGGATCGCGAGCGCTTCCTCGACGAAGATGTGCCTCGGCACAGTACCCATCGCGGTCAGCACCGATTCGTCGCGAATGCCCTGCTCGCGCAGCCGCTCGACCATGCGCGCGCGCGTGCGCGCCGAAGTCATTCCGATTCCATCGAATTTCTCTACGCCCGTGATCACGCCGGCGCCTTTTGCATGTCGACGTCGAGCCAGCGCGCGACCGGCGCGAGTTCGGAGTGATGGGTGAGGTCCATCTGCAGCGGCGTCAGCGACACGAAGCCGGCTTCGACGGCGTGAAAATCGGTGCCTTCGCCGGCGTCGGCGGCGGCGCCCGCGGCGCCGACCCAGTAGCAGGTTTCGCCGCGCGGCGTCTGCGTCTTGATCACCGGCTCGGCTTTGTGCCGCTTGCCCAGTCGCGTCACGCGCAGACCTTTGAGTTGGGAGACGGGAACATCGGGCACGTTGACATTGAGCAGCCAGCGCCCCGAGGCATGCCGCGCCTGCCGGTGCACCAGCTCGATGATGACCTTCGCGGCGGACTCGAAGTGACGGCCGTTCTTGCTCGCGAGCGATACCGCTATCGACGGAATGCCCAGCAGGTAGCCTTCGGTTGCCGCGGCTACGGTGCCGGAGTAGATCGTGTCGTCACCCATGTTGGCGCCGAGATTGATGCCCGAGACCACCATGTCCGGCAGGTCGCCCAGCAAACCGGTGACCGCCAGGTGAACGCAGTCAGTGGGCGTTCCGTTGACGAACATGAAACCGTTTGGCGCGCGTCGCACGGTGAGCGGCCGATCCAGCGTCAGCGAGTTCGATGCGCCGCTGCGATCGCGTTCCGGCGCCACGACGGTGAGTTCGGCGTGTGGCGCGAGGTCGGCAGCGAGGCGTTCGAGCCCTGGGGCGAAATATCCGTCGTCGTTGCTGAGCAGGATGCGCATCGAGTTGTCTGGATTGCCCGCACGCGCAACGGTTGCGCCCCGAGCAATTGGCCCATTATAGACGAGCGGCCGCACCGGCAAGGGGCCGCTTTGACGCGCCTGACCGACGCGGGAGAAAGCTACGCGACGACTGCGCCGCCTCCTCGCGTGACGCAGTTGAGGCGATGGCGCGATCGGTGTTGTGCGTCGCTACTGAGGCGGCCAGTGCCTCGCGAATATCTGCCCGACAGCGGAATGCGCTTCAATGTTCTGCAGCGAAGTGTGGAATGCCGGACGCCGCGCCACGAGATGCTTGCGCGCGCCGGAACACTTCGACACGACCGCGGCAAGCAGATCCAGCGCGCCCTCTACGGCCGCAGATCGGGATCCGGTCTTGCCATAAAGGATGCACACAATACCTCCCGCGGATGGGTGGCCGCTTGCGCCGATGCCCCGCGTCGCACGCGTTCGCTCAGGTCAATTTTCGAGCACGCGCGACAAGCGTGCGCTTGCGTTCCTCGGTATACGTCCACCATGGCACGGCGGGGCCGCCTTCGACGAACCGCACCGCGGCGATGAAGGTGTCGAGCACGCAGGGATCGTGTCGCGCGCCGGTAACGCGATTCAACTTCGCGTACAGCGCGTAGGGATCCTTGCCGCACAGTTGCGCGGGAGTGCGGATGCCGATGCCGCGCAAATCCGCGGCGATTGCCTTGCCGACGTTCGGCAGGTCTTCCAGCCTGGTCATCGCCGCGCGAGCGGTCTTGTCCACGGTCTACCAGCGCTTGCCATCGCGGACCAAGCCGACGGCGATGCCTTCGATGGCGAAGGATGTGATGCGGGTGTCGACGACAATGGGTGCAAAGTCGGCGTTCTCAGGCTGCAACGTGACGGCATGGCCCTTGCGCCGCAGACGCTTCACCGTGACTTCGTCGTCCACACGCGCCACGACGATCTGGCCCTGACGCGCTTCGCCCGTCTTGTGTACCGCGAGCAAGTCGCCATCGCAAATGCCCGCATCCTTCATGCTCGAGCCGCGCACGCGCAGCAGGTAGTCCGCGCGCATCGTGAACAATTCCGGGTCGACGCGATAGCTTGCCTCGATATGCTCGACGGCCAGGATCGGACTGCCGGCGGCAACCCTGCCCACCAGTGGCAGCGTACCCTGCACCGGCACCCCCGGCGTATCGATCAGGCGCAGGCCGCGCGCAGCGCCAGGAATGATTTCGAGCACGCCCTTGCGCGCCAGCGCCTGCAAATGATCCTCGGCGGAACTGGGTGTCGAGAATCCCAGCCCTGTCGCGATCTCGGCACGCGTCGGCGGCATGCCGCGGCTTTCAAGAAAGCCGCGAATCCAGTCCAGGATCTGGCGCTGGCGCGTGGTCAGCCGAGCAGGTGCACCGTCGTGCGCATGCACGCGGTGAGCGTATGGACGGCGGCGCGCAGCTGGCATGTCGATACCGTATTTATATGCGGTACCCGTATTATAACCGGTAGTCGGAGTCGGTCAAGGCTCAATAGGCGGGCAACTCGACGCTAGCGCGGGACGTTGAGCCATTGCCAGCTGCCGGATGGTGTCGCGCAGCATCGGGTAGATGCTGCGGTTCCAGCGCCGCCCGCTGAACACCCCGTAGTGCGGTGTCGCCCGGTTTGACGTGGGAAAATATCATCGTGGTTCGATCGAGGATGGTGAAGCTGAAAACAGCGAGGCTGAGCAGTCGTCGGACGATGTCTCGGTGTTACCGGATCAGCCGCTGTTGCGCAAGCCGGCGGCGACGCCGTTGATGGTCAGGTGGATGGCGCGCTTGGTGCGCGCGTCGGTCTGGCCGCCGCGATGCCGGCGCAACAGTTCCACCTGAAGGTGATTGAGCGGGTCCAGATAAGGGAAGCGGTCGCGAATGCTGCGCGAGAGCGTTGCGTTGTCCTGTAGCAGCGAATCCTGCCCGGTGATGGTCAGCAGCAACTCGATGGTGCGGCGATGATCGGCGGCAAGCCGCGCGAAGATCGGCTCGCGCACCTTTGCGTCGGGGACAAGGTCGGCGTAGCGCGACGCCACCGCCAGGTCGCTCTTGGCGAGCACCATCGCCATGTTCGACAGCACGCTCTTGAAGAACGGCCACTGCTGGTGCATCTCCCGCAGCAGCGTCAAGCCCTGCGGCGTAGCCGCAAGCCACGCGTCGACCGCTGCGCCGAACCCGAACCAGCCGGGCAGCATCAACCGGCATTGCGCCCAGCTGAACACCCAGGGAATCGCGCGCAAGTCTTCGATCCGCGTCGACGCGGTTCGCGACGACGGCCGGCTGCCGATGTTGAGTTCGGCGATCTCGGCGATCGGCGTCGAGGCGCGAAAATAAGCGACGAATTCCGGCGTCTCGTAGACCAGCGCGCGGTAAGCGGCCATGGCGTGCATCGAAATGGCGTCCATCGCGGCGTAGTAGTCGCCGGCGCGCGCGCCGAGTCTTTCGGCGTCGAGCAGACTCGCCTCCATGGTCGCCGCAACGAGGGTTTCGAGGTTGCGCCGGCCGAGGTCCGGATCGGAATACTTGCTGGCGATGATCTCGCCCTGCTCGGTGACGCGCAGGCCGCCTTGCACGCTTCCGGCAGGCTGCGCGAGTATCGCGTCGTAGCTCGGACCGCCGCCGCGCCCGACGCTGCCGCCGCGCCCGTGGAACAGGCGCAGCTTCACACTGTGCGCGCTGAACGTTTCGACCAGCGCCAGCTCGGCGCGGTACAGCGCCCAGTTGGCGGTGAAGTAACCGCCATCCTTGTTGCTGTCTGAATAGCCGAGCATCACTTCCTGCCAGTCGTCGCGTCCGGCGAGCCAGGCGCGGTAGCACGGCAGCTCGAACGCCGCCTGCATGATCGGCGCCGCGTTCTGCAAGTCGTCGATGGTCTCGAACAGCGGGATGATGTTGAGCGCAAGCGCGCCTGCGCGCAGCAGTCCCACCTCCTTCAACAGGATGCCGACTTCGAGCAGGTCGCTGACCGACTGGCACTTGGAGATCACATAGTTGGGCAGGGCCGCGGCACCGTAGCGCCGATGGATGTCCGCCGCGACGCGCAGAATCTCCAGCTCCGAGTTGATGCGCGGCGAGTAGTCCAGGTGCGGAGAATGCAGCAGGCGCGGTCCCGCAAGCTCGCGCGCGAGCAGCGCGACACGGGCCGCTTCCGGCAGGCTCTGGTAGCCGGCTTCGACGCCGGCATTTGCGAGCAGCTCGCCGACGACCACCTCATGGACATCGGCGTTCTGGCGCAGATCCAGCACCGCGAGATGAAATCCGAAGACTTCCACCGCGCGGATCAGCGCATCCAGCCTGCCGGCTGCGAGCAGCGCGGCGCCATGACTGGCAAGCGACTGACGGATGACGACCAGGTCCGCAAGCAGTTCTGCCGGACTCGCATACGGCGCCAGAGCCGCCTGCGGTGCCCGCGGTGCGACATAGCCGGCGATCGCCTTCGCGGTTGCGGCGACGCGCGAATAGATACCGACGAGCGCCTGGCGATACGGCTCGTCCGTGCGATGCGGATTGGCGTCGTGAGCCGCTGCTGCCAGCGCGAACAGCGCCTGCGTCGGCGCTACCAGCCGCGTCGACAGCGACAGCTCCGCGCCCAGCCGATGCACGGCGTCGAGGTAGTGCGCGAACGCGAGGCCTGCCTGCGCCCCGATCGCATACTCGAGCGTCGCGCCGACAACATTCGGATTGCCGTCGCGGTCACCGCCGATCCACGAGCCCATGCGCAGAAATGGCGGCAGGCGCTCGGCCTCCGCAATCTTGAAATCCCGGCGCAGGCAGTCTTCGAGCCGGGCGTAGAGCCTGGGTATCTCGGCGAGAAAAGTGTAGCGATAGAAGGCGAGGCCGTTGTCGATCTCGTCGGCGACGCGCAGCTTCGACAGCCGCAGCATCGCGGTCTGCCACAGCGCCAGCACCTGGCGATACAGGCCGGTCTCGAACTCGTCGGACTCCTCGGGCGTGAACACCACCCGGTCTCTCCATTGCAGCAAGCGGGCAATCTCGCGTTCGCAGTCGAGAATGCTGCGCCGCTGCACCTCGGTCGGATGCGCCGTCAGCACGGGCCCGACCAGCGCGTCGGCGAACCAGCGCGTCAACTCGGCGCCGCTGATGCCCGCGGCAGCAGCGCGCTCCAGCGTGCGCGCCACGCTGCCGATTTGCGGCGGCGAGCCGGCGAGCGCGTGCGCGCGCCTACGCCGATTCTGATGGACGTCCTCGGCGATGTTGACCAGTTGCGAAAAATAGGAGAAACCGCGGACGACTTCGAGTGTCTGGCCGATGGGAAGCACGTTGAGCATCGCTTCGAGTTCGCGTTTTACGGCGGCAGCATCGCCGGAACTCGCGCGTCGGAAGCGAATCGCGGTCTGCCGAATCGACTCGACGCGCTCGTACCCCGCCTCCCCGGTCTGCGCGCGCAGGACGTTGCCCAGCAGACGGCCGAGCAGGCGCGTGTCCTCCTTCAGCGGTAAATCCTTGTCGGTCATCGCATCCATGGTGTTCCGGCGAAGATTGTAGCGAGTTTGCAAGCCGATCCCAATGCATTATGCTCACCCGCACCGTCGTGGTGCCGGCAGCACCATTCCGATACTTCCCGACCACTCCATGCCCCGCGAAACTACGATGCCGCACGCCTGGCAGGCGCTGTCCGAGCATCGCCGCGCGCTCGCCGGGCGCTCCATCGCGTCGCTGTTCGGCGGAGACGCGCAACGTTTCGCGCAACTGTCTCTGACGTGGGACTACTGGCTCGCCGATTTTTCCAAGCAGCGCGTGACGCCGGAAACCATCGCGCTGCTGATCGCGCATGCGCGCGAGCGCAATCTCGGCGACTGGATCGCCGCGCTGTTCGCCGGCGAGAAGGTAAATCTCTCCGAAGCCCGGCCCGCGTTGCATACCGCGCTGCGCCAGCAGAACGACACACCGCTGTCGGTCTCCGGCACCGACATCGTTCCGGCAATCCGCGCGGCCCAGACGCGCATGCGCGAGCTCACCGCGCAGTTGCGCGGCGGCACGCGTGTCGGCGCGACCGGACGCTCGTTACGCAATGTCGTCAACATCGGCATCGGCGGCTCGGATCTCGGCCCGCGGCTGGTGTGCGATGCGCTTGGCGCATCGCGCGCGCCCGGCGCGAGCGGCGTCGAAGTCAGCTTCGTGTCCAACGTCGATCCCGAGCACCTTACGCGCGCGCTGGTAGGGCTCGACCCGGCGACGACGTTGTTCATCGTCGCGTCCAAGACCTTCACGACCATCGAGACACTTGCCAATGCACAGTCGGCGCGCGAATGGCTGGCCAAGGCGCTCGGCGGCGGCGCGGCGCTGGCGCCGCACTTTGTCGCGGTCACCAGCAATGTCGAGGCCGCGCGCGCTTTCGGCGTCGCCGGCCGCGACATCCTGCCGATGTGGGATTGGGTCGGCGGCCGCTATTCGCTGTGGTCGGCGGTGGGTCTGGCGATCGCGATGCGCTGCGGGTGGGAACAGTTCGTCGGACTGCTCGCCGGCGCGGCGAGCGTCGATGCGCACTTTCGCAGCGCACCGCTGGAACAGAACCTGCCGGTGCTGCTGGCGCTGGTCGACGTGTGGAACTCGCGGGGCCTCGGTCATTCGCAACGCGTAATCGTGCCGTACGCGCACGCACTGACGCATCTGCCCGCCTATCTTCAGCAACTTGTTCTGGAAAGCAACGGCAAGTCGGTCGCGCGCGACGGTGCCGCGCTCGACGGCAGCGCAGCGGCGGCCCTGTGGGGTGGCACCGGCAGCGATGGCCAGCACGCCTATTTTCAGTGGCTGCACCAGGGAACGCAAACCGTGCCGGTGGAATTCATCGTGCCGGTGCGCGCCGCGCATCCGCTGGGCGACCAGCAGAACACACTCGTCGCCAATGCGCTGGCACAGGCGCAGGCGCTGATGAAGGGCCTGTCGCTCGCCACGGCGCGCGCGCAGCTCGCCGAAAAAGGCATGGACGCGGCGACCGTCGCCACGCAGGCACCGTACCGCGTTTGTCCCGGCGACCGGCCATCGACCATGCTGCTGATGCCCGAGCTCAACGCGCGCCGCCTTGGGCAGCTGCTCGCACTCTACGAGCACCGCACGTTCGTCGAAGGCGTCATGCTCGGCGTGAACCCCTTCGATCAGTGGGCGGTCGAGCTCGGCAAGGCGCTGGCCGGACCGCTGGCCGTAGCGCTGCGCGACGGCAGCGGCATCGACAACGCCGATGCATCGACGCGCGGACTGGTCGCGCACGTGCGCGCGCTGCGCCAGCAGCGCTGACTGTGGCGCGTGTCAGCGCGCCGGCATCGCCTGCACCAGGGCGTCCTTGAGGGCCAGCGCGAGCTGCCACACCGCCGAGGCATACAGGCGGCTGCGGTTGTAGCGGGTGAGCACATACCAGTTGTTGAAAACGACCCAGTAGGTCGGGTTCGCGCGCTCCTCGAGCATCAAAAGCCCAACCGGATCGGCGGCGAGACTGCCGGGAATGGCAAACCCGGTGACACCGCCATTGACCCATTGCGCAAGCGCGCGCCGCTCGGACATGCCCCCATCGAGCGTGCGCAGCGTCGCGTCGCGATCGTCGCCCTCGATGCGCGCCGCTTCCATGACCGGCTGGCCGGGTTGCCATCCGTGGCGCGCCAGATAGTTCGCGACGCTGCCGATGGCATCGACCGGTTCGGTCGCGAGGTCGATGCGGCCGTCGCCGTCATAGTCGACCGCGTAATCGCGAATGCTGCCCGGCATGAACTGCGGCAGGCCAATCGCGCCGGCAAACGAGCCACGCGGCAGCAGCGGCGAGACGCCCTGATCGCGCATGAGCAGTAGGAAATTCCGCAGCTCGCCGGTGAAGAATTGCGCACGGCGTGGGTAATCGAACGCCAGTGTCGTCAGCGCATCGATGACGCGATACGAGCCGGTGTTGCGGCCGTAAAATGTCTCGACGCCAATGATCGCGACGATGACCTCGGCCGGAACGCCGAACTCGATCTCGGCGCGGGCGAGCGCAGCAGCGTTGCCTTGCCAGAACGTAGTGCCAGCGTCCACGCGTGCCGGATTGAGAAATCGCGGCGCGTAGTCAAACCAGGTCGGAGGTGCGACCAGCGGTCGCGACATCGCCGCCACAACACTCGGCTGCGGTCGCACCTGCGCAAACACCTGGCGCAGACCGGCGGCATCGAAGCCATCATTGGCCGCCAGCTCGGCAATGAACGCCTTGACATCCGCGCGCGCGGCGTAGCCGGCCGTGGGGGACTCGGTGGCGCCGCGCGCTGGCAGCGCGGCGAGCGCCGCCAGCGCCGCCAGCGCCAGCAGCAGCGCCAACGCCCGAGGCCGCGTCTGCACTCGTGCCGCTCGTGGTTGCAGATTCATGGGATTGCGGCGGATGGTATCATTGCGCCGCTTCTTTTCCGCGCAGCTTTTCCCTCTCGCAACCCATGTTCTATCCCCTGCTGCGCCCGCTGCTGTTCGCGCTCGACCCCGAGACCGCTCACGACGCCGCCTTCGCCAGCCTTGACGCGGCGTCCGCC
This sequence comes from Edaphobacterium sp. (SeqCode), assembly GCA_039934835.1. Classification (GTDB taxonomy): domain Bacteria; phylum Pseudomonadota; class Gammaproteobacteria; order Burkholderiales; family Casimicrobiaceae; genus PALSA-1003. Next base: position 2,178 of record JBDTLK010000113.1, on the reverse strand, counting down.
TGTGGTGTGGCGCGCGCCTTCGCACCGCGGGTGCGCAGCGCGCCAGTCACCGCGATGGGCCTGACTTTTCCCAATCGGGTCGGGCTCGCCGCCGGGCTCGACAAGAACGCTGCGCACATCGACGGACTGGCCACCTTCGGCTTCGGTTTCATCGAATGCGGCACCGTGACGCCGCGGCCGCAGCCCGGCAATCCCAAGCCACGCATGTTTCGCCTGCCCGAAGCCGAGGCGCTGATCAACCGCCTCGGCTTCAACAACGACGGTGTCGAGCGCTTCCTGCTGAATGTCGCGCGCGCGCGTTTCGGGTCGCGGAACGGCGGCATTCTCGGTCTCAATATCGGCAAGAATTTCGACACGCCAAACGCGCGCGCGGTCGACGATTACGTGCACTGCCTGAACGCGGTCTACGCGCGCGCCAGCTACGTCACGGTGAACATTTCATCGCCAAACACCCAGGGCCTGCGTGAACTCCAGGAGGACACCGCGCTGGAGGCGCTGCTGGTCGCGCTCAAGTCAGCGCAGGCGAAGCTCGCGCAGCAGCACGGCAAGTACACGCCGGTCGTCGTCAAGCTTTCGCCCGACCTCAGCAAAGCCGACCTGCGCCGCATCGCCCGCTCGCTCGTCACACACGCCGTCGACGGCGTCATCGCGACCAACACGACCGTCGATCGCGCCGCAGTCGCGGGCCAGCCCAGCGCCAACGAAACCGGAGGCCTCTCGGGACGACCGCTGCGAGAAAAGTCCACGGCCGCGATCAGGACACTTGCCGTCGAGCTCGCCGGGGCATTACCGATCATCGGCGTCGGCGGCATCATGTCCGGTGCCGACGCACGGGAAAAACTCGCTGCCGGCGCGACGCTGGTGCAGATCTACACCGGGCTGATCTACAAGGGTCCGGAACTGGTCGCCGAAATCGCCGAGGCGCTGGCGACGGCCTGAGGGTTCAGCTCGCCTGGGCCGCGGCGACCGCGTCGCCGCCGAATTTCTCTTCGATCGTGGCCAGCATACTGGTGAAGGCGCGGTCGACCAGCGGCTCGGCCTCGACCATGCGCGCGCGATCGTTGCGGAAGCGCTGCGCGAGCTCGTCGGCGGTCAGCGATACCGCCTTCTGGCCCTGGCGATTGGTGAACAGGTAGGTGCCGCGCAGCGGACTCACCCACGCCAGCTTGGCGAACGCGAGCTGGCCGTCGTCGCCTTCGAATTCCACCCACATGCCGCGCTCGAGACTGCCCGCGATTTCGGCGAAACGATCCTGCAGCACTTCGGGCTCTTCCGGCGGCGACGCGGGTGGCGGCGCCGGCGCCATGGCTACCGCCAGCGCGCGCGCCTTGGTCGCCGTCTCCATGTCGCCCTTGGCGGTGGCTACGTCCGCCGCCGCAGCAGCCGCTTCCGCAACCGCGGTCGTCGGCATCGGTACCGTGGCCAGGCTCGACTTGACAGCCGCAGCGTGTGCCGCGACCAGGTTGGACATGAACTGCTCACGCTCGCCGGCTTCCCACGCGACGTTGTGCAGGCCGCCGTGCAGGCGTCGCAGGAGGTTGCGCAGCATGGCCACAAGTTTCTTGCGATCGTCGATCGCGCGTTTCGGCTGCACGCTCCAGACCAGGTCATCGAGCGTCGAAAGCGCCGAGGTCCACGCCTCGCTCTCCTCGCCCTCCCGCAGGTAGAGCTGGGTGAGCGTGTCCTGCCACTTGTCGCGCAGGAAGCCCGCCAGGAAATTGGGCGCGGGATGATCCTTGAGCCGCCGCTCGACCTCCGAGCGCGCCACCATCTGCGCGATCTCGCGCCGGTCGCGCTGATTGATGTCTTCAGCGCTCGACTGAATGTTGACTTCGGCTGACCTTTCCTCGGTCGCGATGAATGTCTCGAGGTCCTCGCGCAGCGTGTCGAAAAGGCCGATGTCGTCGGTGAAGTCGTCGAGAATGCGACGGACGATCGACTCGATCTTGCGGTACAGCGGGTCGTCGTGGCCCATCGTCGGCGACCAGCCGATGCCGGCCCGCGCGAGCGCGTTGACGAGCAGGCGCGACGGATGCGACTTCTTCGAGAAGAACGCACCGTCGAGCATCGCCGCCTTGAGCACCGGGATCTGCAGCCTCCCCACCAGCGCCTTGATGCTGTCGGGAAGATCCTTGGTCTCGAAGATGAAGTCGAACAGCATCGCGACCAGCTCGATCG
>JBDTLK010000112.1:0-12282 GCA_039934835.1 Edaphobacterium sp. (SeqCode) | reverse complement strand
GGCTCTTTCTATTCCCTGCAGCGACCGACGAGTTATGCGAGCTGGTACGCCGATACACCGGACGACTTCGTGTTTAGCGTCAAGGCGCCGAAATTCATCACCCATGTGCTGCGGCTGCGCGATGCCGACACGGCGCTGGCGAACTTCTTCGCTTCGGGGGTCGCGAACTTTCGCGAAAAGCTCGGGCCCATTCTCTGGCAGTTGCCGCCGTTCTTTCGCTACGATGAAGCGGTGCTGAGACACTTCCTGGAAGCTCTGCCGCGCGACACCGACGAGGCATCCACGCTGGCCTGCACGCATGACGACAAGATCAAGGATCGCGCGGAAGTTGACTACGGCCCGAAGCGGCTGCTGCGGCATGCGATGGAAGTCAGGAACGACAGTTTCGTCGATCCTTCGTTTGTGGCACTGCTGCGCGAGCACGGTGTCGCGCTGGTGATCGCGGATACCGGTAACAAATGGCCGCAATACGAAGACCTGACCGCGGACTTTGTCTACATCAGGCTGCACGGCGAAGAAAAACTGTACGTCAGCGGATATGCCGACGAAACCATCACGCGCTGGAGCAGTCGCATCCGCCTGTGGAGCGAGGGAAGCGAGCCCAAGGATGCGCGCAAGATCGTCGACACGACTTCCCCTCCCGGGAAACCGTGCGACGTCTTCTGCTACTTCGACAATACGGCCAAGGAAGCAGCGCCGCGTAACGCCCAGCACCTGATGCTCAGGTTGAAAGCCGGCCCCGCGCCGACCCGCCGCTAGCACCGATCCGGTTCGGCTTTGCCGGCGCAACCATGGCACGCTAGCGGTTTGGCCAGGCTTCGCGCGCTCAGCGTGTCGCAGCGCGCGAAGATTTCAACCGAGTCGACATGCCGGGCGGTTTTGAACGCGCCTGCAGTTTGAGCAACGCCATTCCGCCGTCGTCGACCGCTATCTCGCGCTTGAGCCAGTCGCGGAACAAGGCGAGCTTGGGCGACTCGGCCAGTCGCGGCGGATAGACCAGGAAGTAGTGACTTGGCGACGGCAACATTACGTTGAACAAGCGCACCAGTACGCCGTTAGCGAGATCGTTGCCGATGAGCGATGTGCGCGCCAGTGCAACTCCCTGCCCTTCGATCGCGGCCTGCATCAGGTGCGAATCGTCGTCGAAGATCGGCCCGCGGGTCGGCTCCGGCAGGTCGAGTCCCGCCGCGGCGAACCACGGGCGCCAGAACCGCCCGTCGGAGCGCAGCAGCATGTGGTTCGCCAGATCGGCCGGTCGCGCCGGCAGCTTTCCGCCCGCGAGCTGCGGACTGCACACGGCAAAGTAAGTGTCGTCCATCAGGTGCTCGACGCCGAGTCCGGGATAGTTGCCGGCGCCGTAGCGCACAGCGACGTCGGTGTCGTCGCGCCGGAAATCGACGAGTGTCGAGCTCGCCCGCACATCGAGGTCGATTTCCGAATTCGCCGCGATGAAGCGCCCGATGCGCGGCAGCAGCCAGCGCGCCGCGAATGACGGCATGACGCTGACTCGCAACTGCCGCGGATTCGAGCGGTCGCGCACTTCTCGCACCGCATCGGCAAGCTCGGCCAGCGCGGTGCGTACCTGCCGCGCAAAACGTTCGCCCGCGTCGGTCAGGCGAATGCCGCGCCCGGCGCGCTCGACCAGGCTGACGCCGAGGTCTGCCTCGAGCGCCTTGATCTGGTGGCTGATCGCACCGTGGGTTAGATGCAGCGACTCGGCGGCACGGGTGAGGCTGCTTGTGCGAGCGGCAGCTTCGAAGGCGCGCAACGTTTGCATGTGGGGAAGTTTTTCGGCCATGTGCGACAGTCCGATATGTGAATACTATTCACATAATAGCGGAAAACAAATCGTTTGTGGCGACCGCTATGTTTTCATAGACTGGCTGGGCGTTGAACACGCCCTATACGTGAGGAAAACATGACAATCAAGCTCGCATTTGGTACGACTCTACTCGACGCCGGCAGGACCATGGTGGTTCCCGCCGGGCAGCGCGGGACGCTGCGCGTTCACGACGGACTGGTGTGGGCGACCAGCAGCGGCGATCTCGACGATGTGTGGCTGCGTGCCGGTCAGGAGCATCGCCTGCAAAGCCACGGCATGACCGTGATCGAATCCACGTCGCGCTCGACCATCGAGTTGATACCACCCTGCGCCAACGACGAGCCGTCGCCTCCGACACTTGCGTGGCTGAGGATGCCCGCATGGCTCGACGACGTCGGCGCGCTGCTCGCGCTGGTCGCGATCGTCGGCGTCATGCTCATCGCCGGCTTTCAAGTCGCGTTCGCCGGCAATGTCACGCCGACGTTCCAGGATGCCCATCCTTCGCCTATCCCGAACGTTCCCGCGACGACTGCAGGACTCACGCAACGTCGCGCGCCAACGGTCGCCTGGCGCGGGCGCGGCGCCACATCCACGCATAGCCGGCGAGGTTGATGCCGATCACCGCCGCGCCGAGCGTTGTCTGCATGCCGCGGGTCAGCCCGTCCGGGTACAGCGCCGCCAATACGTAGTGTTCGAGGAAGCCGCCCGCGTAGCCCGCATCGCCAGCGGCCTGCCGCAGCGTTACCTCGAGCGGCGTCAGCGGGCAGTACCAACCGTTGAACTCGAGCAGCACGACCCAAACAACGGCGGGCAGATGTAGCCACGTCAGGTTCGGCCAGCGCAGCGCCAGCAGTGCGCCGAAAACGACGAAGAGAACGAACAGAGCGTGCAGTACCAGCACGCTGTCGGCGGCGAAGCGGTAGCCCATCGCGAGGCGTCGCTTCGTGGGTTATTTCGCCGCCGCCGCCGCGGTCTTGCGGTCCGCCATGTGCCGCAGGTATGCCAGCAGGTCGGTGAGATCGCGATCGCTCATCGCCTTGGTGCTGAACGCCGGCATTTTCGCCGCGGGCCAGCGGCGCAGCGACTGCGGATCGCGAATCAGTCGGCGCAACGCATCGACGCGCATGTACTCGGTGGGGTTGTAAGGCAGGTTCAGGTCCGGCCCGACGGTAGCGTCGCCGCCGAGGTTGAGCGTGTGGCAGACCACGCAATTCTTCGCAAAGACTTCGTAGCCGCGGCGCACCGGATCGCGCGCTGACAAGTTCGCGCCGGGCACCAGCATCGGATAACGCTTGGCCAATGACGCGACGACTTCGATGCGCGCGATCTGGTACGGCCACTGCTCCTGCGTAATAGCGCCGCGCTCGGGTCGCAGCCACACCATGTAGAACGGTCCCGCGGTAGCTGGATCGCCGACTTTGAGCGCCGGCCACGGCGCGTCGGTTGCCTCGATCGCGAGATAGGCGACCGCACCGTCGCCACGCGCGAGCAGGGGCGCTGCCGGCAGTGTCGCAACAAAGCCGTCGATGGCCACGAAGCGAATCGACTGGTCGGCCGCGACGCCCATCAACACCGACGCCATCGGCACCGCTTGGAACACCATCTCGCGCTTGTAAGCGACGTCGTTGGAAATGGTCACCGTCGTCGCGGAGGGCAGCGCCAGCAATGCCGCCGGCGCAAAGCTCATCGTTCCCGCCGCAGTGGTGATGGTCAGCGCGGGCTCGTTGGCCATCGCGCCGAAAGCGAGCGCGAGGCACATCGCAGCGAGTGGCGAGCGCGCGCGCATCGCATTCACTCCAGCGGCGTTCCCAGGCGCACGATGTAGCCGCCGGACTTTTCGTCGCGCTCGAGCTCGAGCACCTTGCGGCGTTCGGCCTCCTCCAGAAGACCGTTGAAGGAGCGAAAGCCGTAGAAAGATTCGGCGAATCCGGGTTTGCGCCGCTTGAGCGCCTGCTTGACCATCGACCCCCACACTTTTTCGTCTTCACCGCGCTCGGCGATCAACGCCTCGAGCGTCTCCGCGATCAGGTCCACCGCTTCCTGGCGGCGGCCCTCGACGCCTTTGCCGGCCGGCGCCGCGCCTTCAGTCGCGCCCGACGCCTTGGGCAGCGAGCGCCGCGCGATAGTTTTCTTCTGCGCTCGCACCAGGTCGTCGTAAAAAATGAATTCGTCGCAGTTGGCGATCAGCAGGTCCGATGTCGAATTCTTTACCCCGACGCCGATAACGCGCTTGGCGTTCTCGCGCAGCTTCGAGACCAGCGGTGAAAAATCCGAATCGCCGCTGATGATCACGAAGGTATCGACATGCGCCTTGGTGTAGCAGAGGTCCAGCGCATCGACAACCATGCGGATGTCGGCGGAATTCTTGCCCGACTGGCGCACGTGAGGTATCTCGATCAGCTCGAACGAGGCCTCGTGCATCGGCGCCTTGAACGACTTGTAGCGATCCCAGTCGCAGTACGCCTTCTTGACCACGATACTGCCCTTGAGCAGCAAGCGCTCGATGACCTTGCCGATGTCGAACTTGTCGTACTTGGCGTCCTGCACGCCGAGCGCGACGTTCTCGAAATCGCAGAACAGCGCCATGTTGGTCACTTCGGAAGGGTTGGCCATGGTTCCAGCGAAAACGGCACGTCCGGGCAAGGATCGGGTGTGCAGGATAGAATTGCCTGCCGCGAGCCTCTAAGATAGCAGCAACCACGCAGCCTGCCTATGACCGGACTTCCACGCCGCCCGCGATGACTGCGCCACTTCCTCTACTCTCGCTGCTCGAAGCGCGTGTGCTCGGCGTGTTGGTCGAGAAGCAGCACACGGTTCCCGACACGTATCCGCTGACGCTTAACGCACTCACCGCCGGCTGCAACCAGAAGACCAGCCGCGATCCGGTCCTCAACGCCACTGATGCGGAAGTGCAGGTGGCGATCGACCGCCTCAAGGCGCTTGCGCTCGTCGTCGAGTCGAGCGGCGGACGCGTGATGCGCTATGCGCACAATGCCGAGCGGGCACTAGGTGTGCCGTCTCAAGCTGTCGCATTGCTTGCAACGTTCATGCTACGCGGTACGCAGACCGTCGGCGAACTGCGCATCAACAGCGAGCGCCTGCATCGCTTTGCCGACGTCTCGGCGGTCGACGGGTTCCTGCGCGAACTCGCCGCGCGCGCCGACGCACCGATGGTGGCGGAACTGCCGCGTGCGCCCGGCGAGCGGGAGAATCGCTGGAGCCATCTGCTCTGCGGCACGACGGCGCTCGCCAGCGCGATCGCCGCGGCGCCCGTGGCTGCGGACGCTGTTATCAGCCTCACGGAGCTTGCCGCGCTGCGCCAGAGCGTGAGCCAGTTGCGTGCGGACGTTGACCGCCTCGAAGCGAACGTCGCGAGCCTGCGCAAGGAACTCGGCGCGGGTACCTAGGGGCGCGCCAGCCCTCGGCTGAACGGTGTAAACTTCGCGCCAGAACAGGCACCTTCGCCGCCCCGCGCGGGGCGGACGGTCATGACTGCCGCACCATTCCGAGGAGAATCCGCAATGCGTTTCCTGAACATCATGCTGTCGTTCGCGTGCGCCGTCGCGCTCAGCCCGCTTGCGCACGCGCAAGTTCCCGCGGGCTACCCCGCCGACTACGCCAAGATCGTCGACGCTGCCAAGAAGGAAGGCAAGGTCGTCGTCTACTCGACTACCGATGCCAAGCTGGTGTCGCCGCTGATCAAGGATTTCGAGGCGCTGTATCCGGGCGTCAAGGTCGAGTACACCGACCTGAATTCGACCGAAGTCTACAATCGGTTCGTCAGCGAGAGCGCCGCCAACGCCGCGTCGGCGGACGCCGTGTGGAGCTCGTCGATGGACCTGCAGATGAAGCTCGCGGCCGATGGGCTCGCAGCGCCATACAAATCGCCGGAAGCCGGCGCGCTGCCCGATTGGGCGAAGTTCAAGGACACCGTCTACGCCACGACTTTCGAGCCGATCGCCATCGTCTACAACAAGCGCCTGGTGCCGGCGGAAGACGTCCCCAAGACGCACGCCGACTTCACCAAGCTGCTTAACACCAAGGCCGAAAAATACCAGAAGAAGGTCACGACCTACGATGTCGAAAAATCGGGCGTCGGCTTCATGCTCGCCAACCAGGACGCCAGGCTCGACCCGCAATATCTGGAACTGGTGAAGGCGCTCGGCGCGCGCGGCGCGAGCATGCAGAGCTCCACCGGCACCATGATGGAACGCGTGTCCTCGGGCGAGAATCTGTTCGGCTACAACATCCTCGGTTCGTACGCGCTCGCCCGCGCGAAAAAGGATCCGTCGATCGGCATCGCCTTCACCACGGACTACAACCTTGTGCTGTCGCGGCTGGTGTTCCTGGCCAAGAACGCCAAGAACCCGAACGCCGGCAAATTGTGGGTCGACTATCTGCTGTCGAAACGCGGGCAGACGATCACTTCGGAGCAGGCTGAATTGTTCTCGGTGCGCACCGACATGACCGGCAAGGATTCGGGCGTCGCGTTCGCCAAGGAACTCGGCAGCGCGGTCAAGCCGATCGGGGTGAATAACGACCTGCTGGCGGGACTTGAGCAGACCAAGCGGCTGGAATTCCTGAAGCAGTGGCAGACGACGCTGGGACGCAAGTGACACGGATGTCCGAAAGCAAGGCGCGTAGCGTCGCGACAATCGGATACAGCCGTGCCATCCCGCCAAAGCGGGATACAAGTTGGGTGACACCTGAACCTGGCTTCCCGCTTTCGCGGGAATGACGGCTTTAGTCGAGAATGATCAACCGCGGCGTCAGCGTTTCGCGCCTCACGGTGGTGGCGGTCACCGCGGTGGTCATTTTCATGCCCATCGGTTTGATCTTCTGGCAGAGCTTCCTCAACGCGCCGTTCTTCAATCCGGCACACCGCTTCGGCTTCGATTCGTACCGGTTCATCTTCGACGACTCGGATTTCTGGACCGCGCTCCTGAACTCGGTGCTCATCGCCGCCGGCATGGTGTTGATTGCGCTTCCACTCGGCGCGGCGCTGGCCTTCCTGCTCACTCGCACTGACCTGCCCGCGCAGCGCACGATCGAAGTGCTGGTGCTCATTCCCGTGTTCGTCTCGCCGATGGTGCTCGCCTTCGGCTACGTCGTCGCGATGGGGCCGGTGGGTTTCTATTCGCTGTGGGCAAAGGGCATCTTCGGCGACGTGCCGTGGAATGTGTATTCGCTGTTCAGCATCGCGGTGATCGCGGGCCTCACGCACGTGCCCCACGTGTACCTGTATTCGTCCGCCGCGCTGAAAAGCCTAGGCTCCGATGTCGAGGAGGCGGCGCGCATCGTCGGCGCGAACCCGTTGCAGGTGGCGATGAACGTCAGCCTGCCGATGATCGCGCCGGCGCTTCTCTACGCCGGCGTGCTGGTGTTCTTCCTCGGCTTCGAGCTGTTCGGCCTGCCACTGGTGCTGGGCGACCCCGAGGGGCACCTGGTGCTCTCGACGTACCTCTACAAGCTCACCAACAAGTTGGGCACACCGTCGTATCACCTGATGGCCGCCGTCGCGGTGTGCATCGTGGCGGTGACCTTTCCGCTGGTGCTGCTGCAGCGCTGGCTGCTCAAGACCGCAGGCAAGTACGTCTCGGTCAAGGGCAAGGCGACGCGCCAGAAGTTGCTGCCGCTTGGAAACTGGAAATGGTTGGCCCTCGCGATCGTGGCGATGTGGCTGATCTTCACCATCCTCGTGCCGATCTCAGGCATCACGCTGCGCGCGTTCGTCGAGCAGTGGGGTGAAGGCGTCAAGCTGTCCGAAGTCCTCACCCTCGACAATTTCCGCGGCGTGCTCGAAGCCAAGGATCAGGTTCGCGCGATCATCAACACGCTGCTGATCGGCACCGTCGGCGGCGCGCTTGCGGTCGCCTGCTATACCGCCATCGGCCTCGCCCAACACCGCCAGCGCGGCGGCGTGGTGAAGATCCTCGACTACATCGTCATGATCCCGCGCGCGATACCCGGCCTGCTCGCCGGCCTCGCCTTCCTGTGGATCTTCCTGTTCGTGCCGGGACTCAAGGAACTGCGCAACTCGATCTTCTCGGTGTGGCTCGCGTACACCGTCGTCTGGCTCGCCTACGGCATGCGGCTCATCTCCAGCGCGCTGCTGCAGATCGGGCCGGAGCTCGAAGAATCGGCGCGCACGGTTGGCGCATCGGGCGCGCAGGTGATCAAGGACGTCACGCTGCCGCTGATTCGCTTCGGCTTGCTGGCGAGCTGGCTGCTGGTGTTCATGATCTTCGAGCGCGAATATTCGACCGGCGTGTATCTGCTCGGTCAGGGCACCGAGGTCATAGGTTCCATGCTCGTCTCCCTCTGGAGTGCCGGCGCGATCGACCAGGTTGCCGCGCTGTCGCTCATCAACATCGCGCTGGTCGCGGTCGGCCTTGCCGTCGCGCTGCGCTTCGGAGTCCGCCTCCATGAATAAGCTCGCTGTCGACGACCTGCACCTCAAGTACGGCGACAGTCCGATCCTGAAGGGCGTATCTCTGACGCTTTCTCCCGGCGAAGTCGTCGCGCTGCTCGGGGCCTCGGGCAGCGGCAAGACCACGCTGTTACGTTCGGTCGCCGGGCTCGAGCAACCGAGCCAGGGCCGCATCGCGATCGGCGACGCGGTGCTCTTCGACGCCGCGGCAGGAGTCGACATGCCGGTGGAAAAGCGCAACCTCGGGCTGGTGTTCCAGTCGTACGCACTATGGCCGCATCGCACGGTGTTCGAAAACGTTGCGTACGGGCTGCGCCTGCGCGACATCTCGGCAGGTGACGTCGAGAAGCGCGTGGCCGAGGCGCTGGCGAACCTGGGACTGGGCGCGCTGGCCAAGCGCCTGCCGCACCAACTCTCCGGTGGCCAGCAGCAGCGCGTCGCGATCGCGCGCGCGCTGGTGTACAACCCGCCGGTCGTGCTCATGGACGAGCCGTTGTCGAACCTCGACGCTAAGTTGCGCGAGGAAGCGCGCGCCTGGCTGCGCGAGTTGATCGTGCGCCTGCACATCTCGGCGCTGGTGGTCACGCACGACCAGACCGAGGCGATGGCGATGTCGGATCGCATCCTTCTGCTCAACTACGGCAGGATCGAGCAGCAAGGCACGCCGGAGGAACTCTACAACCGGCCGCAGTCGCTGTTCACCGCCGAATTCATGGGCAGCAACAACCATTTGCCAGGCAAGGTAGCGCAAGTCAGCGGCGGCCGTGCGCTGCTCGAGGGAGAGGGCTGGCGGCTCTGGGGTATTACTCACGGCGATCTCAAGGTTGGCGATGCCGCCACCGGCGTCATTCGACTCGAGCGCACGCAGATCGCCCAAGGTGCCGGCGAGGCTCGCGTGCACACCGAACTGGTCACCGACATGTTCCTCGGCGATCGGCGCGAAAACCTGTTCAAGCTGGGTCCATTGCGGCTGCGATGCTACGGCAAAACGATTGCTGGCAGCGCTTCCTGGCTCGAACTGCCGCCCGACGATTTGTGGATCTTCCCCGCGCCGCGCCCCTGAGATGAGTCACCGACGCGGCGTATACTTGTTCGCTCAGCGTTGACCAAGCGTACCGGCTGAAGAGCGCCGCGCTACAATGCGCGGGCCGGGCAGCGCGAGTTGCACGGCCCTTTTTTGTAGTGGACCGCGCCGATGAACGAATCCAACCTGCTGGTCGCTGCCATCCTCGGTGTCGTCGAGGGCTTGACCGAATTCCTTCCGGTATCGTCGACCGGCCACCTGATCGTCGCCGGGTCGTTGCTCGGTTACACCGGCGAGCGCGCCAAATTCTTCGAAATCGTGATCCAGGCCGGCGCCATCCTTGCGGTGTGCTGGGAATTTCGCGCACGGCTGCTCAAGGTCGCCGCCGGAATCTTCACCGAGCGTGCCGCGCAACGCTTCGTGCTCAACTTGTTCATCGCCTTCCTGCCGGCAGCGTCGCTCGGGCTTGCGTTCAGCAAGGCGATCAAGGCCAGTCTGTTCGCGCCGGTACCGGTCGCCACCGCGTTCATCGTTGGCGCCTTCGTGATCCTCTGGGCCGAGCACCGGCAGCGGCGCAATCCCGCGGTGGTGCGCATCGACAGCATCGACGACCTGCGCTGGACCGACGCGCTAAAGATCGGTTGCGCGCAGGCATTCGCGCTGATTCCGGGAACCTCGCGTTCGGGCGCAACCATCATCGGCGGCATGCTCTTCGGCCTGTCGCGCAAAGCGGCCACCGAGTTCTCGTTCTTCCTCGCGATTCCCACGCTGTTCGCCGCCACCGGATACGAGCTGATCAAGAATCGCGCGCTGCTCGGCGGCAGCGACCTGTCGATGATCGCCGTTGGCTTTGCCGTCGCCTTCGTCAGCGCCTTCCTGGTGGTGCGCTGGCTGCTGCGCTATGTCGCGCACCACAATTTCGTGCCCTTCGCCTGGTACCGTATCGTTTTCGGCATCGTGATACTCGCAACCGCGTACTGGGGACTGGTCGACTGGGCGTGACCGAACGCGCGCCGGCGAGCGTCGTCGGACATCGGCAGGCGTTACTTGGCCCTGCGCTGGCGATCGTCGGCGTACTTGGATTCTCGTTCAAAGCGATCCTGGTCAAGCTCGCGTACGCGTCGGCGCCGGTCGACGCGGTGACGCTGCTCGCGTTGCGCATGATTTACGCCGCGCCGATGTTCGTGGTGATGGCGTGGTGGGCGTCGCGCGATGCCGCCGCCAAGCCCATGTTCGTAGTCACCCAATTCCTGGTCACTCGTCCACTGTCGGCGCTAAATGTACCTCTGCGGATTCACCTGCTGGCGCTGGCGATGGCGATGGCGGTGCTGTCGACCGTACTGCCGACCTACCTGATCGCCGAGGCGATCAAGCGCATCGGCGCCGATCGCACGTCCTTGGTCGGCTCGCTCGGCCGGTATTCACGATTGCCCTGGGTTACTGGATTCTCGCTGAGCCGGTATTCGGGATCCAACTCGCCGGCGCGGCGCTGGTCCTTTGCGGAGTGACGCTGGTCACGCTGCAGGGCAGGCGCCGCTAGGTCGCGCGCTATAATCGGGGTCTGGATCGAGTGCGCTTCCGCGCCGATCCGTTCCTCGCAGGAGGCTTTAATGGTTCCCGACACAATCGAACGGCGCGCATCCATCGCGCTCAAGGACGGCGCCTTGTTGCGCCAGCAGTGTTACGTCGACGGACAGTGGGTAGACGCCGACTCGGGCGCGACGCTGGACGTGGTCAATCCAGCGACCGGTGCGCGCATCGGCACCATGCCGGTCATGGGCGCCAGCGAAACCAAACGCGCCATCGAAGCGGCGAACCAGGCGTGGCCCGCGTGGCGCAGCAAGACCGCAAAGGAGCGCTCGGCGATCCTGCGCAAATGGTCCGAGTTGCAGCTCGCTCACGTCGACGACCTCGCGCTGATCCTGACCACCGAGCAGGGCAAGCCGCTCGCCGAAGCCAGGGGCGAGATCACCATTGGCGCGGCGTACAGCGAATGGTTCGCCGAAGAGGCTCGGCGTGTTTACGGCGATGTCATCCCGACCATCGGCAACGACCGCCGCCTGGTCGTGATCAAGGAGTCGGTGGGCGTGTGCGCGGCGATCACGCCGTGGAATTTCCCGTCGTCGATGATCACCCGCAAGGTGTCACCCGCGCTCGCCGCCGGCTGCACCGTCGTGATCAAGCCGGCGGAAGCCACGCCGTATTCGGCGCTGGCACTGGCGGAGCTGGCGCACCGCGCGGGCTTTCCGCCGGGTGTCCTCAACGTCATTACCGGCGACGCGCCGGCGATCGGCGGCGAGATGACCTCGAATCCGATCGTACGCAAGCTCTCGTTCACCGGCTCGACCGAAATCGGCCGCCTGCTTATGAAGCAGGTCGCATCGACAGTGAAGAAGATTTCGCTCGAGCTCGGCGGCAATGCGCCGTTCATCGTTTTCGACGACGCCGATCTCGATGCGGCGGCCGACGGGGCGATGATCTCCAAGTACCGCAACGCCGGACAGACCTGCGTCTGTGCGAACCGCCTGTTCGTGCACGACAAGGTCTACGATGCCTTCGCGGCCAAGCTTGGCGAGCGTGTGCGCGCACTCAAGGTCGGCCCGGGCACCGAAGCCGGCGTCACGCAGGGTCCGCTGATCAACCGCGAAGCCCTCGACAAGGTCGAAGAACACGTCGCCGACGCCACTGCGCACGGCGCGACGATCGCAGTCGGCGGCAAGCGCCATGCGCTGGGCGGAACTTTCTACGAGCCGACCGTGCTTACCGGCGTTACTCCCGACATGAAGATCTTCCGCGAGGAGACTTTCGGCCCGGTCGCGCCGCTGATCCGCTTTTCGAGCGACGCCGAAGTCGTCGAGCTCGCCAATCGCACGGAGTTCGGTCTCGCCTCGTATTTCTATTCGCGCGACATCGGCCGCATCTGGCGTGTTGCCGAGGCGCTCGAATACGGAATGGTCGGCGTCAACACCGGCCTGATCACCACCGAAGTGGCGCCGTTCGGCGGCG
>JBDTLK010000111.1:0-12290 GCA_039934835.1 Edaphobacterium sp. (SeqCode) | reverse complement strand
CCGGCCTGTCACGCCGGGGGTCGCGGGTTCGAGTCCCGTCCACTCCGCCAACACCGACGCGAGGGCGAACGCAAGTTCGCCCTTTTTTGCAACCGCTGCGAAAGGTCGCGGCGCGCTTCACAGCAGGCCGCCACCGCGACCGGAACCGACCTCTAAGACCACGCCCGCCATGTTCGATTTCGTTCACCGCAGAAAGCGCGTCGTTCAACTGATCCTGGCGCTGATCACGCTGCCGTTCGCGTTTTTCGGCGTGGACTACTACTTCCGCAGCGGACCCGGCGTGACCGAGGTGGCTCGCGTCGGCAGCGACAAGATCACGCAGGCTGATTTTGACGTGACGCTGCGCGAGCAGCAGGATCGCATGCGCCAGCAGCTGGGCCGCAACTACGATCCCGCGGTGCTCGACAACCCCGAGGTGCGGTATTCGCTGCTCGAGCAGCTGATCGGACAGAGGCTGCTCGACGATCAGTCGCGGCGCGGCAACTTCCGCGTGTCGGATGACCAGTTGCGTCAATTTATCGGCGACATCGCGGCGTTCCAGATCGACGGCAAGTTCTCGCAGCAGCGCTACGAGCAGGTGCTCGCGACGCAGAATCCGCCGAAGACCTCGGCGCAATTCATCAACGAAGTACGGCAGGCGCTGACGCTCGCGCCTTTGCAGGAACCGATTTCGGCGGGCAACATCGTCGCCAAAAGCAACGTCGAGCGCTATCTTTCGTTGCTCGAGCAGCAGCGCGAAGTTGCTGTCGCGGTGATCGCACCCGACGCCTTCGTCAAGGAAGCCAAGGTCAACGACGATGCCGTGAAGGCCTTCTACGATGCCAATCTTGCGATGTTCCAGATTCCCGAGCAGGTCAAGATCGAGTACGTTACGCTGACGCCCGACGCGTTCGCCAAAGACGTCACTTTGGACCCTGCAGACGTAAAGAAGCAGTACGACGACAATCTGAAGCAGTTCGCCAAGGCCGAAGAGCGACAGGCGAGCCACATCCTGATTGCGGTGAAGCCCGACGCCAGCGCGGCGGACAAGGCCGCGGCCAAAGCCAAGGCCGACGCACTGTTGGTGCAGCTGAGGAAGAATCCGGCGCAGTTCGCCGAACTGGCGAAGCAGAACTCGCAGGATCCGGGTTCAGCTGCGCAAGGCGGCGACCTGGGTACGTTCGCGCGCGACGGCTCGATGGTGAAGCCGTTCGAAGACGCCGTCTTCACCGCCAAGCAGGGCGATATCGTCGGTCCCGTCGCGACCGACTTCGGCTGGCACATCATCAAGGTGACCGGGGTCAAGACCGCGAAGACGCAGTCCTTCGACGAGGCGAAGCCGGCGATCGAGGCGGACCTGAAGCGGCAGAAGTCGGCGAAGAAGTTCGCCGATTCGGCGGACCAGTTTCAGAACCTGGTCTACGAGAACGCGGATTCACTGCAACCGGTCGCGAAGGCGCTCAATCTGCAGGTGCAGATGCTGCCGATGCAGACACGCGCGCAAGTCCTGGCGCTGGGCCAGGGCAATCCGAAGTTCGCGCAGTCGGTGTTCAGCCCGGATTCGCTGACAGCCAAGCGCAACACCGAGGCCATCGAAGTGGCGCCGAACACGCTGATGGCGGCGCGCGTGGTCGAGTACCAGGCGGCAACGCCGCGACCCTTCGACGAGATTAAGGCGGACATCCGCCGCAGTCTGGAGACGAAGGCCGCATCCGAACTCGCCCAGGCCGCGGGCAAGGAAAAGCTGGCCGCGCTCCAAGCGAAAAAAGATGTTCCGATCAGCTTTGGCAAGCCGGTGACGCTGGCGCGCAATCAGCCGCAGCCCGGATTCACGCAGGACGCGCTGGTGCGCATTTTCCAGGCCGATCCCGCCAAACTGCCGGCGTACGTCGGCGCGACCGGCGAAGGCGGCGGGTACGCGATCTACAAGGTGCAGCAGGTACACGCGGCGCCTGCCCCGGACGCCGCGCGCCTTGCCGGCGTCAGCGGCCGTATGGGCGAACAGCTCGGCCGCGAGATGTTCAACGCCTACGTTGCGAGCCTGAAGGCAAAGGCCGACGTCAAGATCAACCAGGTTAACCTGGAAAAGAAGACGGCGCCGCCGTAGCGCGGCGCGTGTCTAGCGCGAATTGCCTGCGTCAGGGCTGGATCGCCGGCGTGCAACCGAGATCGCGCATCAGTTTCTGGTTCTGCGCGATCGATTCTTCGCGCATGGCGGCATTGAGGTAGACCCTCTCACCCTTCTCGTTGTAGCGGTACACATTGGCGTCGTCCCTCAGGCTCTTGCTGCGGCCGATCGCCTGCTGGCACTGGGTGCGACGCAGATTGGCGTCGGCGAGATTCTTCTCCTGCTTGGCGGAGTCGTCCTCGCGCTGCTGCGCGCGTTTGCGGATTTGGGCGTCCTTGTTGGCGAGATCGCGAACCGCCGCCGGATCGGCCGGCGCGACGGTGCCACCCATGCGCTCGGCCTTGACGCCGGCCGGCGGCGTGTCGCCGTAGACGACACGGCCGTTGTCATCCACCCACTTGTACATCACCCCGAACGCGAGCGTTGTGACCAACGCCGCGGCGACACCGCAAGCGGTCGCCAAAAATATCGATTTGCGCAGCATCATATGGTGTCCCAAACCGGCACGACTTATGACAAGGTAATACCAATGGCGCCCCAGCGTCAACCCTGCGCGCGTGGAAGAAAGCCGCGCGCCGTTTACCGAGCTTGACCATGCGCGTATAATCGTTATTTGCGCATAGGAGAAATGCACCATGCGTGTCGTCCAGAAGGCACTCACCTTTGACGACGTCCTGCTGCTTCCCGCCCATTCGTCGGTCGTCCCCCGCGACGTCAGCCTCCAGACCCGCCTCACCGTCAGCATCACGCTGAACATACCGCTGCTGTCCGCGGCCATGGATACGGTCACCGAAGCGCGGCTGGCGATTGCCATCGCGCAGGAGGGTGGCATG
Source organism: Edaphobacterium sp. (SeqCode) (assembly GCA_039934835.1). Lineage (GTDB taxonomy): Bacteria > Pseudomonadota > Gammaproteobacteria > Burkholderiales > Casimicrobiaceae > PALSA-1003. Next base: position 9,350 of record JBDTLK010000111.1, on the reverse strand, counting down.
GGTGTGGTGCACAAAAACCTCACGCCGAAGGCGCAGGCCGCCCAGGTCGCCAAGGTCAAGCGCTTCGAAAGCGGCGTGGTCAAGGATCCGATTACCATCCCGCCGACGATGTCTGTGCGCGAAGTCGTGGCTCTGACCCGGCAGCACCGCATCTCCGGATTGCCCGTGGTCGACGGCAAGAAAGTCGTCGGCATCGTCACCAACCGCGACCTGCGCTTCGAAACGCATCTCGATCAGCCGGTCGCCAACATCATGACCCAGCGCGATCGCCTGGTCACCGTCCCCGAAGGCACCGAGCTGGAACGCGCCAAGGAGCTGATGCACGAGCACCGGCTGGAACGCGTGCTGGTGATCGACGACAATTTCGAATTGAAGGGCCTGATCACGGTCAAGGACATTCTCAAGGCCACCGAGCATCCGTTCGCGTGCAAGGACGATCGTGGCCAGCTGCGCGTTGGCGCGGCCGTCGGCACGGGCGGCGACACCGAGGAACGCGTCGAAGCGCTGGTTGCGGCCGGGGTCGACGTCATCGTCGTCGACACTTCGCATGGTCATTCGCAGGGCGTGCTCGAGCGCGTGCGCTGGATCAAGCGGGCGTATCCGAAGTTGCAGGTCGTCGGCGGCAACATCGCCACCGCCGCCGGCGCGCGCGCGCTCGCCGATCACGGTGCCGACGGCGTCAAGGTGGGGATCGGGCCGGGATCGATCTGCACCACGCGCATCGTCGCCGGCGTCGGCGTGCCGCAGATCACCGCGATCCTCGGCGCACTGGAAGGCGCCGGTCACGATGTGCCACTGATCGCCGATGGCGGAATTCGCTATTCCGGCGACATCGCCAAGGCGATCGCCGCCGGCGCCGCGTCAGTGATGCTGGGGAGCCTGTTTGCGGGCACCGAGGAGTCGCCCGGCGACACCGAGCTCTATCAGGGGCGCTCGTACAAGAGCTACCGTGGCATGGGCTCCCTGGGTGCAATGCAGCAGGGGTCGGCGGACCGCTATTTCCAGGATACCGAAGGCGAGGGCCAGGCCGAGAAACTGGTGCCCGAGGGCATCGAAGGACGCGTGCCGTACAAGGGTCCGCTGTCGGCGGTGATCCACCAGCTGACCGGCGGCATGCGCGCGGCCATGGGTTACTGCGGGTGCCCGACCATCGAGTCAATGCGGACGCAATCGCAGTTCGTGGAAATCACTTCGGCCGGCATCCGCGAGTCGCACGTGCACGACGTCCAGATCACCAAGGAAGCACCGAACTATCGTGCCGACTGACGCATCGCCGGGAAGGCGCTGATGCGGCGGACCCGCGCTCGAGCGCCGCGCAATCCCGCGCGATGACGCACGCTGCGCAACGACGCGCCGCGCTGCCTTTCGTCCTCGTCGTCGTGTTCATCGATGTGCTGGGTATCGGTATCGCACTGCCGGTGCTGCCGATGCTCGTCGGCGAATACACTGCCGGGCGTGAACTCCAGGCCTACTGGTACGGCGCGTTGGTGGTCAGTTACGGCGTCATGCAGTTCGCGTGCGCGCCGCTGCTCGGCGCGCTGTCCGACCGCTTCGGCCGGCGACCACTACTGCTGTGGTCGATGGTCGGGATTGCGCTCAATTTCATCCTGCTGGCGGTTGCTCCTGCCCTGTGGGTGTTATTCGTGGCGCGCGTGGTCGGCGGCGTCGCGGGGGCGAGCGTATCGGTAGCCAATGCGTACGCGTCCGATGTGTCGGCGCCCGAGCAGCGCGCCAGGAGCTTCGGCATGATCGGCGCGGCATTCGGACTCGGTTTCATCTTCGGACCGATGCTGGGCGGCCTGCTCGGTAGCATCGACCTCCATTTGCCGTTCTACGCCGCAGCGGCGCTGGCGCTGGCCAATGCCATGTACGGTTATTTCGTTGTCCCGGAGTCGTTGCCTGCCGCATCGCGCTCGCCCTTTTCCTGGGCACGCGCCAACCCGTTCGCAGCGCTGCTGCGCCTCGCACAAAACCGTGCGATCGGCGGCCTCGTCATCGTATTCTCGCTGGTCACGTTGGCGCAGGTGTTGCTGCAGACCACCTGGGTGTTGTATACCCATTTTCGTTTCGACTGGGGACCGCGCGAAAATGGCTTGGCGCTGTTTTGTGTCGGCATTGTCGCGACCGCAGTGCAGGGCTTCCTGCTTGGACCCCTGCTGCGCCGCTTCGGCGATGTACGCCTGACGCTGACCGGCATTGCCGTGGGCGCGGTTGCGTATCTGCTGTACGGTCTCGCCCAGAATGGCTCGATGATGTACGCGATCATTTTCGGCAACTTTATGGCTTACGCTGCGGCACCTGCGCTGCAGGGCATCGTCTCCAACGCGGTCGACGCCGATGAGCAGGGCGTGACTATGGGCGCACTGGCCTCCATCAACAGCCTCATGTTCGTCGTCGCGCCGGCCATCGGGACGCCACTGCTCGGCTTCGTCAGCCATCTTCCATCGTCCGACTGGCGCGTTGGCGCCACGTTTTTTGTCAGCGCGGCCGTTCAGCTGGTCGCGTTCTTTTTGGCGCGGCGGCACTTTGCCCCGGCGCAAGTCCCTCACACCGCCTGAACCCTCGCCACCCCATGCATGCAAAAATACTGATCTTGGATTTTGGTGCCCAATACACGCAGCTGATCGCCCGCCGGGTGCGCGAACAGAACGTGTACTGCGAGATTCATCCCTTCGATGTTACCGATGCCTTCGTCCGCGACTTCGCTCCCGCCGGCATCATTCTCTCGGGCGGACCGAACAGCGTGACCGAGGGCGATACGCCGCGCGCACCATCGGCAACGTGGTCCGCGGGCGTTCCCGTGCTGGGGATCTGCTACGGCATGCAGACGATGGCGGCGCAGCTCGGCGGGGCGGTCGAAATAGGCAGGATGCGCGAGTTCGGATATGCCGAAGTGCGCGCGCGCGGTCATGGCCGGCTGTTCGAGGGGATTGCCGATCGCACTTCCGTCGAGGGACATGGGCTGCTCGACGTCTGGATGAGCCACGGCGACAAGGTCACCGCGCTGCCGCCAGGCTTCGCGGCCATGGCGAGCAGCGCCGCCACGCCGATTGCCGGCATGATGAACGAATCGCGGCACTTCTACGCGGTGCAGTTTCATCCGGAGGTGACGCATACGCGGCAAGGCAAGGCCATCCTGCAGCGCTTCGTCCAGGACATATGCGGCTGCACCGGCGACTGGACCATGCCCGGGTACGTCGACGAAGCGGTGGCGCGCATCCGCGCGCAAGTCGGCAACGAGCAAGTCATCCTGGGGCTCTCCGGCGGAGTCGATTCGTCGGTCGCCGCGGCGCTGATCCAGCGCGCGATCGGGTCTCAGCTCACCTGCATTTTCGTCGATACCGGCCTGCTGCGGCAGAACGAGGCAGGGCAGGTGATGGAGACCTTCGGCAAGCACCTCGGCGTCAAGGTCGACATGGTCGACGCCAGTGCGAAGTTCCTGGGTGAACTCGCCGGAGTGTCCGACCCCGAGGCCAAGCGCAAGGTGATTGGGCGCGAGTTCGTCAACGTTTTCCAGGCGGAGGCGGCCCGGCTCAAGAACGCGAAATGGCTGGCGCAGGGAACCATTTATCCGGACGTGATCGAATCTGCCGCGGCGTCGACCAAGAAAGCGCACACGATCAAGTCGCATCATAATGTCGGCGGCCTGCCCGATACATTGCACCTCAAGCTGCTCGAGCCGTTGCGCGAGTTGTTCAAGGACGAAGTGCGCGAACTCGGCCTTGCGCTGGGCTTGCCGCGCGACATGGTATTTCGGCACCCGTTTCCGGGTCCCGGGCTGGGCGTGCGCATCCTCGGTGAAGTCACGCGCGAGTACGCCGACGTGCTGCGCGCGGCCGATGCGATTTTCATCGACGAGTTGCGCGCCGCCGGCTGGTACGACCAGGTGGCGCAGGCGTTCGCGGTATTCCTGCCGGTGCGCTCGGTCGGCGTCATGGGTGACGGCCGCACCTATGAAAACGCGGTCGCCTTGCGCGCGGTGCAGACGACCGACTTCATGACGGCGCACTGGGCGCCGCTGCCGCATGAGTTGCTGGCAAAGATTTCCACTCGCATCACCAACGAGGTGCGCGGCATCAACCGCGTGGTCTACGATATTTCTGGAAAACCACCCGCGACGATCGAGTGGGAATGAATTTGCCGGACTCCGCAAGTCATCGCTCAATAACTAGGGCACCAGGATCACACTGTACGGCTGCGGACGCGTTCATCGGCTCGTGATCGGCGAGACGCGCGACCTCAGAGCACAGTGGGCGCTCGAGGAAACGGGGCTGCCCTATCGCGTCCACGCGCTTGATCACACGGGCGGCGAACACGGCGGTCCCACCTACAGCGGGATCAGCTGCTTCCATTGGGTACCGGTGATCGATGACGATCGCGCGGGCCGTGGCACGCCCGGCCTGGCAGCGCACGCTCAGCCTCTACTCGGAGCGACTGGGCGTCACCGTTGCTGACATTCTTTGACAGTTCGCATGCGACGTCAGATGGTTTGCCGCCGGCGCTGTGCCAGCAGACGCTCGAGAAGTTCGATGTTGCGCCTGACAGCGTTCATGTTGGGATTCACTTCCAGCGCGCGCCGCGAATAGTCGAGCGCGCGGTCGTAGTACTCCATGCGGACATAAATCTGCGCGTAGCCCGCGAGCACTCCGAAATGATACGGATTGCGCTTGACGACCTCGTCGCAGTCGGCCAGCGACTTGCGCAGCTCGCCGACCAGAAAATACAGTGTGGCGCGTTTGTTCCAGGCTTCGGCGAAATCGGGCTTGAGCTTGATGATCCGGGTAAACGTGGCGATGCTTTGTTCCAGGTCACCTGCGCTCATCTGCCTGACGCCGGTCGCGTAGAGCGCATCGACTTCTGCGTTGCCCGAGCGTGCCCAGAGCCGCCACAGGGCTTTCTCGGCGCTTTCGCGCACGTCCTCGTCGGGATCGCGCAGCGCACGCGCCAGCAATGCGGCATCGGCCATCGTGCCGACCTCGCCGAGGCGGCTGGCGGCCTCCGCGCGGGCTGTTGCATCGGTCGAAGCGAGCGCCGGCAATGCTTGTTCGCGATCGAGGCCTTGTGCCTGCGCGGCCGGCGCCGCGAGCAGCAGCGACAGCAGCATAACGTGCATGGCGCGAAACATCACTCTGCCCTCCGTGAACGACACCGATTTACGCTACGCCGATACGCCGAGAGGGTCAAGCAGGCGAGGGTGCGGTGCGTCCGCAGCGCGCGAGCCATCGGGGGCCCACGCTTGACGCCGCACTCGCCCGCGTCGGCCCAGCGGCGCCTTATATAATGGGCAGCCTTCGCATCTGCCTGACGACATCGGGACTCCATGAGCACCAAACTGCCAACTATGCAGCGCCAGCTATTTGCCAGCGGGACCACGTGGGAGCCGATCGTGGGTTACTCGCGCGCGGTGCGCGTGGGAGCACACGTATGGGTCTCGGGGACGACGGCGACCGATAGTAGCGGCGGCATTGTCGGCAAGGGCGATGCGCAGGCGCAGACGCGGCAAGTCATCGCCAACATTGAGCGTGCGCTGGCGCAGGCGGGGGCAAGACTCGCCGACGTGGTGCGCACTCGGATATACGTCACCGACATCGCGCAGTGGGAAGCGATCGGCCGCGTGCATGGTGAAGCCTTCCGCGACATTCGTCCCGCCGCGAGCATGGTCGAAGTGCGGCAGCTGATCGATCCGGACTTGCTGGTCGAGATCGAAGTCGACGCCGTGATTGGCAGTGGCGATGCTCGCTGAACGCCCGGACGCGCGGTCGATCGCGGGGGACGCCACCACCGATGAACGCTGGATGCGCGAAGCGATAGCGCTCGCGCGCGCGGCGCAGGCACGCGGTGAAGTGCCGGTCGGCGCGGTCGTCGTCAGCGACGGTCGCATCGTCGGACGTGGCGGCAACGCGCCGGTCGCCGCCAACGATGCGACCGCGCATGCCGAGATAGGCGCGCTGCGCGAGGCCGGTCAGGCGCTGGGCAACTACCGCCTTCCCGGGTGCGACCTCTACGTTACGCTGGAGCCCTGTGCGATGTGCGCCGGCGCGATCATGCATGCGCGCATTCGCCGCGTGGTGTTCGGTGCCAGCGATCCGAAGACCGGCGCGTGCGGCAGCGTCGTCGACCTGTTCGGCGAGCCGCGCCTGAACCACCACACGCGGGTCAGTGGCGGAGTGGCCGCGCCCGAGTGCGGCGCGCTGCTATCGGCGTTTTTCGCCGCGCGGCGCTGACGGTGAACGCATGAGGGCGATAAGCCGCTCCGAGTTCGAACGCTTGGCATCACCCGCGAAGCCCCACCAATGACCGCGGCCACCTACGGGGTCGGACTGTACGCGCCGGCTGGATTCGTGGTCGAGCCGGACGCGATCGGACGGGCGGTCGCTCGCCTCGAGGCCGCGGGCCATCGCGTCGTTGTCGATCCGACGGCAACCACGCGCTGGCAGCGGTTTTCGGCGCCCGACGACGAACGCATCGCCGCGATCATGCGCATGGCGAACGACCCGCGCGTCGACCTCGCGATTGCCGTGCGCGGCGGCTATGGTGAGTCGCGGTTGCTCCAGCGCCTGGATTTCGGCGCGATTGCCGCGGCAAACAAGCGCTGGCTTGGCCACAGCGATTTCACCGCTTTCCAATTGGCCGCGCTTGCAGCGACGGGGATGGTCAGCTTCGCGGGTCCGATGGCCGCTTACGACTTTGGCGCGCCGCAACCTTCGGCATTCACGCTGCAGCATTGCTGGGAGCTCCTGGGCAGCAGACAACACACGGTCGAGTGCTACCTTGCGGGACCAACGGATTTCGCTGCGGAAGGCACGCTGTGGGGCGGCAACCTGGCGCTGGTGGCGCATCTCGTTGGCACGCCGTATCTGCCGCGCATCGACGGCGGCATCCTGTTTCTGGAAGACATTGGCGAGCAGCCGTATCGCATCGAGCGCATGCTTCATCAACTGCACAACGCCGGAGTCCTCGGCCGGCAGCGTGCACTGCTGCTGGGGGAGTTCAACGGCTTCGAACCCGGCGCCAATGACAACGGTTATGACTTCGCGGCGATGCTCGAGCACGCGCGCGCGACGTTCGGCATCACGATTTTCACCGGCCTGCCGTTCGGGCATTGCCGCGACAAGCTGACGCTGCCCGTGGGCGGCCGCTGTGCGCTCAGCGTTCGCGACGGCGTCGGCCGGCTCCAATTTTCGAACTATGCGGTGCGATCTTGAGCGCGCCCTATAGGGTTCGGCTGGCGGACTGGGCGAGCGACGAGCCCGCGCTGCGCGAGGTTCGCCGCCTGGTGTTCATAGTCGAGCAGGGCGTCACGGCGGATCTTGAATGGGACGGCATCGACCACGAATGCCAGCATTCACTCGCCGAAGATGAGGAAGCTCGACCGATCGGCTGCGCGCGCTTGCTGCCGGACGGCCATATCGGGCGGGTGGCGGTGCTGGCGCATTGGCGCGGTTGCGGGGTCGGCGACGCTCTGCTCGTGCGGCTGATGGAACTCGCGCGCGACCTGGGTCACCGTCGAGTCGCACTCAGTGCGCAAACCCACGCGCTCGCCTTCTACGCACGGCACGGATTCGTCGCCTACGGGCCGGAATACGACGACGCGGGCATTCTCCATCGCGCCATGGAACGGCCGCTCTAGCGTGCTGCTGCGGCCGCGCTCAACTCTTTAAGCGATGCCAGCTCAAACGCCTGCGCGACTTCGCCAGTGACGTTGCCGCACGGATCGAAACTGCGCTCGACGAAGCGCACCCGACCATCATTGCCGACCGTCAGCACCGTGGAGCAGCGCGTGCCATAGTCGTCGGTGACGATGAAAACCGGCGAGAGCACGCGCTCCCACTGCGCCGCGACACCGGTTGCGGGCAGCGCGGCGACGGGCGCGGGCGCGCGGTCGGCGAGCAACGCAAAGGCGGCCGCGACGAGATCGCCGTCACTGTGCAGCGCGTCGCGCAGTCGCGCCTTGCTGCCCACCAGCTTGGGCCAAGGCGTATCGAGCAGATGATTCGACAAACCGTGCAAGCCGTTGCCGAGCGCCACGCCGCCGCTGGACCGATTCGATGCGTACGCCGCCTCGCCGCCGTTACCCACGAGAAGATTGAAGCCGTGGAAGCGCTGCGCGTCCACGGCGACCAGCGTGGCGTGCGCGAGCGGGGAGTCGGCGGCGCGCAGCGCCTGCGCGACCAGCGCACCGCGCGAAGGCGCGCGCGGATCGCGCGCAATGCCCTCGCGGAAATTGGTCACCAGCGACCAGCGACCCTGGCGCGTGATGCCGAACCACGTTCCGCCGCCCGCGCGATCGCGGCCGGCGAGGATGCCGTCGGGCCACCATTGCGCCGCGTCCGCCGGGCGAGCGTGGAATTCGTCCCGATTCGCGGCGACGACCAGTGAGTAGCGCGGGTGCGCGTTCAGCGCGACGATGGCAAGGCACATGCGCTCAACTCTCGATCAGTCGGTGCGACAACGCATTGTGCCGCGCGATCAACGCCGGCAGTTCGAGATCGAATAACTGGCCCGAGCCGCGCGCTGCGTGAAAGCGCATGCCCATCTCGTGCCCCGCACGAAGCGTGTCGTCGAGCCTGACGTCGTGGGGAACAGGTAGAGGTGATCATTGGTCGTCGTGCAACCCGAGAGCATCAGTTCCGCCATGCCCAATTTGGCCGCGACGTAGGCACCCTCAGCGGACAGCCGCGACCAGATCGGGTAGAGCGTGGGCAGCCAGGAGAAAAGGTCGGCGTCCTGAGCGAGCGCGCGGGTCAGCGTCTGGAACAGGTGGTGGTGCGTGTTGACCAGACCCGGCAGCACCACATGCGCGCGTGCGTCGATGACAAGGTCGGCGGTGGTGTCAGGCATTTCCGCCAGCGCACCGACGGCGACGATGGCGTTGTCGCGCACGTAGATCGCAGCGTCGTGAAGTTCACGCCGCTTTGCATCCATGGTCGCCAGCGTATGGATGCTGCGCACCAGCACGCTGCTCATGGCGCGGCCGCCACGAAGCGCTCGGTGTGGCGCTCTGCTCCCGGCACGAGGTACACGGCAAAATCGGTCTCGGCCAGCAACTCGGCGAGGATGCGCTCGAACTCGCGGGCGTCGCGCACGCCTTCGTAGATCTCCATCCACAACAGCGGCTCGTCCTGCCGCTGCAGCAGGCGACCGCTCACGCCGGTGCGCTCCTCAAGATGCGCGAAGAGGCGAGCAATCACCGCCCGCGCCGCGGCAACCTGCGTGGAGAGTACGCGGTAGTAGACGTAGTAGTGAACCGCGCCGCCGCTGGCTGCGGCGTCTGTATGATCCCCCCGACGCGGCGCTACGCGCCGCCTCCCCCCGAGGCGGCGAGCGCTTTGGGGCGGCCCGGCAGCGCT
>JBDTLK010000110.1:0-12433 GCA_039934835.1 Edaphobacterium sp. (SeqCode) | reverse complement strand
CGCACTGAAGGCTTGCCTCGCGCAACCGCGAGCCCCGGGGCGCCGACCGATGATCCGCTCAACAATTTATTCGATGTCGAGGGGCGCTAGTCGTCGGATCCCCATGCGCTTCCCCACTCTAACGAACCAGCACAACCTCTCGACAACCCGTTCGGCAAACGGGTGTCACCCATGTCTTAGGTACGGCATGTCACCTATGTATCTGGGCCGGACAAGATTAGTTCTGGCGGAGAGAGAGGGATTCGAACCCTCGATACGCTTTTTGAGCATATGCTCCCTTAGCAGGGGAGTGCCTTCGACCACTCGGCCATCTCTCCGAACGAGCGCGTGATTGTACCTTCTGCCGGCGCGTCGGTCAAACAAATTCGCTGCTAAATCCGTGAGTTAAGCGCAATCAGACCGGTTGCGGCGCGGTTTCGAGTTCGAACGCGCGATGCAACACGCGCACCGCGAGCTCGAGATACTTCTCGTCGATCACGACCGAAGTCTTGATCTCCGAGGTCGAGATCATCTGTATGTTGATCTTCTCCTCGGCCAGCGTTTTGAACATCTTGGCGGCAATGCCGACGTGCGAACGCATGCCGATGCCAACCAGCGACACCTTGCAGATCTTGTTGTCGCCGATGATCTCGCGCGCGGCAAATCCCTTGCCGGTTTCGCCGGCGAGAACGTCGAGCGCTTTCTGATATTCGTCGCGATTGACCGTGAAGGAAAAGTCCGTGTGGCCAGACGCGCCGATGTTCTGCACGATCATGTCGACGTCGACGTTGGCGTCGGCGATCGGTCCCAGGATCGCATAGGCGATGCCGGGTCGGTCTTCGACGCCCATGAGTGAAATCTTGGCCTCGTCGCGGTTGAACGCGATGCCGGAGATGATTGCCTGTTCCATGGCTTCGTCTTCCTCGAATGTGATGAGCGTCCCCGTCGAGCTGGTTTCGGGGTCCTCGAACGACGACAGCACGCGCAGTTTGACCTTGTACTTGCCGGCGAATTCCACCGAGCGGATCTGCAGCACCTTCGATCCGAGGCTCGCCATCTCCAGCATCTCCTCGAAGGTCACGCGGTCGAGGCGGCGCGCTTCGGGCACGATGCGCGGGTCGGTGGTGTAGACGCCGTCGACGTCGGTGTAAATCTGACATTCGTCGGCGGAGAGCGCCGCAGCGAGCGCGACACCGGAAGTGTCCGAACCGCCGCGACCGAGCGTCGTGATGTTGCCATCGCCGTCGACGCCCTGAAAGCCGGCGACGATGACGACGGTGCCTGCGGCGAGGTCGCGGCGGATATTCTCTTCGTCGATCTTAAGGATGCGCGCCTTGGTGAACGCGCTGTCGGTCAGCACCCTGACCTGTCCGCCGGTGTAGCTGCGCGCCTTCACGCCCAACTGATTCAGCGCGATCGCCAGCAAGCCGATGGTCACCTGCTCTCCCGTCGCAGCGACGACGTCGAGTTCGCGCGGGTCCGGATTCGGCGAGAGTTCCCTGGCCAGGCCGATCAGCCGATTCGTCTCGCCGCTGATCGCAGACGGCACTATAACGAGTTGATGGCCCTCACGATGAAAGCGGGCGATGCGGCGGGCGACATTGCGGATGCGCTCGACGTTGCCGACCGAGGTTCCGCCGTACTTCTGGACGATCAATGCCATGGCCGCGTGCGCGTCAGCTCAGAGCGCGCGGAAGGCCAGCGTTGCGTTGGTCCCGCCGAAGCCGAAGGAATTGGACAGCGCGGCGCGAATCTTCATCTTGCGCGCGGTGTTCGGCACGAAGTCCAGGTCGCACTGCGGGTCCTGCTTGAACAGGTTCGCGGTCGGCGGCGCAACCTGGTCGCGCAATGCGAGCACCGTGAACACCGCCTCGATGCCACCGGCCGCGCCCAACAAGTGCCCCGTCATCGACTTGGTCGACGACACCGCGAGCTTGCCGGCGTGGTCGCCGAAGCAGCGCTTTACCGCGATGCATTCGGCGATGTCGCCTACCTGCGTCGACGTGCCGTGGGCGTTTATGTAGTCGATGTCGGTGGTGACGAGGCCGCCGTTTTTGAGCGCGTTGATCATGCTGCGCGCCGCGCCACTGCCATCGTCCGGCGGTGAGGTGATGTGATGTGCATCGGCCGACATGCCGTAGCCGGCCAGCTCGCAATAGATCCGGACACCGCGCGCCTTCGCGTGCTCCAGTTCTTCGAGCACCAGGATGCCGGCACCTTCACCGAGCACAAAGCCATCACGGTCGATATCCCACGGCCGGCTGGCGGTGGTCGGGTCGTCATTGCGATCTGACAGCGCGCGCGCTGCGCAGAAGCCGCCGACGCCCAGCGGGCTGATGGTGGATTCGGCGCCGCCGGCGACCATGATGTCCGCGTCGCCATACTCGATCAGCCGCGATGCTTCACCCATGCTGTGGTTGGCAGTTGAGCAAGCGGTGACCAGCGCGAGGTTCGGACCTTTGTAGCCGTAGTGAATCGAGGCCAGTCCGGAGATCATGTTGATGATCGAACCGGGCACGAAGAACGGCGAAATCTTGCGCGGGCCACCCTCGCGATACGTGCCATCCGTGTCCTCGATCATCGGCAGGCCGCCGATGCCGGAGCCGATGCAGACACCAACGCGTTCCAGGTCGCCGGCGTAGCCGTCGAGGCCCGCATCCTTGACGGCCTGCATGGTCGCCACCAGCCCGAAATGAATAAAGGTGTCGTAGCGGCGCGCTTCCTTGCCCGACAGGTACTGGGTGACGTCGAAGTTCTTCACCTCACCGGCGATGCGCGAGGGGAATGCCCTCGCGTCGAAGCGCGTGATCGCGGCGATGCCCGAGCGCGCGGCGAGGATGTTTGCCCACGATTCATCGAGGCCGATGCCCACCGGCGACACGATGCCCATACCGGTGACGACTACGCGGCGCTTGGTCATGGAATCGGAGCGATCGAAACGCGAACGGGTGGCGGCGCTACGCCGTTCGCGGGAAATGCGCCGGACGCAGGCCCGGCGCCTTCGCCTACTTCTTCAGGTGCGCGCCGACGTAGTCGACGGCCTGTTGCACCGTCGTGATCTTTTCGGCGTCTTCATCGGGGATTTCAGTCTCGAATTCCTCCTCCAGCGCCATCACCAGTTCGACCGTGTCAAGCGAATCGGCGCCCAGATCGTCGACGAACGACGACTCGTTCTTGATCTCGGCTTCGTTCACGCCGAGCTGCTCGGCCACGATTTTCTTGACTCGTTGTTCTACGTTTTCCATATCAGTCCTCCGAGCGGAATTACCAGATGCTGCAAACGGCGCATTTTACACGATCGCACGTCTTTGCCCAATGTCGACCGCGCTTGGCAACTCGACGTGCGCCGCCGCACCACGGCAGGTGCTCGCACCTGTCGGCAATTGTGACCAACGCAGCGTTACGCCATATACATGCCGCCATTGACGTGCAACGTCGCGCCGGTAATGTAGGCCGCCTCGTCGGAGGCGAGAAAGGCCACCGCGTTGGCGATGTCCGAAGGTGTGCCCAGTCGCGCGAGCGGAATGTGCTCGAGCAGCTTGGTGCGAATCGCCTCGGGCAGTGCCTGGGTCATGTCGGTGTCGATAAAACCGGGCGCTACACAGTTCACCGTGATCGACCTGACGCCAACTTCCTGCGCCAGCGATTTGGTCAAGCCGATCAATCCGGCCTTGGCCGCCGAATAGTTGGCCTGCCCGGGATTCCCGCTCGAGCCGACCACCGAGCCGACGTTAATAATCCTGCCCTGCCGCGATTTCATCATGCCGCGCAGCACCGCCTTAGACAGTCGAAACGCCGCCTTCAGGTTGGTATCCATGATGGCATCCCAGTCGTCTACTTTCATGCGTACGACCAGGTTATCCCGGGTGATCCCGGCATTGTTCACCAGCACGCTGACGTCGCCGAAGCGCGTCTGGATCATGGTCATGGCGGCGTCGATGCTCGCTCCGTCGGTGACATCGAGCCGTAATCCAGCGCCATCGTTGTCGAGCTGCTTTAGCACGCCGTCGATGGTCGCCGCGCCTTGGTCGGTGGTGGCGGTGCCGACGACGGTGTAGCCGCGCTGCGCCAGCGTCGCCGCGATCGCCTTGCCGATACCCCGCGTTGCGCCGGTGACCAGTGCTAGTTTTGCGTCTGCCATCACTGTCCCTTAAGCGCAATCATTGGCGCCAGTCGCCCCGGCGAAGGCCGGGGCCCAAGTTGATTTGGCCCGGCTTGCCCGGCCTCCGCCAGGATGACGGCAGGATCAATGGCTGATCGCCGCCAGCGCGGCTTCGAGTGCCGCACCATCATTGGTGGACATGACTTCGAGCTCTGGCGCAATGCGCCGGCACAGTCCGGCGAGCACCATGCCGGGCCCGCATTCGACCACGTGCGTGACACCGCTTGCGGCGAACGCCTGCACGGTCTCGACCCAGCGCACGGGGCTCGCCGCCTGCTTGGCGAGCGCGTCGCAAATCCCGGCTGCGTCAGCGGCGGTGCCGGCGTCGACATTGTGCAGCACCGGCACCGCAGGCGACGCAATGCTCACGTCTGCAAGGTACGTCGCCAGGCGCGCCGCCGCAGGCCTGAGCAGCGAACTGTGAAACGGTGCGCTCACCGGCAATAGCACGCCGCGCTTCGCGCCCTTCGCCTTGGCGGCTACGATCGCCCGCTCGACGGCCTCGCGATGGCCCGCGATCACGATCTGGCCGGGCGCATTGAAATTGACCGGCTCGACGATCTGCCCCTGCGCTGCTTCCGCGCACGCCGCGACCAGGCCCGCGTCGTCCAGGCCCATGATCGCCGCCATCGCGCCGGCACCCGCCGGCACAGCTTCCTGCATGGCCTGGGCCCTGAAGCGCACCAGCGGCAGCGCCGCGGCGAGTGTCAGCGCACCCGCGGCGACCAGCGCCGCGTATTCGCCTAGGCTGTGGCCGGCGACGATGGCCGGCTCCGGCCCATCTGCCTCGCGCCACGCGCGATACACGGCAACATCCGCGGCGAGCATCAGCGGCTGCGTATTGACGGTCTGATTGAGTTGCTCGACGGGCCCTTCCGCGGCAAGCGTCCACAGATCCTGCCCGAGCGCCGCGCCCGCCTCTGCCAACGTGCGTTGCACGGCCGGATAACCGTCGTAGCCCGAAAGCATGCCGACCGATTGCGAGCCTTGTCCGGGAAAGACCATCGCCAGTTTCATGTTGATCGTGCCTTTACCATTTCAGGAGCACCGAGCCCCATGTGAATCCGCCGCCCACGCCGACCAGCATGACGTGCTGACCCGGCTTGATGCGCCCATCGCGCACCGCGACGTCGAGCGCCAGCGGAATCGATGCCGCCGACGTGTTCGCATGCGTTGCGACGGTGGAAATCATGCGTTCCGGCGCAAGGCCGAGCTTCTTCAGTGTCGCATCCATGATGCGGATATTCGCCTGGTGCGGAATCAGCCAGTCGACGGCGTCGGCAGCGAGATGATTCGCGTCCAGCGCCTCCTGCGCGACTTCAGCGAGCACCTTGACGGCGAACTTGAACACCGCCGTTCCGTCCATGTGCAGAAACGGCGTGCCGGTGACGACTCCGTTGGCCACCGTTCCGGGCACTGACAGTATGTTGCGGTAATGACCGTCGGCGTGGAGATGCGTCGACAATATGCCCGGGGTGGCGGAAGGCACCACCACCACCGCTCCCGCGCCATCGCCGAAGAGCACGCAGGTGCCGCGATCGCTCCAGTCGAGGATGCGCGAATAGATTTCCGCGCCGACGACGAGTGCGTTGCGGACCGCTCCACTCTTGACCATGAGGTCCGCGACGTTGAGCGCATAGACGAAGCCGCTGCACACCGCCTGCACATCGAACGCGGGACCGCCGCGCGCGCCGAGCTTTTCCTGCAGCGCGCACGCGGTCGACGGAAAAATCATGTCCGGAGTCGTCGTGGCGACGACTATGAGGTCGACATCGGCCCCGTCGATACCCGCCGCCGCCAGCGCCTGCCGCGCTGCCAGCAACGCGAGATCGCTGGTTTGCTCGTCCGGCGCTGCGATATGGCGCGAACAGATGCCGGTGCGCGCGCGCACCCACTCGTCGCTGGTGTCGATGCGCGTCGCCAATTCGGCGTTGGTCAGCACCTTGGCCGGCAGGTAACCGCCAGTGCCGGCGATGCGGCTAAACATCGGAGGCCGCAGCGGCTGCCGGTGCCGGAGTGCCATTCCCCGCGCTGGCCGGCACCGGCATCTCGGCGAGGCGCTGGGTGATGCGCTCGAGGACGCCTTGCGTCGCTTCGGCATGAGCCTTCTTCAATGCATTGCAAAACGCCAGCGCATCGGCCCCGCCGTGGCTTTTCATCACAATGCCCTTGAGGCCGATCAGGGTCGCGCCGTTGTAGCGTCGTGGATCGACGCGGCGCCGGAACGAATTCAGGATCGGCAGGGCGAACACAGCAAGCGTCTTGCGAAACGCATTGCGGGTGAATTCCTCGCGCAGGAAATCGGCGAGCATCCACGCCAGACCCTCGGACGTCTTGAGCGCGACGTTGCCGACGAAGCCGTCGCAGACGACCACCTGCGTCGTGCCCTTGTAGATGTCGTCGCCTTCGACGTTACCGTAGAAGTTCAGCCGCGATGCCCGCAGCAATTCGCCCGCCTGCTTGACGACATCATTGCCCTTGATCTCTTCCTCGCCGATGTTGAGCAGGCCGATGGTGGGCCTCTCGACGCCGTCGATGGCCGACACCAGAGCACTGCCCATCACCGCGAACTGAACGAGCTGCCCGGGCGTGCAGTTGACGTTGGCGCCCAGATCCAGCACGGTGGTCACGCCGATGCGCGTCGGCAGTTGCGAAGCGATCGCCGGACGATCGATGCCGGGCAGCGTCTTGAGCACGAACCGCGAAATCGCCATCAGCGCACCGGTGTTGCCTGCGGATACGCATGCCTGGGCGGTGCCGTCCTTGACCAGGTTGATGGCGACCCGCATCGACGAATCCTTCTTGCGACGCAGGGCGTCGCCGGGCGGTTCGTGCATTTCGACGACTTCGCTCGCCGCGCGTATGGTGATGCGATCGCATGCGGGCGAGCGTGCCGAGTCCAGCGCGGCGCGCAGCGCGGGCTCGAGGCCTATCAGGATGACCGCGCCGTCGGGCGTGTCCTCGACAAAGCGCAACGATGCCGGGACTGTGACTCGAGGGCCATGGTCGCCGCCCATCGCGTCGACGGCAATGGTGACAGTCATCGCGATGCGACCGCGCGTAGGATCGATCGGCGCAACGAAGTCATCCGATGCGAACCCGCCACCGCCTGGCGGCGATGCGGGCACGGCGCGTCATTGGGCGGCAGCGACATCGCGTTCGCCGGACGCGCGAGCAGCGGCTACTCGTCCGACTTGGTTTTGACGACCTTCTTGCCGCGGTAGTATCCGCTCGGGCTGACGTGATGGCGAAGATGTACTTCGCCGCTGACCGGTTCCACCGCGAGCGGCGGATTGGTCAGGAAGTCGTGGGCGCGATGCATGCCGCGCTTTGACGCCGACTTCTTGTTCTGCTGGACGGCCATGTTCAGTTACTCCTCAGTCATTCGTTGCATGCAAATCTATCAATTCTTCGATTGGCGGCGCGCCTTGAGTTCAGCGAGCTGCGCAAACGGCTTTTCCGATGTAGCGGCAACCACGCTCGCTGGCGAACTTGCGTCACATTCCGCATCGGTGTGTCGTGGCGCAAACGGCAGCGACAGCAACAATTCATCCTCGACCAGCGCCAACGGATCCAGCGGCGCTCCGGCCAGGACAACTTCTGGTTCGTCCGCGTCCAGGTGCACCAGGTCGCGCTCGTTACGGGCCAGCAGCAGCACGGTCTCCTGCGCCACCGGCACCGCGAACGGTCGCAGGCAACGCTGGCAAGTCATGAATGCCGCGCCATCGAGGCTCAATGTCAAGGCAGGATGACCCAGCGCATCATGACCCCCGACGACGCGCCAGGCGATGCTCGGCGCGTCGGCCTCCGCCACCACGCGGTCGGCCAGTCGCGGCAGCCGCGCAGGATTGACTTCGCCACCCAGCACTCCGCCCGCATCGGCCAGCTTCAACGCGTCGAAACGCGTTCCCGCCCGCCCGTCCTTGTCACGCTTCACGCTCGGCTCCCGCCAGGTTCCAGGCACCCTCGGCCGTATTGGCCAACCCCGCCGCGACGCCCACGCTCGCCGCTACTGCCGGCGCAACGCGATAAACGTAGGATAATAGCGTCCATTGCCTTTCCTGTCAAAGATAACAGTGAAAACAACAACTTCGCCGCTGATTCTCGCGTCGTCTTCCATATATCGCAAGGAGTTGCTGCAGCGCCTGGGCGTGCCGTTTTCGGTAGTCGTCCCGGCTATCGACGAGACGCCGCACCCCGGCGAGGCGCCCGCCGAAGTCACGCTGCGGCTGGCCGTGGCGAAGGCACGCGCGGTCGCGGCGACTCACCCGGACGCGCTGATCATCGGCTCCGACCAGGTCGCCGAATTCGCCGGTGAGCCCGTCGGCAAACCGCGCGACCGCGACCAAGCCCTCGCCATGCTGCGCCGGATGCAGGGCCAGTCTATCGTCTTCCACACTGCACTGGCGCTGTTCAATGCCGCCACCGGCCGCCTGCAAACGGCGCTGGTCGATGTGTCGACGACTTTTCGGACGCTCGACGATGCGGCGCTGGCGGCGTACGTCGATCGCGACCAGCCCTATGACTGCGCCGGCGCGATGCGCGTCGAAACACTGGGCATAGTCCTGTGCACGCGAGTTGCCAGCGACGACCCGACGGCGTTGATCGGTCTGCCGCTAATCCGCCTGACCGACATGCTGCTCTCCGAAGACGTACGGCCGCTGTAATCGAGACCCCGCAATGCCTGCCGCCGGAACACTCTACGTCATCCCCAACACGCTCGGCGCCGTGCCGCCGGAAGCAGTCGTGCCGATGGGCACCTTGCAGGTTGCGCGACGACTGCGCCATTTCGTGGCCGAAACTCCGAAAGTCGCGCGGCAATTTCTAAAGGCGCTGGGACACCCGCAGCCATTACAGGAAATCGCGATCGCCGAACTCTCCGAACACACCCCCGTCGACCGGGTCGCCGAATTGCTCGCCCCGACTCTCGCCGGCCACGATCTGGGGCTGGTGTCGGACGCGGGTTGCCCGGGCATCGCCGACCCCGGCGCGCTATTGGTCGCCGCGGCGCACCGCGCGGGCGTGCCGGTGGTGCCACTCGCGGGACCCTCGTCGATTTTGCTGGCATTGATGGCGTCCGGGCTCAACGGGCAGGCGTTCGCCTTTCACGGCTACCTGCCGGCGAAGAGCGCCGAGCGCGCGGTTGCCATCAAGGCGCTCGACGACGCTGTGGCGCGCGGCGGCGCGACACAGATCTGCATCGAAACGCCGTATCGTAACGACGCGTTGCTCGATGCGTTGATCGTCGTCTGCCGACCGGCGACGGTCATGACACTGGCGATCGATCTCACGCTGGACTCGCAGCAGATCATCAGCCGAACACTCGCGCAGTGGGAAAAGTTGCCGCGACCGACGCTGGCGAAACGCCCGGCAGTGTTTCTGCTGGGCCGCGCCGCGGCTATTCGTCCGGCGAGTTCTTGATATAGCTCTTGAGCATGCGGTTTTCGAAGTTCTGTTCGTCGTAGACTGCCTTGGCGACGTCGTGGAACGATATGACGCCGAGCAACGTCGGGCCGTCGATAATCGGCACGTAGCGCGCGTGGCGGTCGAGCATGCGCCGGCGCAATTCCATGACATCGAGACTGGTGGTCGCGGTCAGCGGATCGCTGACGTGAATTTCGCTCACCGTGAGGTCACCCAGCGTGCCCTGGCGCCCGGCGAGTGCTTCAAGCACTTCGGCAAAGGTGAGCATCCCGACCATCCTGCCCCGGTCCATGACGACCAGCGAGCCGATGTCGTGTTGTGCCATGATCTTGACGGCTTCGAGTACCGGGCCGTTGGGCGGAGTCGTGAACAGGGCATTGCCCTTGATCCGCAGGATTTCGCTGACGAGCATGTCCCCTCCTTGGGTATGACCTTCTCACCTCGCGTGCGGCTTCAGATTACTCCCGGACGCGCGCGCTGCGCAATCGAATCGCGCGCTCCGTGGCAACAGTTACCCGGCCAGCGTCCGCCGCTCCCTAAGCGCCTGCGCCAGGGTGCCGCTGTCGACGTATTCGAGTTCGCCGCCCACCGGCACCCCCCGCGCCAGCCGGGTGACCTTGAGGCCGCGTGCGCCGAGCAGCTCGCCGATGTAGTGCGCGGTGGCCTCGCCTTCGTTGGTGAAGTTGGTGGCAAGCACGACTTCCTTCACATCGCCTTCGAGCGCGCGCTTGAGCAGGCGATCGAGGCGGATTTCCTTGGGTCCGATGCCGTCGAGCGGCGACAGGCGCCCCATCAGCACGAAATACAGACCGCTGTAGGCCTGGGTGTGCTCGATCATCAGCAGGTCGGCCGGTGTTTCGACGACGCATAGCTGCGCTGCGTCGCGTTTGCCCGAGCGGCAAAGCGCACAGATCGCGTCCTCGGTGAAGGTATTGCAGCGCTCGCAGTGCTGAATCTTGTTCGTCGCCGCAGCCAGCGCGCGGCCGAGACGCTGCGCACCATCGCGGTCGTGCTGCAGCAGATGCAGCGCCATGCGCTGCGCAGCCTTCGGCCCTACGCTCGGCAAGCAGCGCAGCGCCTGCGTGAGTTCCTCGAGGCTGGACAGCGGTTCCACGCGCGAGTGGCTAGAACGGCAGCTTGAAGCCCGGCGGCAGCGGCAGGCCGGCGGCCATGCCGGCCATCTTTTCCTGCGACGCGGCTTCGACCTTGCGCACCGCGTCGTTCATCGCGGCGGCGACCAGGTCCTCGAGGATGTCCTTGTCCTCAGTGAGCAGCGACGGATCGATGCTGACGCGGCGGACGTCGTGCCGTCCGGTCATGACGATCTTCACCATGCCCGCGCCGGCGACGCCCTCGACTTCCATCGCCGCGATTTCTTCCTGCGCCTTCTTCATGTTCTCCTGCATCGACTGGGCCTGCTTCATCAGGCCGGCTAGTTGGTTCTTCATCATGCGGTTTGTCCTCGTGGGCTATTCGGTGGGCTTGATCGAGTCGGGCCTGACCTTGGCATCGAAGCGGGCCAGCACGTCCTGCACGAACGGATCGTCGCGAAATGCTGCTTCGGTCTTCGCTTGCGCCGCAGCGCGCTCGCGCTTTTCCTGCGCTGCCAGTGTGGCGGTTGTGGCGCCGCCGATTTCGAAGCTCAGACGCACCTTGCGCGCGAACGATTCCTCGAGCGCGGCCTTGAGCTTGTCGGTATAGGTCTTGTCGGTGAGGTGGCGCGCGGCCTCGGGAACTCCGAGCACGAATTCGTTGCCGCTCTGCGCTTTGAGTTCGGTTTGCGCTGCGAGTTGCGCGGCGATGCCGGACAATTTCAGGGTCGAGACAAACGCCGGCCAATCGGCAATGGCGATGCTGACGGTGGACGTGGTTGCGGCGCTGGCGGCGGCCGGCGCAGCGGTGGGCGCCGATGCACGCGCTGGCGGTGACGCCTGCGCTGCGGCATCGGTAACGGCACCGTGAGCGGCCGCGGATATCGATGCCGGCGCGGCCTCGCGCCGCAGTTGTGGCACCGGCCCTGTCTCCCGCGTCGCGCGGTGCAGCGCCGCGCCGGAGCTCGCTGTGCGCGCCGGCGCCGGCATTGGCGTCGCGTTCATGGTCGGTGCACCCATCGGCTCGAACGCGAGCAGCCGCAGCAGCGTCATGCTGAAACCTGTTGCCTCGTCGGGAGCCAGCGCCAGATCGGCGCGACCTTGCACGCAGATCTGGTAGGCAAGCTGAACCGCTTCCGGCGTCATCGCCGCAGCATAGGTTGCGACTTTCTCGGCGTCCGGCAACGCGTCTATGGTTTCCGGAACGGTCTGCGCGACCGCTATGCGATGGAACAGCGACGCCAGCTCCTCGAGCGCGGACGGCAGCGCCAGTCCGCGGTCGGAGAGCGCGCGCGACTCGGCCAGCAGCGAGGCGCCGTCGATGGCGAGCAGCGCGTCAGCAATGCGATAGACATGCTCGCTGTCGACCGCGCCGAGCATCGTGCGCACCGACTCGGCGTGGACCTCGCCGGCGCCATGGGCTATCGCCTGATCGAGCACGGAGAGCGCGTCGCGCATCGATCCGTGCGCAGCGCGCGCGATGAGCCCAAGTGCGCCAGCGTCGAAGGCGATGCCCTCGGCGGTGAGAATCTCGGTCATGCGGGCAACGATCAGAGCCGGCGAGAGCGCCTTGAGGTTGAATTGCAGGCACCGCGACAGGACCGTCACCGGGATTTTCTGCGGATCGGTCGTGGCCAGCACAAATTTGACGTGCCCAGGAGGTTCCTCGAGTGTCTTGAGCATCGAGTTGAACGCGGGCTTCGACAGCATGTGTACTTCGTCGATCAGGTAGACCTTGAAGCGGCCGAGCGTCGGAGCATAGCGCGCGTTGTCGAGG
>JBDTLK010000109.1:0-12606 GCA_039934835.1 Edaphobacterium sp. (SeqCode) | reverse complement strand
CGCCGGCGCGCGCAGTTTCTACAACACCAAGCACCCGATCAAGACCATGGCCGACTTGAAGGGGATGAAGGTGCGCGTGATGGGCAATCCCATGTTCGTCGACATGGCCAATTCCATGGGCGGCAACGGCATCGCGATGGGCTACGACCAGGTTTTCAACGCGCTGCAAACCGGCGTGGTCGACGGCGCTGAAAACAATCCACCCAGCTTCGTGTTCGACAATCACTACCAGGTGGCGAAGTTCTACACGATCGACGAGCACCTGATCGTGCCGGAAATGCTCGTGTTCTCGAAGAAGATCTTCGACACCATGTCGAAGGACGACCAGGCCTTGCTGCTCAAGTTCTCCCGCGAAGCGCAGTTTGAAGAACGCAAGCTGTGGACCGAGTACGAGAAGAAGGCAATGGACAAGGCCACGGCCGCCGGCATCCAGATCGTGCACGTGTCCGACGCCGACAAGAAGGCATTCCAGGACGCGGTCAAGCCGGTCTGGGACAAATACGGTCCCAAATACGCCGAGACCGTCAAGCAAATCCAGGCCGTCAAATAGGCGCACCACCTACGGTGCCGGCGCGCGACTGTCGCGGTCGCCGCTGGCCCCGCTCGTGCCCGGCAGGAGTGATGCCATGAAGGCTGCGTACGCGCGGGCGATGGAGGCTCTCTACATTTTTTGCGCGGTGGTTTCGGGGCTATGCATCGTCACGATGACGCTGATCATCCCTTGGGGCGTGTTCACGCGTTACATTCTCAATAGCGCGTCGTCTTGGCCCGAACCGCTTTCGATCCTGCTGGTGATCGTGTTCACGTTCTTCGCCGCTGCCGCATGCTACCGGGGCAACGTCCATATTGCGGTGTCGATGGTCGTCGACAGGCTGCCGCCGACGGGGCGGCGGGCGGCCAACATCACGCGTGACCTGGTGATGGGGCTGGTCAGCCTGTTCGCGATCATCTGGGGCATCAAGCTGGTCGAGGCCACCTGGCTCAACACGATCGCGGAATTTCCCTGGCTCTCGGTCGGCATCACGTACCTGCCCATCCCGATCGGCGGCCTGATCACGCTGCTCTTCGTCATCGAGCAGGTCTGGATCGGTCCGCCGGCAAAAGACTCGTTCATTCACCGCGAACCGGTCAGCGCCGACTAGAAACGGGAACAGACTACTTTGGACGCCCTAATTCTGCTGGGCAGCCTCTTTGCCCTGATCGCGATCGGCGTGCCGGTCGCGTATTCGCTCGGCGTCGCCGCGCTGATCGGTGCGATGTGGGCCGGCATCCCGCTTGAAGCGGTCATGCTCAAGATCTCGGATGGAATCAGCAAGTTTTCGCTACTGGCGATCCCGTTCTTCGTGCTGGCAGGCGCGATCATGGCCGAGGGCGGCATGGCGCGGCGGCTGATCGCGCTGGCCGGCGTGTTCGTCGGCTTCATTCGCGGCGGGCTCGGGCTGGTGAACATCCTGGCTTCGAGCCTGTTCGGATGCATTTCGGGCTCGTCCGTGGCCGACACCTCGTCGATCGGGTCGGTGATGATCCCGCAGATGGAGAAAGCCGGCTATCCGCGCGTGTTCGCTACCAACCTGACGATCTGCGGCTCGGTGCAGGCTATCCTGATTCCACCAAGCCACAATGCGGTGATCTACTCACTCGCGGTCGGGGGCTCGGTGTCGATCGCACACCTGCTCGTCGCGGGATTTTTCCCGGGACTCCTGCTCGGCCTGTCGCTGGCCGTCCTGGTCGTCATCACCGCCTACCGCGAGAACTATCCGAAGGGCGAAGTCGTGCCGTTCCGCAAGGCCGTGCGGGTGGCGATCGACGCGCTTTGGGGCCTGATGACGATGGTAATCATCACCGGCGGCATCCTGTTCGGCGTCTTCACTCCGACCGAGGCAGCAGCGGTAGCCTGCGCCTGGGCGTTCTTCGTCACGATGTTCATTTATCGCGACTATCGCTGGCGCGACCTCCACCTGCTGGTGCACCGAACCATGAAGACGGTGGGGATGGTCATGATCCTGATCGCTTTCGCGTCGGGCTTCGGCTACATGATGGCGCTGATGCAGCTGCCGGCGAAGGTGACCGAATTCTTCCTCACGATTTCGAGCAACAAGTACGTCATCCTACTTTTAATCAACCTGCTGCTTCTGTTCCTCGGCACATTGATGGACATGGCGCCGCTGCTGCTGATCTGCACGCCGATCCTGCTACCGGTAGTGCAGAGCTTCGGCGTCGATCCGGTGCATTTCGGCATAATCATGCTGGTCAACCTCGGCATCGGCCTGGTCACGCCACCGGTCGGCTCGGTGCTGTTCGTCGGCTGCGCCGTTGCCAAGCTTTCGATCGAAGAGGTCACGCGCAAGATCTGGCCGTTCTATGTGGCGATGTTTATCGTGCTCATGTTGGTGACCTATGTGCCAGAGATTTCGCTGTGGCTGCCACATCACATGCTCAACTGATTTGGCCGCACAATTCGGCGGCGGTTCCACGATAGGCACAAGGCACGCGCCCCCTGATCCAGAAATCGTCGCTGCGCCTGCGTCCGACGACATCTCGCAAGTACGCTACTTGCAGAAGTTCGCGCTCGCGTCGAGCGCGCAGACCGTCGATCTACCTGAACGGGAGAACTGCGAGGCCGGCTAATATGAACCTGGCCGTGTCGCTCGTTCAATCGCGCATTGCACGCGTTTGATTTGCGGCGTGATTCTGGTCGGGGTGAGAGGATTTGAACCTCCGACATCTTGCTCCCAAAGCAAGCGCGCTACCGGGCTGCGCTACACCCCGAACGATGGATTATGCCACTCTAGGACGCGCGCCCACAAACCGCGCCGTTCGCGCCCAACGCTGCGCGACGACGAAGCGCAGATACCCGCCTATAATCGGCAATCGATTCGCAGTATCGGTCGCGACTTCGCTACCCTACACCAGAGGAACCCCGTGAGCACAACCCGAAACATTGCCGTAGTCGTCGGCAGCCTGCGCAAGGCATCGTTCAGCCGCAAGGTCGCCAAAGCGCTCATCGGCATGGCGCCGCCGAACCTGAAGATGGAGATCGTTGAAATCGGGCAGCTGCCCTTGTACAACCAGGATGACGACGCCAATCCGCCCGCCGTCTCCGCGGCATTCAAGCAGCAGATTGAGAACGCCGAGGCGTTTTTATTTGTGACACCGGAATACAACCGCTCGGTGCCAGGCGTACTGAAAAACGCCATCGACATCGCGTCTCGGCCATACGGCAAGAGTGCTTGGTCGGGCAAGCCCGGGGCAGTTGTCAGCGTGTCGCCCGGAGCGATGGGTGCGTTCGGCGCCAATCACGCGCTGCGCCAGTCGCTGGTATTCCTCAACGTTCCGGCGATGGCGCAGCCCGAAGCCTACGTCGGCAACGCGGCGACGCTGTTCGACGACGCGGGAGCGCTGACCAATGCGGCAACGCGCGAATTCCTGCAGAAGTTCATGGCGGCGTTTGCGCAATGGGTCGAGAGCAACCAACCCGTGGCCTGAGCCTTTCTCTCCCCTCAGGGGAGACGGTGATGGTCAGCGCGCGAACTTGCGGATGACTCCCAACGCTTCCTCGATGGCATGATCGCCATTCCCTGATTTAACCGCGTGTTGCACGCAGCCGTGCAGATGATGTTCCAGCAGTTGCAGCGCGAGCGCGTCTAGCGCGGCTTGCACCGCGCTGACCTGGTTGAGCACGTCGACGCAATAGCGGTCGGCTTCGATCATCTTGCCGATGCCGCGCACCTGACCTTCGATGCGATTCAGTCGCTTGATCAGCAGCGCGCTGTCCGATCGCGCGACCAGCGGACGGGCGCTGACTTGGCGCAGCTCAGGCGACGACTTCATAACCGGCGTCTTCGATCGCCGCCTTCAATGCCGCCGGAGCGGTGCGTGCTGGATCGTAGGTGACGTCGGCGCGGCCGGGTGTCAGTTGTACCGAGACTTCGGTCACGCCTGGTACTGCCTTGAGCACGCGCGTCACGCTGCCGACGCAACCGCCGCAGGTCATGCCCGAGACGTTCAATGCAATGGTTTCCATATTCATCTCCTTGGTTGATCCGGGGGACGCCAATTGCGCAGCAACAGTGCGCTGCCGACGACCGACACCGAACTGGCTGCCATTGCGGCTCCGGCAAGTACCGGGTTGAGCATGTCCAGCGCCGCGAGCGGAATACAGAGCACGTTGTAAGCGAACGCGAAAAACAGATTTTGGCGGATCTTCGACAGTGTCGCGCGCGATAGCAGGGTCGCGTCGACGACGGCATTAAGCTCACTGCGGATGAGCGTGATGTCGGCGGCCTCGATTGCGATGTCGGATCCAGACGGTTGCCCTCGCCACGCCAACATATACCCCTACAGGGTATCCGTCAAATGCGCCTCCACCGCGGCCTCTGCGGCGCAACTTGCTTCCGCAACGCCTTCAGTCGCGCCGCCCGCGCCGCATGAATGCAGCGCCGAGCAGCATCAGGCTGGCGAGCGACGCCAGCGCCCACGGCGAGAGTGTCGGGATCGCGTTGCCTCCTCCCGCCAGCGCTGCCGAGGTCGGCCCGCTGCTGCCGGCGTTGCTCGAGGTCACGGCGCCGATGCTGTTGATCACCGTGCCGCCGGAGGTGAGTGTGACGTTGACGCTGACCGTGCAGCTGCCATTGCTCGGGATCGTGCCGCCGGTCAAGGCCAGCGCGCTGCCGTTCGGCGCCGCCGTCACGGTGCCGCCGCACGCGCTCACGGCCCCCGGTGCGGAGGTGTTGACCAGGCCTGCCGGGTAGTTGTCGGTGAAGGCCACGCCGGTCACCGCGCCTGGGTTCGGGTTGGTGAGCGTTATCGACAGCACTGCCGTGCCGCCCGGATTGACGCTGGACGGGCTGAACGCCTTGGCCGCACTGAACGCCGTACTGGTGACAACCAGGCTTGAGCTCGCCGGACCGGCAGTTCCTGCATTGCCGGTGGTGACAACGCCCGAACTGTTGACGTAAGTACCCGCTAGCGCGCTGGTCACATTGACGGTGATGGCGCACACGCTGTTCGGTGCAACCGTGCCGCCGGAAAATGCGAGCGCTGTTCCGTTCGGCGCCGCCGTCACCGTGCCGCCGCAGGTGCTCGCAGCGGCGGGAGCCGCAGTGTTTTGCAGGTTCGCGGGATAATTGTCGGTAAACGCGACCGAGGTGATCGCGGTGGTCGCGCTCGTGTTGGTCACGGCGATGGTCAGCACCGACACGCCAAAGAAGCCGATGGTCGCGGGGGTGAAAGACTTCGCCACCGTTGGCACGATGACGGTCAACGTTCCTTGCGCGGCGGGCACGCTGCCCGCGCTGGTGCTGATCGCGCCGGTGGTGTTCACATAGGAACCGCCGACCGCGGAGGTGACGTTCACGGTGACCGTACAGCTGCCGTTGCCGGGGATGGTCCCGCCGGACAAAGTCAGCGAAGTACCGCTCGCCGCGGCGGTTGGCGTTCCACCGCAAGTCGTCGCGCCGCCGGGTGTGGCAGTGTTGACCAGGTTTGCCGGGTAGTTGTCGGTGAACGCGACGCCGGTGGCCGCGACGGCATTCGGATTGGTCAGCGTGATCGTCAGCAGAGCCGTTTGTCCGACGCCGATGGCAAGCGGCGAAAAGGCCTTGGTCGCGCCCGGAACTGCCAGCGGGTTGGCGTCGGCCGACCCGGGATTGGTGCCGACCGGCGGCCCCGAGGTTCCGGGTGGCACGCCGGCGATCACCAGCGTGCCGCCGGCGGTGGCAGTGTTGGTAGTCGCCACGGTTACATTGGCACTGGCGCAGACAAAGGTCGCCGAGGCGAGCGGCGCCAACGTGAACGATCCCGCCGCGGTCACGCAGGCCGGCGCCACCGCGTCGGTCAGCGTGACATTGCGCGCTTCGTCGACCGCCGAGGTATTGGTGACCTTTATGCGCCACGAGACCGTCGATCCGCTCGGAACATTGGTGCTCGCCACCCAGTTGCCGGATACCGCGGTGCAATTCGCCGGCGTCGGATCGGTGCACACCTCCTTGGTGAGCGCAATAAGGCCTGGCGTGGCGCAGGCGGCATCGAGGATGTGGATGAAGGCATTGGCGCTGGCGCTGATGGTGCTCGAGCCGCCGCCCGGAATGGTCGTGATCATCGACGCGCTGTTGGTGAGGCTCGGAGTCGCGCAGCTCGTAGGCTGCGCCGAGAAGCAGACCTGCGGCCCGGGTCCGTTCCAGTTCACCGTCGTGTACGGCGGCGGGTTGGCGCTCCATGGCGCCGTCGAGGGTATGCCGCTCAGCTGCAGGTCGAAGATGAGCGATGGATAGCTCGCAAAGCTTATCCCTGAAATGTCCAGCGGGAACGCGGCCACGACGACATTGTTGAAGCCTGGAATCGGCGCGTTGGTGCCGGCGTCGCGGATGATGATGCGCGCCGTCGTGTAGTCGGCGGCGGTGAGGCCGGAGAGCGCGATGTTGTCCCACGTAATCGCATGGGACAGCCCGTCGCAGGTCAGATCGTCCGGCGTGATGGTCGCCAGCAGGCTGGTGCGTCCGCCGCAGATGCCGCCGTCGAGCGCCCAGAAGCTGCCGATGACGCCGTCGTCGCCGTTCATCCACATGCAACCAGGGAGCGTCACGTCGGCGATCGTCGAGTACTGGCGCTGGGTGACGTTGCCGCCGTTCACCGGCCAGGTCTCGCCGGCATTGCCTGCGCAGTCGCCGGGCACCGACCAGTCATAGCAGCCCTCGACCCACGGGCCGGCGCCGCCGGGCTGGCCGCTGGCGAAGGTCCGCGTCGCGTAGTAGGTCGTGTCGCCGAAGGAGTAGCCGGGTGCGGCAGGGCTGCCGTAATAGCCGGCGACGTAGTTGTCCATCCAGGCCAGGAATGATGCGGGCGCCGTGTACGGCGAGCCATCGAGGTTGAAACAGGACTTTGCGAAAGTCGTCAGGCCGCGCACGCAGACGCCGGTCGGCGTGCCTGTGGCGTCGACCACCGGATAGAGCTGCACGTACGAATTGCCCGGCAGCGTCTGGATGCTCCAACCGGCGCACAGCGCGGCGGCCGCGTGGTCCCAGCAAAACACCTGCGCATTGGTATTGGGCGACGAGATGATGCTCTTGCCGCCGATCCGCAGGCTGAGCTCGTTGTACACACTGGTGGTCGCCGGCACCGTGAACGGCGAACCGCTGCATGCCGCCGCGGTCACCGCGTTATAGCAGTACATTGTTCCGGAGTTGTCGAGGATGATATAGAGGCGGCCCGAAGGGCCGGGCTGCACCGCGTTGTAGCCGGGAAAGTTGCCGGTCCCACCGCCGACGCCGAGATTGGCTCCGGTATAAAGCGCGACAAAGCCGCAGGAGACGCTGTTCACGACGTCGACGCACATCACGCCCGGATGTCCGTTGAAGTCGTTCGCTGGGTAATAGATTTTGCTGTTGCTGCGGTCGACATATTCCAGCGGCTTGCCGGGCGTGCCAGTCCAGTTGGCACTTGCGGTCGAATACGCAGCCGTCGAGAACGCGGTGCCGGTCACCGCCGATGGGTGCACGGGATAGTTCGTGCAGCGCGTTCCCGTGGTTTCCGAAAAGCAGTCGAGATAGGTCGTGCCGCTGTGGTGATTGATGATGTATACGTTGCCATTGAGCGGTATCGCCCGATAGCCATCACCGCTCGCGCCGCCGGTCGAGAGCGTCGTCTTGGGAGGCACCGCGAGGTTGCCCAGGAAGCTGCTGCCGCCCGAGTACAGGATCGGGTTGAGCGTCTGTGCGCGCGCGTTGGTCACCCCCGACGCCGGCTCGACCGTGAGCCAGGTCGAGCCGCCATCGATCGACCACTGCCTGGAGAATTGCGGCGGCACGACCAAGCTCCCCGGGACGAAAGCCGTCCCTGCGGGAATCGCATCCTTGAGATCCAGTTCCACCGCCATTGCGCTCGGATTGGCGTACTGCATCACGTAACCGAGCGTCTCGCCGTTGGCGGCCTGCGTCGTGCTGCCGAAATTCGACGTTGCCGAGGTCACCTTGCCGGTTTTCGTCAGGGTCTGCCCTGCCGCGCTACCCAGCGCCATCGCGAAGATCGTGCCCGCGAGTACAGCCCGTGACGCAGCCGTCGCGCCGCGAAAATATCGTTGCATGAAGTCACTCCCCCTGGTCGGTATGTCAGCTACAGCAATTACCGTGCCGACACATCGATCAGGGGTATGCGCGAATAGACACTCCGGCGGGATCGCGGCTCAGCGAGGGGGCCGAGCGGTTATGTTTCGCGCTTGAGCTGCGGGAACAGGATCACGTCGCGGATCGACGGGCTGTCGGTCAGTAACATGACGAGGCGGTCGATGCCGATGCCCTCGCCCGCGGTCGGC
The DNA here is from genome assembly GCA_039934835.1 of Edaphobacterium sp. (SeqCode). GTDB lineage: Bacteria > Pseudomonadota > Gammaproteobacteria > Burkholderiales > Casimicrobiaceae > PALSA-1003. The sequence goes on along the minus strand of JBDTLK010000109.1, from coordinate 4,298 downwards.
GGCAGGCCATACTCGAGCGCGCGAATGTAGTCGGCGTCGTAGTGCATCGCCTCCTCGTCGCCCGCGTCCTTGGCCGCCGCCTGCGCGGCAAAGCGCGCCGCCTGGTCCTCGGGATCGTTGAGCTCGGAAAAGCCGTTGGCGAACTCGCGGCCGGTCATGAACAGCTCGAAGCGATCGGTCAGCGCCGGATTCACGTCGTTGGCGCGCGCCAGCGGCGACACATCGGTCGGATGCGCGACGATGAAGGTTGGCTGCATCAGCTTGTCTTCGGTGGTCGCCTCGAAAAGCTTCAGCTGCAGCACTCCGATCCCGTCGCTGGGCAACACCTCGCCACCGGCGCCGCGCAGCGCGGCCTTCAGATACTCGGTCTGCGCCAGATCCATCTCGGCGTGACGCGGGTTGTACTTGGCGATCGCCTCGGCCATCGTCAGGCGATCGAAGGGCTGCGCCAGGTCGATGGTCGTTCCCTGGTAGGCAATGCTGGTCGTGCCGCATGCATGTTGCGCCACTTCGCGCAGCAGCGTCTCGGTCAGATCCATCAGATAGCGGTAGTCCTGGAACGCTTCATAGAACTCCAGCATCGTGAACTCCGGATTGTGCCGGGTCGAGATACCCTCGTTGCGGAAGCTGCGATTGATCTCGAACACCTTCTCGAGTCCGCCGACGACCAGGCGCTTGAGATACAGCTCGGGCGCGATGCGCAGGTACAGCTGCATGTCCAGCGCGTTGTGATGCGTGATGAAGGGTCGCGCCGCCGCGCCGCCCGGAATCGAATGCATCATCGGCGTCTCGACTTCGAGGTAGCCGCGCGCGGCGAAGAAGGCGCGGATCGCCTGGATGATCTGCGCGCGCGCGACGAACACCCGCCGCGACTCCGGACTGGTGATCAAATCGACGTGGCGCTGGCGGTATTTCTGCTCCTGGTCGGTGAGGCCGTGGAATTTCTCCGGCAGCGGTCGCAGCGCCTTCGCCAGCAGGCGCAGCTCGGTGACCTTGACGCTCAATTCCCCGGTCTTGGTCTTGAACAGCGCGCCCTTCGCGGCGACGATATCGCCGAGATCCCAGTGCTTGAACGCGTCGTGCGCGTCGGCGCCGAGCGCGTCGGTGGTGATGTAGAGCTGGATGCGGCCGCTGAGGTCCTGCACAGTCGCGAAGCTCGCCTTGCCCATCACCCGCTTGAGCAGCATTCGGCCCGCGACCGCGACGCTCATGTGCGCGGCATCGAGTTCATCGTGCGTCTTGGTGTCGTGCGCCTCGTGCAGTGACCCCGCCAGAGCATCGCGCCGAAAATCGTTCGGGTATGCCTGACCGCGCTTACGCAGCGCATGCAACTTGGCGCGCCGCTCAGCGATGATCTGGTTCTCGTCCTGCGGTGCGATAGGCGGCTGGTTCGGATTGCTCACGTCACACCCCCTGCTTCAGGCTCGCCGCGATGAAGTCGTCGAGATTGCCGTCGAGCACCGCCTGCGTGTTGCCGACTTCATGGTTGGTGCGCAGATCCTTGATGCGCGACTGGTCGAGCACATAGCTGCGTATCTGGTGCCCCCAACCGATGTCGGTCTTGGAATCCTCGAGCTTCTGCTGCTCGGCCTGGCGCTTGCGCAACTCGAGTTCGTACAGGCGCGACTTGAGCATCGCCATCGCCTCGGCGCGATTGCGATGCTGCGACCGGTCGCTCTGGCATTGCACCACGATGTTGGTCGGCAGATGCGTGATGCGCACCGCCGAGTCGGTCTTGTTGATGTGCTGCCCGCCCGCTCCGGAGGCGCGAAAAGTGTCGATGCGCAGGTCGGCGGGATTGATCTCGACTTCGATGGTGTCATCGACCTCGGGATACACGAACACGCTCGCAAAAGAGGTGTGGCGCCGCGCGTTCGAATCGAAGGGACTCTTGCGCACCAGCCGGTGAATGCCGGTCTCGGTGCGCAGGTAACCATATGCATAGTCGCCGGTGACTTTGATGCTGGCGCTCTTCAGCCCCGCGACCTCGCCCTCCGATTCCTCGAGGATCTCGGTTTTGTAGCCGCGGCGCTCGCAATAGCGCAGGTACATGCGCTCGAGCATCGCGGTCCAGTCCTGAGCTTCGGTGCCGCCGCTCCCGGCCTGGATGTCGATGAAGCAGGGATTGGGATCCATCGGATTGTGGAACATCCGCCGGAATTCCATGTCGGCGACGATGCGCTCGAGCGCGGTGGCATCGCCTTCGAGCGCCAGCAGCGTCGCGTCGTCGCCTTCGGCCTTGGCCAGCTCGAAGAGTTCGCTGCTGTCCTTGAGCCGCTCACCGAGGTCGGTCAGCGTCGTGACAACGCCGTCGAGGAGCTTCTTCTCGCGCCCGAGTTCCTGCGCCCGCTTCTGGTCGTCCCAGATCTTCGGATCTTCGAGGTCGCGGGCTACGTCGGTCAGCCGTGCGGCTTTGCCATCGAAGTCAAAGATACCTCCGCAGATCGGCAGTTCGTCGCTGCAGATCGTCGAGGAGGTTGCCGAGGATGTTGACTCTTTCTGCTTCCATTGCCGTGTCCCGAGCCGTATTACGCGAGCGCGCATTATACGCGCTGCGCCGACGGCCCATCGCGTGCCGCGGTGTTTCCCTGCCCGCGGGAATCCCCTATGATATGCAGGCATTCGGCGCGCCGTTCAACGCGCCGCCCCAGGCCGATCCCGGAGCAACCATGCCCCTGCTTTTCGTCAACACCGAACGCGTTTCGGTCACCTTGCCCGACGACACGCCACTGCTGTGGATACTGCGCGACCACCTCAAGCTCACCGGCACCAAATACGGCTGCGGAATGGCGCTGTGCGGCGCATGCACTGTGCTGGTCGACGGTGCGGCGACGCGCTCGTGCACGCTGCCACTGTCGGCACTCAAACCCGGTACCGAGATCACGACCATCGAGGGCATCAAGTCGAAGGAGGCCAAGGCTGTGCAGGCTGCCTGGGAAAAGCTCGACGTGCCCCAGTGCGGCTACTGCCAGTCGGGCCAGGTGATGTCGGCAACCGCGTTGCTGGCAAAGAAGAAGAAACCGACCGACGTCGACATCGACACCGCGATGGCTGGCAATGTCTGCCGCTGCGCGACCTACGTGCGCATCCGCGCGGCGATCCACGACGCCGCCCGGTCACTCGGCTGAGCGCTGGCCAGAATACCTGACTGCGCACGCCTACCGGAGCCGCCGCACCATGCCCGATTCGTCATCGCCGGATTCCAGCCGGCGCCGCTTTCTCAAGACTTCCGCCACCAGCGCGGTCGGACTCACGCTTGGCTTCTATCTTCCCGGCACGGCCTTTGGCCAGATGGCCGGTCCGGGCCAGGGCGGCTCGCGCGTCGTGCCTGCGGGCGGCTGGCAGCCGAATGCGTTCGTGCGCGTCGGCGGCGACAACACGGTCACCGTCATCGTCAAGCACCTCGAAATGGGCCAGGGTACGTTCACCGGTTTGCCCACGGTGGTCGCCGAGGAAATGGACGCGGCATGGACGCAAATGCGCGCCGAGGCGGCGCCGGCTGACGCTAAGCTGTACAACAATCTGCTCATGGGACCGATCCAGGGGACGGGCGGCTCGACGGCGATGGCGAACTCTTTCGACCAGTTGCGCAAGGCCGGCGCTGCAGCGCGTGCCATGCTCGTCGCCGCGGCTGCCAAGCGCTGGAACGTTCCCGCCGACTCGATCAGCGTCAAGCAGGGCGTAGTCAGCCACGCGTCGGGAAAGAAGGCCACTTTCGGCGAACTGTCTAAAGACGCGGCCGCGCAATCGGTGCCCGTCGACGTCAAGCTGAAGGACCCGAAGGATTTCGTCTACATCGGCAAGCGCGTGTCACGCACCGATTCGCGCGCCAAGTCGAATGGCACCGCGCAGTTCACGCAGGACGTGCAGCTTCCGGGCATGCTCACTGCGGTGGTGGCGCACCCGCCGCGCTTCGGCGGCAAAGTCGTCAAATTCGACGCCAGCGAAGCGCAGAAGATCGCCGGCGTGCGCTACATCGTCGAGTTACCGACGGGTGTCGCAGTTGTCGCGAGTTCGTTCTGGACGGCAAAGAAAGCCCGCGACCTGCTAAAGATCGAATGGGACGAAACGACGGCATTCAAGGGCTCCTCGGCAGAGATCATGGTCGACTACAAGTCCCGTGCGGCGACGCCGGGCACGGTAGCGCGCAATGATGGCGATGCCGCAAAGGCGCTCGCCGGTGCGGCCAAGACGGTCAGCGGCGAATACGAATTTCCGTACCTCGCGCACTCGCCGATGGAGCCGATGAATTGCGTGGTCAAGCTCGACGCCGACCGGTGCGAAGTGTGGAACGGCGA
>JBDTLK010000108.1:0-12625 GCA_039934835.1 Edaphobacterium sp. (SeqCode) | reverse complement strand
CAGCACCGAATTGATGGGGAAACGGATCGAGTTTCTGAAGGAAATGGTGCCCGGCCTGACCCGCGTCGGGTTGCTGCAAAACATGAGTAACCCCGCTGCCCCGCCCGAATGGGAAGAGGCCCAAATAGCAGCGAAAGCGCTCGGCGTACAGGCTGAAATGCTCGACGTGCGCAACCAGGATGATCTGGATCGAGCGTTCGAGACGGCAACTCGACACCACGTCGACGCGCTGGTCATCGGTGCGGACGGCATCACGCAGATGCATCAGCAGGCAATTGTTCACTGGACGGCTCTCAATCGCCTGCCTGCCTCCTATCCATCCCGCGAGTTCGTCGAGGCCGGGGGATTGATGGCCTATGCAGTCAACTATCCTGACCTGTATCGCCGTTTCGCGAGCTACATCGACAAGATCTTGAAAGGTGCAAGGCCCGCCGACTTGCCAGTCGAGCAGCCGCTCAAGTTTGAGCTGGTGATAAACACCACGACAGCGAAATCGCTCGGCTTGGTGATTCCAAAGACGCTGTTGCTTCGCGCCGACGAGGTAATCCAATGAAACGCAGATCGTTCTGCCAGGCGCTGTCGATCTTGCCAACCGCTGTTACGCTGCCCGCATCCGCACAGTCGGCGCGCATGTTCCGGGTTGCGTGGGTATCCACCGAGCAAATGAACGCTCCATCACCGAATTTCGCGGCCTTTCGCGAAGGCATGCGCGAGTTGCGGTACGTCGAAGGCCGGGACGTGACGATCGATGCGTGGTGGGGCGAGGGCTCCGGCGAACGGGTGATCGAGCTGTCAGGTCCCATTGTCGCTTCTCAACCCGATGTCATCGTAGCGGCCGGAGGGCTTGCGCTGTTTTCCCTGCTGCGCGCAGGAGTCAAGGCGCCCATCGTATTCAGCATCAGCGCCGATCCGGTCGAGGCGAAAGTCGCCGAGAGCTTTGCGCACCCGGGGGGCAACGCGACCGGGATCAGCCTGCTCACACTGGCCATCGTCGGCAAGCGGATGCAAATACTCAAGGAAGCGCTGCCCGGCATCAAGCGCGTCGCCGTCCTTGCGAATTCGCAACATCCCGGCGAACAGAAGGAGCGCGAGGCGTCTCAAGCAGCCGCCTCGCAACTGGGACTCGCGCTGCACTATTTCCCGGTGCGCAGTGAAGCCGAGCTGGAAGCCGCGCTTAAGGACATCGCCGCGGCGCGCGACGAAGCGATACTCGCCTTTGCCGATGGCTTCACGCTCGGCTTTGCGGGGCGCATCGCCAAGGCTTCGCTGCAGTACCGCATTCCGACGATCGACGGCTGGGCTCCCTTTGCCCGCGCCGGCAATCTCATGACCTACGGTCCGGTGCTCGAGGACGTCCATCGTCGACTGGCGGTTTATGTCGACAAGATTCACAAGGGCGCCAAGCCTGCGGACCTGCCGGTCGAACTGCCGACGAAGGTGGAACTGGTTATCAACGTCAAGACGGCCAAGGCGCTTGGGATCACGATTCCTCAGGCGCTGCTGTTGCGCGCGGATGAGGTGATTCAGTAATGCATTGTCGCAACTTCATGCGCGCTGTCACGGCCGCACTTGTCGCCGCCCCGCTCTCCATCAAGGCGCAGCAAACGGGCAAGGTGCCGCGGATAGCGTGCCGACGTCCGCCCTCCATGGCGCGCACCGAGAAGGTTATCGGTTGAACGACTCGTCGAATCTCGATGCGCTAGCGCGCGCCGGCGCGACCGCGCCCGCAGAGCCTCGCATCAGCCGCGGCCGGCTGTTCCGCAAGTACCTCGTCCTGATCCTGTCGCTGGTGACGATCGCGCTGCTGGCGTCGGGCGGCATCAGCATCTACTTTACGTATCAGGAGACGCGCACCGCGCTGGCCAATCTCCAGAACGAAAAAGCCCTTGCCGCGGCATCGCGCATCGAACAGTACATCCACCAGATCGAGCAGCAGCTGGTCTACGCGGCGCTGCCTCAGCTCGATCCCAGCGACGTCGAGGCACGCCGCGTCGAATTCCTGAAGCTGCTGCGCCAGGCACCCGAAGTCACCGATATCGCGCAGATCGGTCCCGACGGTCGCGAGCAGATCGCGGTGTCGCGTCTCGGCATGGACAGCATCAACTCCGGCAAGGACCGCACCGGCGAAGCGGCGTTCATCAACGCCAAGCGCGGCCAGCCCTGGTTCAGCCCGGTATATTTCCGCAAGGAAACCGAGCCGTACATGACCATCTCGATTCGCTCGGGAAGCGACAAGGGCCCGGTCACCGTGGCCGACGTCAATCTCAAGTTCATCTGGGACGTCGTGTCGCGCATCAAGATAGATGACAAGGGCAAGGCCTACGTCGTCGACGGCAGTGGCTTCCTGATCGCCGATCCGGACATCGGCCTGGTGTTGCGCAAAACCGATCTGTCAAAGCTCGAGCATGTAGTCGCCGCGCTCAGCGGGCGCAATGCCGAGACGCCATCCATGCTCTCTCACGACCTCACCGGCACCGAAGTGCTCACCTCGGTGGCCCCGATCGAGTCGCTACACTGGTTTGTTTTTGTGGAGCAGCCGGTCGCGGAAGTGTACCGAAAACTCTACGTCTCGATCCTGCGCACAGGACTTCTGCTTCTTGCCGGACTGGTGCTGTCGGCGATTGGCGCGCTGGCGCTCGCCCGCGGAATGGTGCGTCCGATCCGCATTCTCGAGCAGGGCGCGCGACGCATTGGTGCGGGCGAGCTGGACCAGAAAATCGACATACGCACCGGCGACGAACTCGAAGCACTCGCCAATCAGTTCAATCGCATGAGCGGTCAGTTGCGCGAATCCTACGCCGGCCTCGAGCGCAAAGTCGAGGTACGCACGCAGGAACTGAAGAATTCGCTGGAGCAGCAGACGGCAATCAGCGAGATCCTGCGCGTAATCTCGAGTTCGCCCACTGATGTTCAGCCGGTGCTCGACGCCGTGGCCGAGCGGGCAGCGATCTTGTGCGAAGCGCCGTTTGCCCGAGTGATGCTGATCGATGGCGACATCATGCACCCTGCCGCTGGGTATCACGATGCGTCCATACAGCATGCTGTGGCTCCCTTGGAAACACTTTCAATACCGATGGATCGGAGCTCGATCGCCGGCCGTGCCGCGACCGATCGGGAAACGATCCAGCACGCTGACGTGGTGCCATTGCTCGAAAAGGAATACCCGGGGGCACGCGAGAACATGCTCCGTTTTGGCTGTCGGGCGGTACTCGCCGTGCCATTGATGCGCGAAGGCGGTGCCTACGGCGGCATATTCCTGGCGCGCCGCGAGCCACGGCCATTTACGCCCGAAGAGATTGCACTGGTTCAGACCTTTGCGCGCCAGGCCGCGATCGCCATCGACAACGTGCGCCTGTTCAACGAGACCAAGAATTCTCTCGATCAGCAGACCGCAATCAGCGAAATCCTGCGCGTCATCTCGAGCTCACCCACAGACGTGCAGCCCGTGCTCGACGCCGTTGCCGAACGGGCGGCACAGCTCTGCAACGCGCCGTTTGCGCGCGTCTTGCTTATTGAAGGCGAGAATTTTGTGCCGATGGCAGACTATTCGATTGCCGGGGAGAACCTGCCGCCACCGCCAGGGCCCGTGCCGTTGAATCGAACCTCGCTGTCCGGATCTGCGGTGCTCGATCGCCAGACTATCCATATTGCAGATGTCGATCCGCTGCTCGACACTCGGTTCACCGGATCGCGCGACAGCATTCGCCTGCTGGGCGCGCGAACCGTATTGGCCGTGCCACTCATTCGTGAAGGCGGCGCGTACGGAGGCATCTTCCTGTTCCGGCGTGAAAATCGGCTCTTTTCCGACGACCAGGTCGCGCTGGTGGAGACTTTCGCGCGGCAGGCCGCCATCGCCATCGACAACGTCCGTCTGTTCAACCAGACCAAGGAAGCTCTCGACCAGCAGACCGCGATCAGCGAAATCCTGCGCGTGATCTCGAGTTCGCCCACCGATGCGCAGCCGGTCCTCGACTCAGTGACCGAACGTGCGGCGCGCCTTTGCAGCGCGGCATCGGCATCGATGTACCTCACCGACGGCAACACACTGCGCCACGTCGCGTCGCAGGGCCCCGGATCGGAGCCGATCTCGCACGTTCAGAACTTGCCCATCAACCGCGACTCGCTGTCCGGCCGCGCGCTGCTCGAGCACAAGACGATCCAGGTGCACGACATGATGGAAGAAGGCGCCGAATACCCGCTGAGCTTCGAACTCGCGCAGCAGCTGGGCAACCGCACCGTAGTCGTCATGCCGCTTTATCGCGAAGGGCAGGCGGTGGGCACCATCCTGCTTCGGCGCACGGAAGTTCGTCCATTCACCGAACGCGAGCTTGGGCTGCTGCAGACCTTTGGCGACCAGGCGGCGATCGCGCTCGAGAATGTGCGCCTATTCAACGAGACCAAGGAAGCGCTCGAACAGCAGCGTGCGTCCGGCGAAGTGCTATCCGCGATCAGCAGCTCAATCGCCGATACGACGCCGGTGTTCGACAAGATTCTGGAGAGCTGCGAACGGCTTTTTACCGGCAAGTTCGCCGGGATCAATCTGGTGGGGGACGAAGGTCTCATCCATCTCCGCGCGTATCACGGCCCTGGCCGCGAAGCTCTCGAACGGACCTTTCCGCTTCCGGGCAACGAGGAGAGCGGCTCCGGGATGGCCATCATGACTCGCAGCGTGATCCACTATCCCGATGCCATCAATGGCCCGGAAGTGCCGGAAAAGACGCGCGACGCATGCAGGATCGTCGGCTACAAGGGAATGATCTTTGCTCCGATGCTGTGGGAAGGCAAGGGCATCGGAGTGATATTCGTCGGACGGGACTATGTCGGTCCGTTCTCCGACAAGGACATTGCGCTGCTCAAGACCTTTGCCGACCAGGCGGTGATCGCCATCCAGAACGCCCGGCTGTTCCACGAAATCCAGGACAAGAGCCGGCAGCTCGAGATCGCCAACAAGCACAAGTCCGAATTCCTCGCCAACATGTCGCACGAGCTGCGCACGCCGCTGAACGCCATCATCGGATTCTCCGAAGTGCTGCTCGAGCGTCTGTTCGGCGAACTCAACGAAAAGCAAGACGATTACCTGAAGGACATCCACTCCTCCGGCCGCCACTTGCTGCAACTGATCAACGATATTCTCGACCTGTCCAAGGTCGAGGCAGGACGAATGGATCTGGAAGTGTCGACTTTCGACCTGACCAACGCGATCGCCAATGCGATGACACTGATACGGGAACGCGCGCAGAAGCACGGCATCGCGCTTGGTCAGCAGGTCGACAGCGCGCTCGGCGAAATCGCCGCCGACGAGCGCAAGTTCAAGCAGATCCTGCTCAACTTGTTGTCGAACGCGGTGAAATTCACGCCCGATGGCGGCCGCATCGACGTCATCGCCAAGCGCGACGGCGATGTCATCGCCGTGTCGGTACACGACACCGGCATCGGCATCGCGCCCGAGGACCAGCAGGCCGTGTTCGAGGAATTCCGCCAGGTCGGACGCAGCTATACGAACAAACAGGAAGGCACCGGCCTCGGGCTGGCGCTGACCAAGCGCTTCGTCGAATTGCATGGCGGCAAGATGTCGCTCGAAAGCGAACCAGGCAAGGGTTCGACATTTACCTTCACCATACCGGCAAAGCGATGAGCCTGATACTGATCGTCGAAGACAACGACAAGAACATGAAACTCGTGCGCGACGTGCTGCAGGTCGATGGCTATGCGACCCTTGAGGCCGTCACCGGCGAAGATGGTGTCGCGCTTGCCCAACAACGCAAGCCGGACCTGATCCTGATGGACATCCAGCTTCCCGGGATCAACGGCATCGAAGCCTTGCGCCTGATTCGCGCCGATCCCTCAACCGCGTCGATTCCAATCATCGCGGTGACAGCGTCGGTGATGCAGCAGGACCGCAAGATGATCACCGAGGCCGGCTTTGACGCCTACGTCGGCAAACCGCTCAACCTTAAGGAGTTTCGCGAAGCCGTGCGCCACGCCCTGGAAGGCGGCAAGGCGTGAGCACGCAAGCCAAGGTGATGGTGGTCGATGACACCCCGCACAACGTCAAATTGCTCGCCGACCTTCTGGGGGTCAAAGGCTATGCTGTGGCGACTGCCGCGACCGGCGAAGAGGCGCTCGCCAAGCTGCCGATCGAAATGCCCGACCTGGTGCTGCTCGACGTGATGATGCCGGGGCTGTCCGGCTACGAGGTCTGCCAGCGCATCCGCGCCAATCCCGACACCGTGTTGCTGCCGGTGGTGATGGTCACGTCACTCGACCCGCAACAGGAGCGCGTCAAGGGCATCGAAGCTGGCGCCGATGACTTCCTGTCGAAACCGATCAACCAGCCGGAGCTGTTCGCGCGCGTGCGCTCGCTGTTGCGGGTCAAAGCGCTGCAGGATGAAGTCATGGCGCAGGCCGCGACGCTCAAGGAGTGGAACGCCAAGCTCGAAGAGCGCGTACAGGCGCAGGTGGGCGAGCTGCACCGCCTCGGCCAGCTCAAGCGATTCTTCTCGCCGCATGTCGCCGAGGCCATCGTGTCCGCGGGCGAGAAGTCGATCCTCGCGCCGCACCGGCGGGAGATCTGCTACGTGTTCGTCGACCTGCGCGGCTTCACCGCGTTCACCGATTCGGCCGAACCCGAGGAAGTCGAAGGCGTGCTGCGCGACTACCAGACGGCGATGGGCGCCATCGTGACCGAGTACGAAGGCACGCTCGACCGCTTCGCCGGCGACGGCATCCTCATTTTCTTCAACGATCCGCTACCCATCCCGGAGCCGGGCATGCGCGCCGCCACCATGGCGCTGGCGATGCAGGAGCGATTTGCTCCGCTGCGCGAGCGATGGCTGAAGGTGGGCTACGACCTGGCGCTGGGCATTGGCATCTCGCAGGGCTTCGCGACGCTGGGCGCCTTCGGTTACGAAGGCCGCTGGGACTATTCCGCGATCGGCAGCATGGTCAATCTCGCATCGCGCCTTTGCGACGAAGCGCAGAATGGCCAGACGCTGATCGACCGGCGCATGCGCGCCGCGCTTGGCGAAACGGCCGAAATCGAGTCCATTGGGCCGTTGACGCTGAAGGGTTATGGGCAGCCGGTGCCAGCGTTTCTGCTCAAGCGCCTCGAAAAGTAGCTTCGATGCCTCGTCGGAGCACGCGCGGTCGGTTGGTTGACTGGAACTGGGTCTGGTGTTACTTTTGTAACACCTGACGCTGCCGAGAACACCATGCCCGTATCGACCACCCTGAAGCTACCGGAGCAGCTGAAGTCTCGCGTTGCGAAGCAAGCGGCAGCCACGGGCAAGACAGCGCACGCCTTCATGGTTGAAGCCATCGAATCGCAAACGGCGCTGCATGAACGGCAGCGCGAATTTCTGCAGAGCGCACTGCGTGCGCGCGCGGACGTCGCGCAATACGGCCTGGTCCTCGACGGTGACGAGGTGCTCAGCTACGTCAACGCCCGTCTCACCGGCCGCGCTGCCGCTCGCCCACGCAAGCGCAAGTTATAGATCATGCCGCGGCTGGTCTCTGCGCCGCGTGCGTTGGACGACCTCGATCGGCTCACGGACTTCCTGCTCGAACAATCCCCGGCACTGGCGCGTGCGACCGCGCCGATCATCGTCAGCGGCCTGCAGGCGCTGAAGCTGCATCCTCTGATCGGGAGGCCCGCTGAGCACGGACTGCGCGAACTGATGATTTCACGCGGACGGACGGGTTACATCGCGCTCTATCAGTACGATGCAAGTGCCGACGTGGTCATGGTGCTCACTATTCGTCATCAGCGTGCAGCCGGATTCGACGAGCCCGTCTGATTACGCCGCGCGCAGCGCGTCGACGATCTTGAGGCGCGCGGCACGCGCCGCCGGCAGGAACCCTCCGACAAATCCCATCCCGAGCGCGAACAGCAGCGCAGCGACGACGATGCCCGGTGTCATCACGAAGCGGAAGGCGAGTTCGGCAAAAGTCTGAAAATTGGTGGTCGATATCTGCAGCGTTTGCATGAACGCCGCAGCGATAAGGCCGACCACGCCGCCGATCAGCCCGAGCAGCAGCGATTCGCCCAGGAAAGCCACCAGGATCGAGCCCCGCGAGAAGCCCAGCGCGCGCAGCGTACCGATCTCGCTAGTGCGGCTGGCGACGCTCGCGTACATCGTGATCATGGCGCCGATGATCGCGCCGATGGAAAATATGATCGAGATCGTCGTGCCCAGGTAACTGATGAAATTCGACAGCGCTTCGGACTGGTCGGCGTAGAAGCGCGTTTCGCGCTTGGCTTCCAGCGTCAACCGTGGATCGGCTTCGATGGCGGCCTTGACCGCCTCGAAGCGCTCGGTGTCGGCGAGCTTGAACAGCAGGGCCGAAAACCCCGTTCGCCGGAATGCCTGCAGCATCTGCTCGGCGTCGCCCCAGAGTTCCGAATCGAAGCCGCTGTGACCGGCATCGAATACCCCGACGACGGTCCAGTCGCGCGACGCGAAGCGCACCGTCTCGCCCACGCCTGCACCGCGAAAGCCATCGGCGATCGACCGGCCGGCGATGACTTCAGACGTGCCGGGACGAAACATCCGCCCCTCGACGATCTGCGCCTGCGGGCGCAATGCCATGCCGGTGGGCGTGACCCCGCGAATGATCACGTTCGACGGCTTGCCCGACGCGCGCTTGGGCAGGTTGATGAGCACCACCGGTTCCTTGGACATCATGCGCTCGCCATCCTGGCCGATCGCGACGGCGGACATGCTCTCGACGATGCCGGCCTGCCGGCGGTCGATGCCGCTCTGCACCTCGGTCTGCGCGCCGCGACGGATGACGATCACGTTGTCATCGCGTCCGGTCGACACCAGCGTGGTCTCGAGTCCTGCGGAGAGCATCAGCACGGTTGCAAAGACGTAAACTACCAGCGCCATGCCACCCGCGGTCAGCGCGGTGGTGAGCCGCCGCGCCGCGAGGTTGCGCACGATGTAGTTGAAAGGAATGGTCACGGCGCGTGACTAGACGATCGCCCGCAGGCCATCGACGATGCGCACGCGCGAGGCGCGCCAGGCAGGCAGCGCCGCGGCCACCACGCCGACCATCAACGCGGCACCCATCTGCAGCGCCATGGTCGTGTCGCTGATCAGGAAGACCGGGAACAGCATCGCCACCGATTCGCGAAACGCGTTGGCCAGCGGAAAGGTTAGCGCGATGCCCGCCACGCCGCCAATCAGTGCGATCAGCATCGACTCGCCGAAGATCAGGAGCGCGATGAATGCCGCGCCGAAGCCGAGCGCCTTGAAGGTCGCGTACTCCGGAATGCGCTCGCGCGCGGTCATCGCCATGGTGTTGGCCATCACTGCCATGATGATCACGATGATCACGAACGACACCGCCTGGATCGCCAGCAGGATCGCTTCGGACATCGACACGAAGCCAAGCTGGAACGCGTTCTCGGTTTCGGTAAGCGTCTCGGCGAGCGAATTCTTGAAGGTCGCGTCGATCGCCTGCGACACCGCGGCGGCCTGGTCGGCGTCGCGCAACTGCTCGATGAACACGCCGGTCTGGTCGGCGCGCCGGGGAAAGCGCTTTTTGAGCGATTCGTTGAGATAGTCCCAGTGAAAGAACATCTGCCGCTCGGCGGTCGCGGCTTCCTTGCCGTCGTAGATGCCGCGCAGATTGAAGGTCCAGGTGCCAGGGAAAATGGTGCCGCGCAGGGGAATCTGGTCGCCGACCTTCCAGCCGAACTGATCGGCGAGATTGCGCCCGACGATCGCGCCCTGGCGATCGGTGAAGAACGCTTTCTGTTCCTCGGGCGACAGAATGAATTCCGGATAGATGGCGAGGTAGCTTTGCGGATCGATGGCGAACTGCGGAAAGAAGTTACGCTCGGTGATGTACACGCCGCCGAACCAGTTGGCCCATGACACCGCACTCACTCCCGGAATCTGGCGGATCTTCTGGGCGTAGGTGAGCGGCATCGAGAACGCCAGCGACACCGAGCTGCGCGTGATCAGGCGCGCGCTCGAACTGGCGTTGGCCCCCGCATACCAGGCGTCGACGATTGTACGCAACAACCCGAATGCCGTTATCGCGACAACGATGCCGACAATGGTCAGCATGGTGCGCAAACGATGGCGCAGCGCGTTGCGGAGGACCAGGCGGAGGAAATACATCTAATGGACGATAGACGTGACGGGCGACGTAGTCGCAAGCTTACCCGATTGCCAGAGGCCGGCACGGCCGGCTCCCGGCGACGGCATGGAACTTGCTGAACTGGTAACGCGCCGGAATCGGAATATGCAGCCGACCCTCCCGACCGGCATTGATGAACCCACCAATCGAGGTGCAGCCGTGCGATCCGTCGCCCTGAACCGTAACGCTCTCCCCTTCGCGCTGGCGCTACTTGCTGGCGCGGCCTTCGTACCTGCGCCGGCGCACAGCGTCACTCTGGGCAATATAGCCTCGCAATCGCCGCTTGGAGCACCTATGCGCATCGAAATCCCGGTGTCGCTTGGCACCGGCGAATCGCTGAACACTACGTGCGTCAAGCTTGTTGCCGACAGCTCGAGCGCAGGCGCGCCGCAAATAGTGACGGCGAGGGTCAGTCTCGACCAGATCGGCAACGCCTCGCGTCTGGTGATCACCACCCGCACCGCGATCAACGAGCCGGCGATGCGCCTGAACATCAAGGCAGGTTGCGGCAGCTTCGTGCAGCGTGACTATGTGCTCCTGTTCGACCCCGCGTTCATCGAACCGTCGACGCAGGTCGCCAGCACCGAGCCCGAGAAGCCGGTGTGGCTGCGCCAGCCTCGCCAGACCAGCGAGGTCGCCGCGACGCCGCGTCAGACCTCCGAAGTAGTGGCGTCCAAGTCGCACCCGCACACAGAAGTCGCCGCGCTGCCGAAATCGACCTGGGGCACGCCAGTCGCGACCGGACCCGTGACCGCGCCGGCCGCGCCTGCGCTTGTCGTTGCGAAGCTTGTCGAGCCCAAGGCTGCTGTACCATCGATGCCGCCCGCACCGGAAGCAGCGCCGCGCGAAATGATGACGCTGGTAAGCAACTCGGGCGGCGGCTTCATCACCGAAGCCGGCGCGTCGTCGCTGACGCCTCGCGTGACGTCGACGCCGGTAGTTCCGCCCGCGTCCGCGCGCTCGCTGCCGCTGTTGTCGGCGCAGAGCACGCGACCGCAGTCGGCGGCATCGCAATCGGTGTGGATACAGATGGCCCCTTACGCCGCAATCGTGTTCGGCGCCATCATCCTCACCCTCGTAGCGTTCATGCTGCAGCGCCGCTCGGCGATGCCGATGTGGATGAGCCCAGCGGCGCGACGTCCGATGACCGGCGAAACCCAAGCCGGTGCGCAGCAAGTGACCTTTGCGCACTTCGGCGCGATGACCGAGCCGGCGGCGAACGCGCCGCGCTCCCCGCTTGACGTGAATTCGGTCAGCAAACGCGCCAAGATCGCCAAACCCATCAAGGATGAGACCATCGCCGTGAGTGAACTCGATACGCTTTTGCAGGACATCCAGTCGGACATCATCGACGAGCGCACCATCAAGGATGCATGGAAGGCCGCCGCCGCGGACTCGGGCATCGACATGGGCTGCGATTCGATTCTCAAGGCCATCGCGGCCGCCGAGCGCGATCTGCAGATCGGAACGCCGGAGCCCAGCCAAGTCGCGCTGGACTCTTCGCTCGACAATGAATTATTGACAGTGCCCAATGTTCCCAAGGGCATCCGCTTCGGTTGACCGTAGTCACCCGGCCTGGTAGCGCAGGACGCGCGATAGGGGCTAGTCGGCCAACACGCCTTTTTCCAGGTGCACGATGCGGCGCGCTTTTTCCGCGGCCTTCGGATCATGCGTCACCATTAAAATCGTCTTGCCCAGCTCGCGATTCAGGCGATCTAGCAAACCCAGGATTTCCTCGCCGGTCGTGCGATCAAGGTCGCCGGTCGGCTCGTCGGCGACGATCAAAGTGGGATCGGTGATCAGCGCGCGGGCGATCGCGACCCGCTGCTGCTGGCCCCCGGAGAGTTCATTGGGATAATGATCGGCGCGGTCGGACAGGCCGACCAGCGCAAGCACGATGTCGACACGCTCGCGGCGATCACGGCGCGACAGCGACGCCAGCAGCAACGGCAGCTCGACGTTCTCGAAAGCGCTCAGCACCGGCATCAGGTTGTAGAACTGGAAGATGAAGCCTACGTGCGTGGCGCGCCAGTGCGCGAGGTCCGCATCCGAGAGTCGCGCGATGTCGACGCCGCCGACCTTGATGGTTCCCCCGCTCGGCTTGTCGATGCCGGCGATCAGGTTCAGCAGCGTACTCTTGCCCGAGCCCGAGGGTCCCATCAGCGCGACGAAATCGCCCAGCTGGACGTCGAGATCGATGTCGACCAGCACCGGGATGATCTGCCCGCCGCGCTGGTAATACTTGGCCAACTTACGGATTTCGACGAGGACTGGAGAGGTTTCCGTCACCGGGTCCAGTGGTGTAGCGACCGCCACGTGCATGCCGCCTTCGCCAGCCGGATCGCGGTCTGACGCCGCTGCATTCATGCGTCGCCCCGGCGTAGGCCAACGCCCAAGTGGGTCTTGACGTCGCGCATGCCCGCTGAAACTTGGATCCCGGCCTTCGCCGGAATGACGCGGCTGTTTCCAATCGCTG
>JBDTLK010000107.1:0-13528 GCA_039934835.1 Edaphobacterium sp. (SeqCode) | reverse complement strand
TGGGCATTGCCGACATCTTCAGTGCGCGCGTCGCCGGCAATATCGCCAATGACGACATTCTCGGCAGCATGGAATTCGCCTGCAAGGTGTCGGGCGCGAAAGTCGTGGTGGTGATGGGGCACACGGCGTGCGGCGCGATCAAGGGCGCCATCGACAACGTCGAGCTGGGCAACTTGACGGGACTGCTCGCCAAGATCAAGCCGGCGGTCGCGGCGACCAAGTACGAAGGTGATCGATCGGCGAAAAACTATGCGTTCGTCGATGCCGTAGCGAAGACCAACGTCGATCTCACGCTGGACGAAATTCGCGCGCGCAGCAGCGTTCTGCGCGACATGGAGAAGGCCGGCGCGATCAAGATCGTCGGCGCGATGTACAACCTTGAAACGGCGGCAGTGACGTTCTACGCGTGACCGGGCTTTGTGATGAACAAGTGCACTCAGCCATCAAACAGTAACAGCTGGATGTCGGGGACATCGCCGCAGCGCACAAGACAGCAAGCGCGACTGTGACGACCTCCGGTAGCGCGAAATATTCCGCTTGCTCCTACATCAAAATCAGCAGTGTCTGAGTCCTGAAGGGCCGGGGGTGCGATAAAATAGACACCCTACCTAGCTATCAAGTGGTGCTGCGATGCCTGCTCTTCGATCGGTTCGTGCCGTTTGCTACAACCTCCTGGCAACTTCTCTGCTCGTAGTTGCGACCGTCATTGCCCCCGCATCCGCGACTTCCTTTACCACTGATCAAAGCGACTTGTGGTGGAACCCCAATGAGTCCGGTTGGGGCATGCAACTCGTTCACCGAGGCAGCGTCATCTTCGCAACGATGTTCGTTTACGATACGACGCGCACCCCCATTTGGTACACCGCGACATTGAACTATGCGGGCAACCTGACCTGGACCGGGGATCTCATCTTGACGAGCGGCCCCTGGTTTGGAACCGTTCCATTTAATCCTGCGGCGGTGTCGAATCGTCGCGTGGGCGCGCTGACCTGGACCGCGAGTACGGTGAACGCCGGCGTCTTATCCTACTCTGTAGACGGCGTGTCCGTCGCCAAGAATCTTATCCGGCAATTGCTCGTTTACGACGATTACAACGGCGCTTATCGTGGCGCGACGCACGAGGATGTAACAGGATGCGCCAATAGCGCTCTCAATGGAGGGTTCGAACAGAACACCACGTTGAACATCGTGCAAAACGGGACAGCGGTGACACTCAGCGGTGCATTCGCCACGAGTGGATTTTGTTCCCTTAGTGGTGCGCTGAGCCAAGCTGGACAAATGGGACAAGTCGATGGCTCGTTCACCTGTAATTCCGGGGATTTTGGCAATTTCTCGCTGTCCGAGATGCAAGTTAATATTTCTGGGGTAACGGCGCGTCTGACCGCTGACAGCGGTTTCTCTGGGTGTCATATTTCCGGCTGGCTGGGCGGAATGCGAAGCAACTTTTAAGAGTGACCGCTATCGATCGGATCTGCATGACGATCAGCGAACAATTATGCCTTCGTCGATGCGGTGGCGAAGACCCACGTCGATCTCACACTCGCCGACATCCGCGCGCGCCAGCGTTCTCCGCGAGATGGACCGCAGGTGCGATCAAGATGGTCGGTGCGATGTACAACCTGCAGACGGCGGCGGTGCAGTTCTACGTCTGAGCGACATCGCGGGAAACGACTGAGGGCGCAGAAAAAAATCCGTTGGCTTTCCGGATGGCAAGTAAGCTCTTGACCCTATAAACAGCGCTCCGTATGCTGTTGCCGACCGGCTCGAAGCCAGGTCGGGCAAGGTCACTAGACATTGGAAAGCTGCGGCCGCAGTACCATCTGATCATGCCCGCGACCGCAAATCAGGTCACGTTCCTCTTTACCGATATCGAGGGCAGTACGCGTCTCTGGGAAACGGACCCTGTCCGGATGGCGAGCGCGCTCGAGCGTCATGACCGGCTTTGCCGCACAGTTGTGCAGGCTCACGGTGGTGTGCTGGTGAAGATGATCGGCGACGGACTTCACGCGGCGTTCACCGATTCCTCGGCTGCACTCTTAACCGCTCTTCAACTGCAGCGCGGACTCGCCGCGATCGTCGCGGACCATGGCATCGCGTTCAGGATGCGATGTGGCCTGCACGCTGGTGTGGCGCAGGTGCGCGACGACGATTACTTCGGCGGTGCTGTCAACCGCGCTGCACGAATCATGGCCGCGGCCCACGGTGGCCAGGTCCTCTTGTCGCAGGCTGTTGTCGACTCGTCGAAGGGACGCCTGCCCGCTGGCACGGACCTCGTGTCGCTCGGCCGGGTGCGCCTACGAGACCTCGCCAATCCAGAAGACATCTGGCAACTAACGCATCCCGATCTGAGTCCCGACTTTCCGCCTCTGCGGTCGCTGGATTCGACGCCCAACAATCTCCCCGGCCAGCTGACCAGCTTCGTCGGGCGTTTCAACGAGGTCGCAGAAGTGAAAAGGCTTCTGCGCGAAACACGGCTCCTTACCCTGACCGGCGCAGGCGGCTGCGGGAAAACTCGTCTCTCGCTGCAGGTGGCGGCGGACATGCTCGAAGACTATGCCGACGGCGTGCGGCTGGTCGAGCTTGCGGCGTTGTCCGACCCGGGCCTCCTCCCGCAAACGGTGGCGAGTGTGCTGGGGCTCAAGGAACAGCCGGGCAAGACGCTGACGCAAACGGTCATCGAGCGCATCGCGGCGCGGCGGCTCCTGTTGATTTTGGACAACGCGGAGCATCTGCTCGTCGCCTGTGGAGATCTCGTCGGCGACCTACTCGACGCATGTCCGGAGCTTGTGGTGCTTACAAGTAGTCGGGAGCCGCTCCGTGTCCGCGGTGAACTGACCTTTCGTGTGCCTCCCATGCCCACGCCGGATCCGAAGCGCGACGTGACGCCGGAACAGTTGTCGCCCTTCGAGTCGGTACGCCTGTTCGTCGAGCGGGCGCGGCTCAACACGCCGCATTTTTCCGTGACCCCGCAGAACGCGCCCGCGCTGGCGTCCGTTTGCCATCGGCTCGATGGCATACCGCTGGCCATCGAGCTCGCTGCGGCGCGCGTGCGGGCAATGTCGATCGAGCAACTCGACCAGCGGCTCGACCAACGCTTCCGCTTGATCACCGGCATTTCTCGCACCGCCCCGCGTCGACAACAAACGCTGCAAGCGCTCATTGACTGGAGCTATGACCTGTTGAACGACGCAGAAAAGGCGCTTCTTTGCCGGGCGTCAGCCTTTGCCGCTGGCTGGACTTTGGAAGCGGCGGAGAAAGTGTGTGTCGGCGAAGGCGTCGAGGACTGGGAAGTGCTGGGTATTCTCACCTCGCTTACAGACAAGAATCTGGTCGTGACCGAGGAGCGAAGCGAGACGATTCGCTATAGGCTGCTTGAGACGGTACGCCAGTATGCACGTGAGCGTCTGGTCGAGAGCAGCGACGAACAGGCGGTTGGTCAACGGCATCGCGACTGTTTCCTGGCCTTGGCGGAGCACGCTGAAGGCAAGCTGAATGGCGGCGAGCAGGTGAGGTGGCTGCAGCGCCTGGAAGACGAACATGAAAATCTACGCGCGGGTCTTGGCTTCAGCGTCGCGGAGAGTGGATCGCAGGCAGGGCTCCGGCTTTGCGGCGCGCTGCAGCGGTTCTGGATCACGCGAGGACACGTTTCGGAAGGCCGCGGCTGGTGCGAGCGGCTCATCGGCAAAGCAGGAGGCGACGACCGAACGCCGGAGCGCGCAAAGGTGCTCAACGCCGCGAGCGCGCTCGCCTACTACCAGGGTGACTATCGCGCGTGTCGGGCGCTGAGCGAAGAGAGCCTTGCGATCCGGCGCGAACTGGGCGACCAAAAGGGGACGGGTGTGTCGCTCAACAACCTGGGCCTGCTGGCGCTCGAACACGGCGATTTTGCGTCTGCCCGCGCCTGCCTCGATGAAAGCCTCGCGATCAAGCGGGAGCTCGGCGACGTTGCAGGCATGGCCGCGTCGCTGAACAACCTCGGCAACCTTACTCTGGAGCAGGGCGACTTTGCCCGTGCCCGGGTGCGCTACGCGGAGAGCCTGTCGATCATGCGAGGCTTGGGTGACCGGACAGGTATCGGAAACGCGCTTAACAATCTAGGGACCGCGGCCCTGGAGCAGGGCGACCACGCCGCTGCCAGCGCGGCTCTCGAGGAGAGCCTGGCGGTCCGGCGCGCGCTCGGAAACCCCGGGGGCATCTCGAAATCACTGCACAACCTGGGCATGGTCGCGTTCGAGCAGGGAAAGCTTGCCGCCGCGAAAGCGCTATACGAAGAAAGTCTCACCATCGACCGCGAGCTGGGCGACAAGCGCGGCATCGTCTTCACATTGGAGGAGCTCGCGGCAGTCGTCGCCGCCATGGGGGCGCCGCTGCGCGCCGCGTGCGTCTGGGGTAGCGCCGAGCAACTGCGGGAGGAGATCGGATCGCCGCTGCCGCTCAGCGACCGGCCGCGGTACGAGCGTGCCGTCGCCGCCGCGCGGGGGGCGTCGGGGGATGACCTAGCGTTCGAGCGGGCCCGGGAAGAAGGGCGCCAGTTGGGGTTGGAAGAGGGGATTGGGCGGGCGCTGGCTGACAGCGAGCAGCTGTGACGTCACCTGCGATCGCTGCGCTTCCACACGAACGTTTCGCAAGCGAAATTTCCCGCTGTGGGTTGCCTCGGGGACAGCGCGCGGCGCGCCATCCCCGATGCATCAACGCGATTTAGTTGATGGTGATCTGCTTCGCGTTCACCTTGGCGATCTTCGGCAGCGTCAGCTGCAGAACACCGTCAACATGCTTCGCCTGGGCAGCGTTCGCATCGACCGCTTCGGGCAGACGGATTGCGCGCGACGCCTTGCCGTAGGTACGCTCACGCCAGAGCGACTTGCCGCTGGCTTCGACTTCCTCGCGGTATTCGACGCTAATCGTGACGTCGCGGTCCTCGACTTTGACGTCGATCTGGTCCTTGGCCACGCCAGGGACTTCGGCCTTGACGACGTACGCGTCGGCAGTCTCGACGACGTCGAGGTCGATCGAGCCGGTGCCCGCCAATGCGGCGCCGTTTTGCGCAGCCGCCGCGCCGAAGGCGTGCTCGAATGCCCGATCCAGCGGGCTGTAGTAGCGAATCAGACTCATGGTTTCTTCTCCGTAAATTGGGTTTGCCGACCGGCTTGTGCCCGGCATGCATCCAAGATGGCGGCCGTCGGCATTATTTCAAGGGCCGCGAGCCGCCAGGAGACGGAGAGCTGGGGTGCTACTTCACCCGCATGCCCGGCAGGGCGCCGGAATCGGGGGCGAGCAGAAAGATTCCCGGCCCGTCGCCGGACGCGGCCAGCACCATGCCTTCCGACAGCCCGAACTTCATCTTGCGCGGGGCGAGGTTGGCGACCATCGGCGTCAGGCGTCCTACCAGGTCTTCGGGCCTGTAGGTCGATTTGATGCCCGCGAACACGGTGCGCTGGCGGCCCTCGCCAACGTCGAGGGTGAGCTTGAGCAGCTTGTCGGCGCCTGCGACGTGCTCGGCGGCGACAATGCGTGCGATGCGCAGGTCGACCTTGGTGAATTCGTCGATTGACAACTGCGGCGCGGTGGGTACGGCGGGCGCCGCGGGTGGGACGACCGGTGGCGCAGGCGCCGTCGCCGGCCCGTCGAGCAACGCCTCGATGTGCTTGGGATCGATGCGCGTCATCAGGTGCGTGAACGGCGCGATGCGCTCGGGGGGTGTGATCGCGTCGGACCAGATGAAATCGCGGTCGAGGCCGAACAGTTCTCGCGCGACGCGCGAGGCCAGCGCCGGCAGCACCGGGGCGAGGATGACGGTGAGGTACTTGAAACCGTAGAGCGCGCGCGAGCAGATGCTCTGCAGCTCGGCACGGCGCGCCGGATCCTTGGCCAGCGTCCACGGCTTGGCCTTGTCGAAAGCTTCGTTGACGCGGTCCGCCAGCGCCATCGCGTCGCGCAGGACCTGTGAGTACTGGCGTGCATCGTACTGCTCGCCTGCGAGCTCCGACATTGCGCAGAATGTCGCATCGATTTTCGTGCGCTCGTCAGGCGCAATGGCGACGACTCCGTCGAACTGCTCGGTGATGAACTTGGCGGCGCGGCTCGCGATATTCACGTACTTGCCGATCAGGTCGCTGTTGACGCGGGCGACGAAATCATCCGGATTGAAGTCGATGTCTTCGACCTTGTCGTTGAGCTTCGCGGCGATGTAGTAACGCAGCCACTCCGGGTTCAGGCCCAGATCGAGATAGAAGTCCGGGCTGATGCCCGTACCGCGCGACTTGGACATCTTTTCGCCCAGCGCAGTCAGGAAGCCATGGACGTGGATGGCGTCGGGCACCTTGTACGGCTCTCCCGCAAACTTGAGCATCGCCGGCCAGAACAGCGTGTGGAAATAAATGATGTCCTTGCCGATGAAGTGAACCTGCCGCGTGTCCGGGTCGGCGAGGATCTGCTCGAAGCCGCGCGGATCGCCCGCGGCCCGCGCTTTGCCCGTCTCCACAAACTCCTTGAGGCTGGCGAGGTAGCCGACCGGTGCGTCCAGCCATACGTAGAAGTACTTGCCCGGGGCGTCCGGAATGGGGATGCCGAAATACGGTGCATCGCGCGAGATGTCCCAGTCGCCGAGACCCTTGCCTTCGGACCCCAGCCACTCCTGCGCCTTGTTGAATACTTCCGGTTGCAGGCGGGCGTTTCCCGCTGCATTGGTGCGCGTCCATTCCTGGAGGAAGGCTACGCACTTGGGATCGGAGAGCCGGAAAAAGAAATGCTCGGAGGCCTTGAGCACCGGCGTTGCACCAGAAATCGTCGAATACGGGCGAATGAGATCGGTGGGTGCATTGAGCGTGCTGCAGTTCTCGCACGCGTCGCCGTACTGGTCCTTGGCGCCGCACTTGGGACATTCGCCCTTGACGTACCGATCCGGCAGGAACATCGCCTTGACCGGGTCGTAAAACTGCTCGACCGGCTTGCTGTAGATCAGGCCAGCCGCCTTGAGCTTGCGATAGATGTCGTGCGATAGCTCGACGTTGGTCGCGCTATCGGTGCTGCTCCAATGGTCGAAGCTGAGGTGGAAGCCGTCGAGATTCCTGGGACGCGTCGCGGCGACGCTGGCGACGAGCTGCTGCGGCGTCACGCTTTCGGCTTCCGCACGCAGCATGATCGCCGCGCCGTGCGTATCGTCGGCGCAGA
Source organism: Edaphobacterium sp. (SeqCode) (assembly GCA_039934835.1). Classification (GTDB taxonomy): domain Bacteria; phylum Pseudomonadota; class Gammaproteobacteria; order Burkholderiales; family Casimicrobiaceae; genus PALSA-1003. Next base: position 6,358 of record JBDTLK010000107.1, on the reverse strand, counting down.
CGAAGTGCACGCGGTGCCCGCACATGCGCTGGAAGCGCACCCAGATATCGGCCTGGATGTATTCCATGATGTGCCCGATGTGAAACGGCCCGTTGGCGTAGGGCAGGGCGGTGGTGACGAACAGCGTGCGGCGCGGCATTCGGCGAAGACCTTTGACGCAAAAGGGGAATCGTGCATTTTAGCAGCGGGCACTTGCGATGAGTACCGAGCGGCACGCTTTTTGGTTAGACTTTGCGCTTAGGGTTTGCGTCCCCCCACCTGAGAGCGATCCAACAATCCATGGCGATCACCGAGGCCGATGTCCAGGCCAGCCTGCGCGCGCTTCCGGACCCCAACACCGGCCGCGATTTCGTCACCGACAAGGCAATCAAGAAGGTTGCGATCGACGGCGCCGACATCAACGTCGATGTCGTGCTCGCATACCCGGCGAAGAGCCAGCACGAACTGCTGCGCCGCCTGATGCAGACGCAACTGTCGGCGCTGCCGGGCGTCGGCAAAATCGCGGTCAACATCAGCCAGAAGATCGGCACCCACGCCGTGCAGCGCGGCGTGAAGCTCATCCCCGGCGTGAAAAACATCATCGCCATCGCCAGCGGCAAGGGCGGCGTCGGCAAGTCGACGACCGCGGTGAATCTCGCGCTGGCGCTGGCCGCCGAGGGCGCGCAGGTGGGAGTGCTTGACGCCGACATCTACGGTCCGTCGCAGCCAATGATGCTGGGCATCGCCGGCCGTCCGGAATCCAAGGATGGCAAGACGCTGGAACCGCTCGAAGCCTACGGGCTGCAGGCGATGTCGATCGGGTTTCTCATCGACGTCGATACGCCGATGGTCTGGCGCGGGCCGATGGTGACGCAGGCGTTGGAACAGTTGCTGAAGGACACCAACTGGCGCGACCTCGACTACCTCATTGTCGACATGCCGCCGGGCACTGGCGACATCCAGCTCACGCTGTCGCAGAAGGTGCCGGTGACCGGCGCGGTGATCGTCACCACGCCGCAGGACATTGCGCTCATCGACGCACGCAAGGGCCTCAAGATGTTCGAGAAAGTCGGCGTGCCGATCGTGGGCATCGTCGAGAACATGGCGATCCATGTCTGTTCGAAGTGCGGGCATGCGGAGCATATCTTCGGCACCGGCGGCGGCGAAAAGATGTGCAAGGACTACAACGTGCCGTTTCTCGGCAGCCTGCCGCTCGATATCCACATTCGCGAGCAGGTCGACTCCGGGCGACCGACAGTCGTCGCCGACCCCGACGGTGCCGTCGCCGCGATCTACCGCGACATCGCGCGCAAGACCGCGGTGTTCGTCGCGCAGAAAGCCGGCGACTTCTCGGCCAAGTTTCCCAACATCGTCATTCAGAACACGTAGCGCTGCGCGACGGCGCGACGCAGGCGCCATTCGCGGCGGGCATGGACGCACATGATCAAGTCTGACAAGTGGATTCGCCGGATGGCGCAGCAGACCGGGATGATCGAGCCCTTCGAGCCGGGACAGGTGCGCGAAGTCGACGGGCGCAAGATCGTCTCCTACGGCACGTCGAGCTACGGCTATGACATCCGTTGCTCGAGCGAATTCAAGCTGTTCACCAACCTCAACAGCACCATCGTCGATCCCAAGAACTTCGACGACAAGTCCTTTGTCGATTTCAAGGGTGACTCCTGCATCATTCCACCCAATTCCTTCGCGCTCGCGCGCACGGTCGAGTACTTCCGCATTCCGCGCAATGTGCTCACGATTTGTTTGGGAAAAAGCACGTATGCGCGTTGCGGAATAATAGTAAACGTAACACCCTTAGAACCCGAGTGGGAAGGCTATGTCACGCTCGAGTTCTCCAACACCACGCCGCTTCCCGCGAAGATCTACGCCAACGAAGGGGTGGCGCAGGTCATTTTCTTCGAGTCCGACGAGGTCTGCGAAACCTCCTATAAGGACCGCGGCGGCAAGTACCAGGGTCAGCAGGGCGTGACGTTACCGAAAATCTAGCGTCGTTGCGCCGAGGACGAGGCCAGTGCAATGAGTCCGTGGGCAGGATCGAAGGCCGCGTCGATCGCGATCATCGCCGGCTGCCAGGTTGCGGCGATGGCGTTGTGGTTCTCCGCGTCGGCGGTGGTGCCCGCCCTGGTCGCCGAATTCCATCTTTCGCGCTTCATGCAGGCCGCACTGACCAGCGCAGTGCAGGTGGGTTTCGTCATCGGTTGCCTCGTCAGCGCGGTGTTCGGTCTGCCCGATCGCGTCGATCCACGGCGCTTGTTCGCGCTATGCGCGGGGATCGCCGCGGTGGCCAACGCGCTGCTGCTCGTCATCGATCCGGCGTCGCTGGCCGCGCCGCTGCTGCGCGGGATCACCGGCGTTTGCATGGCCGGCGTCTACCCGGTGGGTATGAAGCTCGCGGCAACGTGGGCCAAGGGCGACATGGGACTGATGGTCGGCATACTGGTCGGTGCGCTGACACTGGGCTCCGCGTCGCCACACCTGTTCGATGCGTTCGCGGGACTCGACTGGCGCGTGCCGGTCGGCGTGTGCTCGGTCAGCGCCCTCGCCGCGGCGGCGCTGATCGGTCTCGCCGGCATCGGGCCCAACCGGGCGCCGTCACCGCGCTTCGATCCGCGCGCCGCGCTGGCCGCCTGGCGGGACAAGCCGTTGCGGCTGGCCAACCTGGGCTATCTCGGTCACATGTGGGAGCTGTACGCGATGTGGGCGTGGATCGGCGCCTTTTTTGCGGCGAGCTTTGCGCTGCGGCTGCCGCCCGAATCCGCCTCGGTGGCGGCCAAACTGGCAGCGTTCGCGACCATCGCTGCGGGGGCGGTCGGCTCGGTGGGCGCCGGACTGCTCGCCGACCGGCTCGGACGCACCACGTTGACCATCGCCGCGATGGCCATCAGCGGCACCTGCGCCGCGACCATCGGCTTGCTGTTCGGCGGCAATCCGGCCTGGCTGGTCTGGCTGGCACTTGTCTGGGGCGTCAGCATCGTCGCCGACTCGGCGCAGTTCTCGGCGTCGATCGCCGAGTTGGCCGACCGCAGCTACGTCGGCACGATGCTCACGGTGCAGACCGCGCTCGGTTTTACATTGACGCTGGTCACCATCCAGCTGATGCCGTACCTCGTCGACGCGGTAGGCTGGCGCTATGCGTTTATCCCGCTTGCCTTCGGGCCGGCGGCTGGCATCTGGGCGATGGCGCGCCTGCGCGCCCATCCGCGGTCGGTGGCACTCGCCGGCGGCCGCCGTTGAATGCGTCCTCTTTTGTCGAATTTCCACATGGCGCTGGGCGAAACGTCGGCGTAGGATTGGTGCGCGTCGGCGGGTTGCCGAACGGCCCCGCCGAACCCTTCTTTTACTCAGGGAGGCTACCGTGGCTTATCACCTCGAAGGACGACTGCTCGAAGTCTGCAACTGCAAAGTGCTGTGTCCGTGCTGGATCGGCGAGGATCCCGATTTCGGCACCTGCGACACGATCGTCGCGTGGCGCTTCGACAAGGGAATGATCGACGGCGTCGACGTGTCCGACCGAACGATTGCCGTAATCGCGCACGTCCCGGGCAATATCCTGCAGGGCAACTGGCGGGCCGCCGTCTATCTCGACGAACGCGTCACGCCGCAGCAGGAGGAGGCAATTCTGAAGGTATATACCGGCCAGCTCGGCGGACCGGTCGCCGACCTGGTCAAGCTCATCGGCGAGGTTGTCTCGGTCGAGAAGGTGCCGATCACCTTTACCGTGCAAGGCGGCCGCGGCACGATCAAGCTGGGCAACGCCGGCTATGCCGAACTGGAGCCGTATACGAACGCTACTGGCGCGACGACGACGCTGCAGGACACGGTCTTCTCGACCGTCCCGGGTGCGCCCGTGTTCGTCGGGAAATCGCCGCACTACCGGGCGAAGAACGAAAAGCTCGGCATCGACCTCGACCTCAAGGGTCATAACGCGCTGCAGAGCACCTTCGTTTTTCAGTCGTAGCTGTTGTCGTCCATAGCACTGCACTGCGCGGCTTAAACCGATGTCCGGACAAGTCCGCTCGACGCTGAGTGTGGGGCGGTCGCTGGCCGCGGTGCTGGGACTGAGACCGCGCGTCGACCCGCAGCGCCTCTCGTTCATCGCGTTGCTGTCCCTGCTCGTCGTCGCGGCGTGGGCGGCGTTGTGGCTGTGGAGCGCCAGCCCCTATGGCCGTTTTCTCGAACACGGCGGGTGGGTGGAAGCGGGCGCGCTCGGGCCGTTGTGCCGGGCCGTTCCCGGCGGCACTGTAATCGTTCCCCTGCTGCTGCACACCGGCGCGTGGGTGCTCATGATCGCGGCCATGATGCTGCCGACGACCTTCCCGCTGCTCGCAATGTTTCGGCGCATCACCGGGGCGCGGCCGGACGCCAGGCGGCTGGTCGCGCTCGCGATACTCGGCTTCTTCGTCGCCTGGCTCGCTTTTGGCGTTGCGGCGCATTGCGCCGACGCGGCGCTGCGCTGGCTCGCCGAGAATTACGTCGGACTCGGCGTGCACGCGTGGTGGGTGGGCGCAGCGGTGCTGGCCGGCGCCGGTGTGTTCCAGTTCAGCGCGCTCAAGTACCGTTGCCTGGAAGAATGCCGCACGCCCTTCGGTTTCGTGGTCGCACGCTGGCACGGCAGGTCGCCGTCGCGCGAGGCGTTCCGGATCGGCCTTGACCATGGCGTGTTCTGCGTGGGCTGCTGCTGGGCGCTCATGTTGCTGATGTTCGTCGTTGGCACCGGCAACCTCGGCTGGATGCTGGCGCTCGCCGCGCTGATGGCGGCCGAGAAGAACCTTCCTGGCGGCAAGATACTGCGCACTCCGGTCGGACTCGGCCTGCTAGGTTGGGCCGGGGCGGTCGTTCTGGCCAACGCCTGAACGCTGACGTCTGGCCGCTGTCTTCGTCTCGCAGTCAGGAGGGGGGATGGTCGGCGGTCGCGGCGTCGCAACGACGCTGCGGCGCCGTCCACATTATCTCTGGCCAGTAGCGGTCAATCGCCCCATAATTCGCGCCTTTCCCCGCCACCATCGGCGCGCAGAAAGCGGGGTCACCGATGTCAGGATCGTCGCCAGCAAGGATGCAACGCCCATGAAATTCCGTTTCCCCATCGTCATCATCGACGAAGATTTTCGCTCCGAGAATGCTTCGGGGCTCGGCATTCGAGCACTTGCCGCCGCGATCGAAAAGGAAGGCGTCGAAATCCTCGGGGTGACCAGCTACGGCGACCTGTCGCAGTTCGCGCAGCAGCAGTCGCGCGCCAGCGCCTTCATCCTGTCGATCGACGACGAAGAATTCACGCCCGGCCCCGACCTGGACCCGGCCGTGCTGAACCTGCGCAAGTTCATCGAGGAAGTGCGCCGCAAGAACCTTGAAGTGCCGATCTACGTTTACGGCGAGACCAAGACCTCGCGCCATATCCCCAACGACATCCTGCGCGAGCTGCACGGCTTCATCCACATGTTCGAGGACACGCCGGAGTTCGTCGCCCGGCACATCATCCGCGAGGCCAAGAGCTACCTCGACGGGCTGGCGCCGCCCTTCTTCAAGGCGCTGATGGACTACGCCCAGGACGGCTCGTATTCGTGGCACTGCCCCGGCCACAGCGGCGGCGTGGCCTTCCTGAAGAGCCCGGTGGGGCAGATGTTCCACCAGTTCTTCGGCGAGAACATGCTGCGCGCCGACGTCTGCAACGCCGTCGACGAACTCGGGCAGCTGCTCGATCACACCGGGCCCATCGCGGCGTCCGAGCGCAACGCGGCGCGCATCTTCAACGCCGATCACTGCTTCTTCGTCACCAACGGCACGTCGACATCGAACAAGATGGTGTGGCACGCCAATGTCGCGCCCGACGACATCGTCGTCGTCGATCGCAACTGTCACGTTTCGATCCTGCACGCAATCACCATGACCGGCGCGATCCCGGTGTTCCTGACGCCCAAGCGCAACCACCTGGGCATCATCGGTCCGATCGCGCTCGAGGAATTCGCGCCGGAAAATATCCGCCGCAAGATCGAAGCCAATCCATTCGCGCGCAACGCCAAAAACAAGAAGCCGCGCATCCTGACGATCACGCAGAGTACCTACGACGGCATCGCCTACAACGTCGAAATGCTCAAGCACACGCTGGGCAATACGATCGAGACGCTGCATTTCGACGAAGCCTGGCTGCCGCACGCCGCATTTCACGAGTTCTACAAGGACATGCACGCGATTGGCAAGGATCGCCCGCGCAGCAAGGAAGCGATCATCTTCGCGACGCACTCGACGCACAAGCTGCTGGCCGGAATATCGCAGGCGTCGCAGATCATCGTGCAGAACTCTGAAACCCGGAAGCTCGACCGCCACATCTTCAACGAGGCGTACCTGATGCACACGTCGACGTCGC
>JBDTLK010000106.1:0-13542 GCA_039934835.1 Edaphobacterium sp. (SeqCode) | reverse complement strand
AGGTCGAACCACAGCGACCAGTTGTCGATGTAGTAGAGGTCGTATTGTATCCGCTTGGACAGGTCGCTGCTGCCGCGCAGGTCGTTCACCTGGGCCCATCCGGTGATTCCGGCCTTGACCATGTGCTTCTGCATGTAGCCGGGAATTTCCTGGCGGAAGCGTGCGACGAACTCCGGTCGCTCCGGCCGTGGGCCGACCAGCGACATGTCGCCCAACAGCACGTTGAACAATTGTGGAAGCTCGTCGAGGCTGTAGCGGCGCAGCCACGCGCCGTAGCGTGTCGTGCGCGCGTCGCCCTGCTGCGACCACACCGGGCCGCTGGCGTGCTCCGCGCCAACTTGCATCGACCGGAACTTGAGCATGGTGAAATGCCGCCCGTTCCAGGTGACGCGCTGCTGGCGATAGAGCACCGGACCGGGCGAACTCAGCTTTACGCCCAAGGTGAGCACTAGCAGCAACGGCGCTAGCACCAGCAGCGCGATGCCGCCCAGCGTGTAATCCTCGACGGCCTTGAAGACGCGCGGCACGCCCTCCATCGGCGTATCGGTTAACCCGATCACCGGCATCCCTGCTACCTCGGAGAAACTGTGGCGCAGCAGCTGGAACCCGAAGATGTCGGGCACGTAGCGCACCTGCACGGAAAAGGCGCGCAACTCGGTCACCAGCGTCCGGATGCGCTCCTCGGCCCGCAACGGCAGCGCGATCCAGACCTGGTCGAGATCGCCCTGCTCCAGATCGCGACTCAGCTGGTCGATGGTACCGAGCACCGGAACGCCGTCGACCTCGCCGCCGGTGAGCTCCGGCGTGTCGTCGTAGAAACCGCGCAAATGCAAGCCGGTCCACGGCGCGCGCCTTAGCCGCGCCACGACTTCGCGTCCGAGGTCTCCCGCGCCGACGATGCAGATGTGGCGCAGGTTGTAGCCGCGCCGGCGCAGGCCGCGCAGCGACAGCCGCAGGCCCAGGCGAACCGCAATCTGCAGCAGGAAGCCCCCCAGGATCCACAGCGCGACCCACACCCGCGAGAACGTATCGCTAGTCTTGGTCACGAACGCCACGAGCACGCCGATGGCGACCAGCGTCAACCAACCGTAGACGAGCGCGCGCAGGTCCTCGACCGGACTTGCGCCGCGTTGCGGGCGATACAGGCCCGTCGCCGGGAACACCAACAGACTGGCCAGGGTGACCGCAAAAATCGCCACCCAATACGCGGGCGGCACGATCGGGCTGCCTAGGTACACCCAGTGCGCGGCCCACCCCACCGCGACGACCAGCGCCGGATCGGCGATGCGCGCCAATGTATCGAACGTGCTAGCGTTGCTCTTGAGCAGGTTGCGCGGGGCGCTCAGCATGGCGTGGTTTGCCCGGCGCGAAATTCGGCTAGGGCGATTCCGATCTGCCCCGCCAGTCGCTCGCGAAACAGCTCCGGAGCGAAACGCTCGGCATTGGCGCGGCACGCGTCGGCGGTAGTCACCACGCCGCGTCGTTCGAAACTCTGGATCGCGGCACGAATCGCCGCGGCACTCTGCACGCTGAAGAAAGCCCCGGTCGGCTGTGCCGCGTCCAACCCGCGAATCGTCTCGGTGGCACCGCCGCGGCCAAAGGCAATAACGGGCGTGCCGCACGCCTGGGCTTCCACCGGAGCGATGCCAAAATCCTCCTCGGCGGCGAAGATGAAGGCACGCGATTCGCGCAGCAGCTCGCGCAGGCGCTCGCGCGAGACTTCACCGAGGAATTCGACATTCGGCCCCGCCCGTAGTCGCGCGCGACGCAATTCCGGACCGTCGCCGGCGACCACCAGCCGGTGCCCCTGCAACTCGCGAAACGCCTCGACGATGAGATCGAGGCGCTTGTACGCGACCCAGCGCGATGCGGTGCAGTAAGCCACGCGCGATGGTGCGCTGGCTCCGGGCACGAAAAAATCGACGTCGACCGGTGGATGGATGACCATGGCCTCGACAGCGTAGCAGTGGCGGATGCGCGTGCGGATGAATTCGGAAATGGCGATGAACTTATCGACGCGCGCAGTCGCGTCATAGTCCCAGCGTTGCAGCCGGTCGAGAACGGCGTTGGCCATGAATCGTCGGGGTCCCCGCTCGGCGCGCGCGGAGGCTAGGTATGTCTCGCGGAGATCCCAGGCGTAACGCATCGGCGTCAGGCAGTAGCACACGTGCAACTGCCGCTCATGGGTCAACACACCCTTGGCAACGGCGTGCGAAATCGATATCACCAGATCGTAGTCGGCAACGTCGAGCGACTCGACGGCACGCGGAAACAGCGGCAGCAGCGCGCGGAAATGCCGCGCCGCGCCCGGCATGCGCTGCAGAAAACTCGTGCGCGCGCGCTTGCCGAGGAGGCGGCTGCGCTGGCTGTCGGGAAGGAAGTCGACGAGCGCGAACAAATCAGCATGCGGGTAGACGGCGATGACTTCGGCGAGCGCGTTCTCGCCGCCGCGCCACGTATCGAGCCAGTCGTGGACGATGGCAACGCGAAGCGGTACGGGGGAAGGTGGCGGCGCTGGCATGGGAAGATGGCTCGATGGGCGCCCGTCGCGCCCGCTGCGGCGTCCGAATGAAGAATGATACTATTCGCCGTGATAATGGTGCGACACAACGTGCGCGCCGGCGAGGGCTCCACCGCATGATTGTCCCCAATCTGGCGAGCGCCTGGCGCTATCGTCACTTCATCGCATCGTCGATCCGCGCCGAGATTCGGGCTCGTTTCATACGCAGCAAGCTCGGTGGGCTGTGGATGATCGTGCACCCCCTGGCGCAGGCGGCGATTTTCACGCTGGTGCTCGCCGGCATCATGTCGGCGAAACTGCCGGGCATGGCCAACGACAGGTCCGCCTACGCCTTGTATCTCCTCTCTGGCCTGCTCGCCTGGTCGCTGTTCGCGGAGCTGGTGAACCGCTGCCTCACGCTGTTCATCGACAACGCGAACCTGCTCAAGAAAATGCAGTTCCCGCGCATCTGCCTTCCGGTCATTGTCGCGGGTTCGGCGTTGCTCAACAATTTTCTGCTCCTGCTTGCAGTGCTGCTCGTATTCGCCTTGTTCGGTCGCCTGCCCGGGGCGGGTATTGCGTGGGTGCCGGCGCTGATGCTGCTGACGCTGGCGCTGGGACTCGCGATCGGGCTGTTGCTGGGCGTATTCAACGTGTTCGTGCGCGATGTGGGGCAGATCGTGCCAGTGGCACTGCAATTCGGTTTCTGGCTCGCGCCGATCACCTATACGCCCGACATCGTTCCCGCAGGTCTGCGCCGGCTGCTGTATCTGAACCCGATGACCCCGATCGTCGAGGGCTACCAGAACGCATTGCTGTTCGGCAGGCCGCCGGACGAGACCGCGCTGGCGTGGCTGGTGCCTTTGGCCGGGTTGATGTTGGCACTCGCCCTGACGCTTTTTCGCCGCGCCAGCCCGGAAATGGCAGACGTGCTATGAGCGTCGCAGGGCCATCTTATGACGCGCGCCCCCTTTTGGGGAGGCGGCGCGCAGCGTCGCTTCGGAGGGATCGATGAGCGTGGTCGTGCTGCGCGTCGAGGGCCTGGGCAAGGCGTTTCGCAAGTATCGTTCGGAGTGGCAGCGCGTGCTGTCCTGGTTCGGCATCCCAGTCACGCCGCTTGCCGAGCAATGGTCGCTGCGCCACGTGTCCTTCGACATTACCGCAGGCCAGGCTCTGGGAATCGTCGGCCAGAACGGTGCCGGGAAGAGTACGTTGCTCAAGCTTGTTGCCGGCACGCTGCGCGCCACCGAAGGGGGAGTACACGTCGACGGTCGCGTCGCGGCGATTCTCGAGCTCGGGATGGGGTTCAATCCGGAGTTCACCGGACGCCAGAACGCCAATCACGCCGTCGGCCTGATGGGTTACGCGCCGGAGGCGATCGGGCAGGTCATGCCCGATATCGAAGCGTTTGCCGAGATCGGCGATTACTTTGACCAGCCGATGCGCGTCTATTCGAGCGGAATGCAGATTCGCGTCGCGTTCGCGGTGGTCACGGCGTTTCGGCCCGAGGTGCTGATCATCGACGAGGCGCTGGCGGTGGGCGATGCGTATTTCCAGCACAAGAGCCTTGGACGCATACGCCAGTTCAAAGCGCAGGGCACCGCGCTGCTGTTCGTGACGCACGCCATGGCCGACGTGCGCTCGCTTTGTGACCGGGTGATCTTGCTCGACCGGGGCAGGGTGCTGCGCGAAGGCCTTCCCGACGAAGTCGTCGATTACTACAACGCGCTCATTGCGCGGAAGGAAACCGAGCACGCGGCGCGCGTCGATCAGGAGCGCCGCGCCGACGGGTGGCTGCGCACGCGCTCTGGATCGGGCGAGGCCACGCTGGCCGAGTTCACGCTGACTGACGCGCAATCCGGGCAGGCGGTGAAGTCGGCGCGCGTCGGACAGCCCCTGCTGCTCACGGCGCGAGTCAGCGTCCACAAGGCAATTCCCGAGCTCGTGCTCGGCTACATGCTGCGCGATCGCATGGGCCACGTGGTGTGGGGCACGAACACGTGGCACACCGGGCAGGTGGTCACCGACTTGAGCGACGGACAGTCCGTCGAATTCAGGCTGCCCTTTACTTGCACGCTCGGACCAGGCTCGTACTCGTTTTCACCGGCATTGGTGAGTTCCGACACGCACCTCGTCAATAACTACGAATGGACAGACAACGCACTGGTGTTCGACGTCATCAACGCCGACCGCCGTTACTTCATCGGTTCGAACTGGCTCGACGCGGCCTTCGAGATCCGCCGTATCGGCGGCAACTGAATGTTTACCTCCTACGCTCAGAATTTCGAAGACGTGATGCTCTGGCGCGCGCTCAAGCATGTCGACCATGGCTTCTACATCGACATCGGCGCGCAGGATCCGGTGATCGACTCGGTCAGCCTGGGGTTCTACGAGCAGGGCTGGCGCGGCGTGCACGTGGAGCCCGTCGCCGCTTACGCGCAGGCGCTGCGCGAGCGGCGACCGGAGGAGGTGGTGCTGCAAACCGCGGTAGGCGCGCGCCATGGCACGCTGACTCTCTATGCGATCCCCGGCACCGGACTGAGCACCGCACGACGCGACATTGCGCTCGAGCACGGTGGTGCGGGATTCACGGTCGGCGAAGTCGAAGTGGAATGTCTGACGCTGGAGCAGGTGCTCGCGCCGTACGCGGCGCAGGATATCCATTGGCTCAAAGTCGACGTCGAGGGACTCGAGGGTGAAGTCCTCGCCGGCTGGGGTGCCGCCGCGCGGCCGTGGATCGTCGTGGTGGAAAGCACACTGCCGCGAACGCAGTCCGAATCGCACCATGGTTGGGAGGGCGTGCTGCTCGAACGCGGTTACGCGTTTGCCTGGTTCGACGGGCTCAATCGCTTCTATGTCTCGGACCGTCATCCTGAGCTCATGCGCGCATTCCAATATGGCCCGACACCTTTCGACGAGTTCGAGTTGAGCGCGACCAGCGTTCGGGCCGACGGTTGGCGCCGCGAATCGCACGCGCTCGTCGTTCGCGCTGCCGAAGCCGAGCGCAAGTTCGACCACGCCGCATGGCAGCTACGTGGCCTGGAGCAGCGTCTCGAAGCTGCGCAGTCCCATGGCGCCGCCGCAGAGGCCCACATCGCTGCCCTGACGGGCACAGTGTCGTGGCGCGTCACCGCACCGCTGCGCAGTCTTCGCGCGATGGTGTTGCCTCGCGTCGGCCTTGCGCAGGGTGTGCTGTTGCTGGCGAAGCGCAGCGGCGCGTATCAACATCTGGCGCCGTGGCTGCGCGAGCGTTATCCCGGCATGTGGGCGCGCGCCAAGCGTGCGCTGCTCAGCGGGCGTGGTGCTGCGCCGGCCGACCGGACCGTCGGGACCGAGGGGAGCGTTGCGACGCGGGGGCTGATCGCTCACGATACCGACGCAGCCGAGGGCTTCGACGCGATTGCGGCGCGAGGCTCGGTGGACGCACGCGAACTAGCGTCGCTGATCGAGCGCCGGCTTGACCGCCGGCGCGGGGCATGAACGCTAGCCCCGCAGTCTCGTCCGCACGTCCGCGGCCGCGTTCGCGATGAGCCGGGCCTGACGGGTGCGCGTCGTGATGGACATGCAGGCGTGCCAGTCGGAAGTTTCGGCCGGTCGCGGCATCGGTCGCTATGCGACGGCGCTGGCGACGAGCATGGCTCGCGACTTGGGCGACGACGACCTGCGACTGTGCTTCAACAGCGCGTACTCGGCAACACTGCGCGCGACGCTCGCCACTTTTGCCGACGCGCCGGGGCGAGCACGTCTGAGTGGCTACGCGACGCTGCCGCTGCCGGGAGCGAGCGACCAACGCGAGGCGGCACTGCGCGCGACACAGACGCTTGTGCGGCATCATTGGATGTCGCTGGGCCCCGACGTCATTCACGTCGCGCACGTCTTCGAGGGTTTCGACGGCCGCGCAGTCGCGCCCGGACCATTGCCGGAGGTCCCAGGTCTGGTGCGCTCGGCGACGCTGTACGACCTGATTCCGCGCCTGTTCCCGGATCGCTACCTAGCCGATGGCGCGCGCAAGACATGGTACGAGCGACAGTGCGACTTGCTGCGTGGCTGCGATTGCGTGCTCGCCATCAGCGAAGCCAGTCGCCGCGATGCGATTGAGCATCTGGGCCTCGATCCGGCGCACGTCGCTGCCATCCATGGCGGTGTCGAGCCGCATTTCCAGGCGCGCAAGCCGCCACCGGACGCGCTGGCGAGGCTCGGGCGGCGGTACGGCATTTGCCGCCGCAGCGTGCTCTACACCGGCGGCGACGACTATCGTAAGAACCTCGAAGGCGCGATCGCCGGCTACAGCGCGCTGCCGGCGCGGCTGCGCGCCGATACGCAACTGGTCATCGCCTGCGCGCTGTCGCCGTCGACTCGGGCGTCGCTGATCGCCGCGGCGAAGCGACGTGGGCTCCCGGACGATGCGTTGGTGCTGACTGGCTACGTACCCGAGGCCGACCTCGCGGCGCTGTATGCCTCGTGCGCAGCGTTCGTGTTTCCGTCGCTGTACGAAGGTCTGGGCTTGCCGGTGCTCGAAGCGATGGCCAGTGGCGCTCCGGTGATCGGCGCCGACAATTCAGGGGTGGCCGAAGTCGTCGGGCGAAACGACGCCTTGTTCGACGCGCGCAGCGCGGACGCGATGGCCGGGCGTCTCGCCGCGGTGCTCGACGACGACGGCTTCGCAGGCGCGCTGCGCCGGCACGGCGTCGAACGCGCAGCAGGCTATACGTGGAAGCGCACTGCCGCGCTGGCATGGCAGGCGCTGCGCGAGGCGCAAGCGCGCGCTCGCCCGCGCGTCGCGGTCAGCGTCATCGCGCGTGACTCGCGTCCGCGCCTCGCCCTGTTCACGCCGCTGCCGCCGTGTCGCACCGGCATCGCGAACTACAACGCGGAATTCCTGCCTCACCTCGAGCCGCATTTCGCCATCGACGTTTTCATCGACGACTACGAACCGGATGCCGCTCTGAAGGCGCGTTACAGGATACTCTCGCACCGCGACTTCGCCAGCCGTCGGCGCTCGTACGATGCGATCCTCTACGAGGTGGGCAATTCGGAATTCCACGCCTACATGCTCGACGCCGTCGGTCGCTATCCGGGGGTCGTCATGCTGCACGACGCTTACGAGAGCGGGCTCTACGGCTATGTCGACTTTCAGTTGGGCCGACGGGGCAGCTATCGTGACGCGCTGCTGTATGCGCACGGGCCACGCGCGCGGCGGCGGATCGCGCCGGTGCAAAAAAACCCGGATCCGGTCCGCGCCAGCATGGTCGACCTGCCGGTGAGCAAGGCGCTGATCGATGCCGCAATCGGCGTCCTGTCGCATACACCGTTCAATCTCGGGGTCGCGCGGACGAACTATCCCGAAGGCTGGCGCGCGCCGTATCGCATCATCCCGCATTTGAGGCGCCTGCCGGCGATGGCCGACGCGGCCGAGCGGGCGGCGATGCGCGCGCGGCTAGGCCTCGCCGCCGACGACTTCCTGGTCTGCACCTTCGGTCACATCACGTGGACCAAGAGCGGCGACGCGCTGCTACAGGCCTTCGTGCGCTCGCCGCTCGCCTGCGATCCGCGTGCGCGCCTAGTCTACGTCGGCGAGCTTGGCCGCGATGCGTTCGGGCTCGAAATCGCGCGTGCGATCGAGGCGAGCCCGGTGCGCGAGCGGATCCGCGTCACCGGCTACGCGTCCGAGCAGGACTACGCGGCATACCTTGGCGTGGCCGACGTCGCTGTGCAGCTGCGCACGCAGACGCGCGGCGGCACGTCGGGCGCTGTGCTCGACTGCCTCGCCCGCGCGGTTCCCGTGATCCTCAACGAGTCGGGCAGTTTCAGCGACTACCCTAAGGAAGTTGTGCGCGGCGTCGGCGCAGAGGTCAACGTCACCGAGCTCGCCTCCGCGCTCGGCGAGTTGCACGCAGACCCAGAGGCGCGGGCGGCCTTCGGCAAAGCAGGGCGCAATTACGTCGCCCGCGTGCACGACCCGGATGCTATTGCGATCGAGTACGCGAACGCGATCGAGGATTTCACGGCGCGAGCGCGCGCGTGTTCGCTGGTACGCACCGTTGGCGAGCTAGCGCAGTCCGTGCCGGCTGCTACCAAGGACGCCGATGCGTTCGAGACGGCGTCGATTTATGCGGCCGCACTGCACCAGACGCTGGCGCAAAACACCTTCGAGCGCCAGCGCATCCTGGTCGACGTCTCGCACATCAGCGATCGCGACCAGCAGACCGGCATCCAGCGTGTAGTGCGCAACATCGTGCGCTGGCTGTATTGTTCGGAACGGGCGGGTTTCGAGCCTATCGCGGTGCGTTTTCTCGACGGCGCGCTGGTCGAGGCGACCGAATGGCTGCGCGGCGAGGGCCTCGTCGACACCTCAGAGCGGTCGCGCGGCCGCACCGAGCACCGCTGGGGCGACACGCTGCTCATGCTCGACTCGTCGTGGTCGAAGATCGACGCCATGCAGCCGGTGTTCGAGGCGGTGCGCCGCGCCTTTGGAACCATCATCACGGTCGTCTACGACATCCTGCCGGTGCGCTTTCCGGATGCTTTCATCGACGGCGGTGCCGAATGGTTCACGGCGTGGCTCGACAAGGCGCTCGCGGCCAGCGACGGATGCATCTGTATTTCCGCGGCGGTCGTCGACGAGCTCAGCAGCTATGCCGATATCCGGGGGGTGCGGCTGCCGCCACGCCTGGGGGTGATGCACCTCGGCGCCGACTTGCGCATCGAACCCGATAAGATGGCCAGCGCGCGCGTGCGCCAGGCAACGGCGCTGCGCACGCTGCTCATGGTCGGCACGCTCGAGCCGCGCAAGAACCATGCGCTGGCGCTCGATGCCTTCGAACGCCTCTGGGCTCAAGGCGTCGACGTGGCCCTGTGTATCGCCGGTAAGCCGGGCTGGAGCGTCACGCACCTGACCGAGCGCTTGCGCCGCCATCCCGAGAACCGACGACGCTTGTTCGTGATCGACGATCCCGACGACGACGAGCTGGCCGCACTTTACCACGGCTGCGCCGGCATGCTGCTCGCGTCGCGCGGTGAGGGCTTCGGCCTGCCGCTGATCGAGGCCGCCCAGTTCGGCCTGCCGATCCTGGCGTCCGACATCCCGGTGTTCCGCGAGATCGCCGGCGATCACGCGACCTATTTTCAGCTTGGCACCGCGGAGCAGCTTGCGTCGGTGCTCGAAAGCTGGCTCGCGACACCGAGCGGGTCGGTTCCGCAATCCGCTAACATGCCTCGTCTGTCCTGGGAACAAAGCGCGGAGCAGCTGCTTGACATCGTGCTCGCGAATCGCTGGTATAAGCTGCGTCACGACGAACGAGAACAATGATCGCGCGCGCGACGCAACGACTGCTGGTCACCGGCCGCTCCGGATTCGTTGGTGAGACGCTGTCCGGCGCGCTCGCGACCACCGAGCACGGCTCGCGCTGGTCGCTGGTGGACATTCCGATCGCGCTGGATCTGCGCGATCGCGACGCTATCGGGCGCTTTGTCGAAGCAACCCGGCCCGATGCGGTCCTGCATCTCGCGGCGCAAAGTGCGGTGCCCGAATCGTTTCGCGATCCCGAGGCCACGCTGCAGATCAATTGCATGGGCACGCTGCACCTGCTGCAGGCTCTTGCTGCTGTCGACTTTCGTGGTCGCCTCCTCTATATCGGAACCGGAGAAGTCTATGGGCTGGTGCCGGAAATGGAACTCCCGGTCGCGGAAACGCGTCTGCCGCGGCCGCGCAATCCCTACGCGGTGAGCAAGCTCGCCGCGGAGGCGCTGTGCTGGCAGTGGCACGCAAGCCACGGCTTGGATGTAGTGCTGGCGCGACCTTTCAATCACATCGGCGCGGGGCAGAGCGACCGCTTCGCCGTCTCCGACTTCGCACACCAGATCGCGGCAATCAAACGCGGACTGCGCCCGCCGGTAATCCGCGTCGGCGATCTCGACGTGACGCGCGACTTTACCGACGTGCACGACGTGATCGAAGCGTACTTCGCGCTGCTCGAACGGGGCGCCGCGGGCGAAACCTACAATGTATGCTCCGGGGCCGAGCGCAGCATGGCGTCGATACTCGCCGCGCTCGTCGAGTTGGCCGGCGTCGATGTGAAGATCGAAGCCGAAGCGCAACGCCTGCGGCCAACCGAGCAGCGGCGCATGCGCGGCGACGCGACGAAGATTCGCGTGGCCACGGGCTGGACCGCGACAACGCCACTGCGCGAGTCGCTGCACGCGGCGCTACAATCATGGGAGGGGAGCGTTGGCAATGCATAAAAAGGCGCTGATCACCGGTATCAGTGGGCAGGACGGGGCGTATCTCGCGCGGTTCCTGCTTGAGAAGGGATACGCAGTGTACGGCCTGCTCGCGCGACGCAGCTCGGATTCGCTCTGGCGTCTTCGCGAGTTGGGTATCGTCGACGCGGTGAACATCGTCGACGGCGATCTTACCGACTTGAGCTCGATCGACCGCGCGCTCGCGGCGAGCGAGGCGACGGAGGTCTACAACCTCGGCGCCCAGAGCTTCGTGGCCACGTCGTGGCAGCAGCCCTTGCTGACCGCGCAGGTGACCGGCGTGGCGGCGATGAACGTGCTCGAATCGATTCGCCGGCACGATCCCAAGACACGCTTCTATCAGGCGTCGACCAGCGAGATGTTCGGTCTGATCCAGCGTGAACGACAGGACGAGTCGACGCCGTTCCACCCGCGCAGCCCCTACGGCGTCGCCAAGCTGTTCGCGCATTGGACCACGGTCAATTATCGCGAAAGCTTCGGCATGCACGCATCGAGCGGCATCCTGTTCAATCACGAGTCACCGTTGCGCGGCATCGAATTCGTAACGCGCAAGGTCACCGACGCCGTCGCGCGCATCAAGCTGGGCAAACAGAAGGAGTTGCGCTTGGGCAACATCGACGCCCGGCGCGATTGGGGCTTTGCAGGCGATTACGTCGAAGCGATGTGGCTGATGCTGCAGCAGGACAAGCCCGATGACTACGTCATCGCTACCGGCAAGACCACCACGGTACGCGACATGTGCAGGATTGCGTTCGAGCACGTCGGGCTGGACCATGGCCAGCATGTGGTGATCGATCGGAAGTTCTTCCGCCCCGCAGAGGTCGACGTGCTGCTCGGCAATCCTGCCAAGGCGCGCGCCGCGCTGGGCTGGGAGGCGAAGACCGATATCGACGCGCTGATCAGGATGATGGTCGACGCAGATCTGGCCCGGGTCCGGCGCGAGTGAACGGCGCCGGCGGCGCGCGGCGCGTTTTTCTCGAGTGCACGTCGACGCTGGCCAGCCGGTATAACACCGGCATCCAGCGCGCGGGACGCAACCTGGTCAATGCCGCGCTGGTGGCGGCTGGACCATGGTGGTGCACCGCCATCGTCTACAACGGTCGCCACTTCACCGCGATCGACGGACTGCCGCAGCAAGCGCCACCGGCGTCCGGGCGCGCGTCGGCAATCGATCGCCTGCGCCGGTTGTTTCATCGCGTTCGCGCCGGCTTGATTAGAATACTTCCCAGCGCGACCGTGCGCGACGCGCTGCACTCGCAGCGAATTGAGTATGCGTTGCGCCGCGTGGTGCATGCCGCGCAGAACATCGGCCGCTGGCTGCGCTCGTTCGGATCGGCCGCAGGTCCGCGCGTCGAGTTTCATCGCGACGATGTGCTGGTGCTGCTCGACCCGGCGTGGACCGTCGATCTGTCGCGCGAACTCGAGCGCGCGCGAGCTGCTGGCGCAAAGATCTGGGTCGTCGTCAATGACCTGATTCCCGCCGATCATCCCGATCTTGCGCCCGAGGGAACGCCGATCCTTCTCGACAAGTGGTTGCGGCGCGTGGTGCCATTTGCGCATGGCATGTTGGGAATATCGGGCACGGTCGCCCGCGAGTTGCGAGCGCACCTCGCGCGCATCGGCCTGATGCCGCCGCCGCGCATCGATCACTTCTACCTGGGCTCCGGGCTCGATTACCAGGGTGCGTCCGGGATTTCACTCGACGCCGTGGCGAAGGCGTGCATCGATCCAGGCGCCGGTGTGTATCTGACCGTCGGCACTGTCGAGCCGCGCAAGAATCATCGATTGATGCTCGACGCCTTCGAGCGACTGTGGCAGGACGACATCGACGCGCGTCTCTTGATCGTCGGCCGACTCGGCTGGCGCTCCGATGATCTCGCGCACCGCATCCGCGACCACCCGCAATTCGGGCGCCTGCTCGTGTGGTTCGAAGCAGCATCGGATGCGGAACTCGACTATGTGTATCGCCATGCTTCGGCGCTGATTTTCGCCTCCAGTTGCGAGGGTTTCGGACTGCCGCTGGTCGAGGCAATGCATTACGGCTTGCCCGTGATCGCCAGCGACATCGACGTATTCCGGGAAATTGGCGGCGACTACCCAGCCTATTTCGCTCTCGGTGAACCGCGCTCGCTCGAAACGGTGCTGCGCCGGCGGCAGCGTGCGGTGGCGCACGCGGCGCCCGGTCGCGCCCTGGCGCCTGGGTGGCTTTCCTGGGCGGACAGCGCACGAATGCTACTTGAAAAAGTGACTTCCGCCCCCCAGATTTGAAGCTCGCTGCAACCGGTGGCGCCTTTTCCAAGGCTTGACATGAACAGGGGCTGTTGACGGATGCGGTTTATGCGCTATAATCGCGTCTCTCGGCACCTAGTTTTCCCGGCGCCGCGCTCTTTAACAATCTGAACAACCGATAAGTGTGGGTGCTTGGGGCTGCGGGATGCTCCGAGGCTTGCGGCGTAGCCACGCCGGGCAACCGGTGCGGCAAGCGCAGTGCGGCCATGGAGTACTCAAGGAAACAAGCAGTAGTTCTCACACTGAAGGAAGCGGGCTTGGAAGCTTTCACGGCTTTCAGGCTCGTGGCCAATGACTGAATTGCCAGGCCGCTGGGGGTAACTCCGGGGGTCCGGTAGTGAGGTGAAATTGGTCAACGTCAGTATGAGTTCTTGCAGAGAATACAGTGATTAAACTGAAGAGTTTGATCCTGGCTCAGATTGAACGCTGGCGGCATGCTTTACACATGCAAGTCGAACGGCAGCGCGGGGGCAACCCTGGCGGCGAGTGGCGAA
>JBDTLK010000105.1:0-13760 GCA_039934835.1 Edaphobacterium sp. (SeqCode) | reverse complement strand
CATCGATTGCCGTCATCGTCGCCGTGCTCGCGTTCAACTTCATGGGCGACGGCATCCGGGATGCGGCGGATCCCTACCTGTAGAACGGCTCATGCAGAAGGCAGCGCAACCGCTCCTCTCGGTAAGAGACCTGAAGACCAGTTTCTTCCAGGACGAGGGAACGACCAAAGCCGTCGACGGTGTTTCGTTCGACGTGGCTCCGGGAAAGACGGTCGGGATCGTCGGGGAGAGTGGCTGCGGGAAAAGTGTCACGGCGCAGTCGATCCTGCGCATTGTCGATCCTCCCGGGCGAATTGTCGCCGGCGAAATCGTCCTGACCCGCGCCAACGGGAAACAGACCGATGTCGTCAAGCTCAAGCCCGACAGCGCGGCAATGCGCTCGATTCGCGGTGGCGACATCGGCCTCATCTTTCAGGAACCGATGACGTCCTTCAGCCCCGTGCACACCGTAGGCGCGCAGATCATCGAAGCGATCATGCTGCACAATTCGGTCAGCCGGAAAGAGGCGCGCCTGCGTGGCATCGAGGCGCTGCGCAGCGTTGGCATCCCGAAGCCCGAGCGGCGCATCGACGAATACTCCTTCGAACTAAGCGGCGGCCTCCGCCAGCGGGCGATGATCGCGGTCGCCTTGTCGTGCGATCCGCGCCTGCTCATCGCCGACGAGCCCACCACGGCGCTGGACGTCACCACGCAGGCGCAGATCCTGGACCTGCTGCGCAAGATCCAGCGGGAACGCGGCATGGCCATCATGCTCATCACGCACAACCTCGGCGTGGTCGCGGAGATGGCCGACGACGTGGTTGTCATGTATCTCGGCCGCGTGGTCGAGCAAGGACCGGTCGATGCCATCTTTCACGACGCCAAGCATCCGTATACGAAGGCGCTGCTGCAGTCGATACCGAGCATCGAATCGGTGCCAAGGATGAAGCTGCCGACCATCACCGGAACCATTCCCCACCCCTTCAACCGGCCGACTGGCTGCCCCTTCCATCCGCGCTGCGTGTCCTTCATGCCCGGCCGTTGCGACTCCGCGGTACCACCGCTGCTGGCAGTCGGCGAAGGCCGCACCGCCAGCTGTTTTCTCTACCAATGAACGGCAGCGGACGAGCATGACCAGCCGCGCTGCCGCTTCGGGAACGTCGGTGCTGCTCGATGTCAGGGGCCTGAAGAAGTATTTTCCGATTCGCAGGGGACTGCTTCAGAAGACGGTTGGCATGGTAAAGGCAGTTGACGACGTGAGCTTTACCATCAATCGCGGAGAGACCCTGTCGCTCGTCGGCGAGAGCGGTTGCGGCAAGACCACGACTTCGCGCTGCATTCTGCGCGCCGTTGCTCCAACGACCGGCGAGATCCTGCTATCGGATAACGGCGCAATGGTCGACGTGGTGACCGTTCCGAAAGCTCGGTTGCGCTCGTTGCGGCGGCAGATGCAGATGATCTTCCAGGACCCGTTTTCGTCGCTGAATCCGCGCATGACGCTCTTCGACATCGTCGGCGAGCCGTTACGCGTCCACGGCGTGGGCAACGTTCAGGAGCGTACGGACAGAGTCGTGGAACTGCTGCGGCTGGTGGGCCTGCGGCCCGAGTACATGCGGCGCTACCCGCATGCCTTCTCCGGCGGGCAGCGTCAGCGTATCGGCATCGCCAGGGCGCTGGCCCTGAATCCGCGGCTTGTGGTCGCCGACGAACCTGTTTCGGCGTTGGATGTTTCGGTCCAGGCACAAATCCTGAACCTGCTACTCGAGCTGCAGGAGAAGCTCGGACTGACCTACCTGTTCGTTGCCCACGACCTCAGCGTCGTGAAGCACATCAGCGAGCGCGTCGCGGTCATGTATGTCGGCAGGATCGTGGAGACCGCGCCCACCGAAGCACTGTTCGCGTCGCCAAGGCACCCGTACACCGAGGCGCTGCTGTCGGCGGTGCCGATACCCGATCCGCGCCTTCGCGCCGAGCGCATCGTGCTCCAGGGCGAAGTCGCCGACCCGGCCAATACGCCCTCGGGTTGCCATTTTCATCCGCGGTGCCAGTACGCGCAAGCGGTCTGCCGCGAAAAATCTCCGGCACTGGAAGAGATCGCCCCGAACCATTTCGTGAGCTGTCATCGCGCGGCGGAACTGTCGCTGCGTGGCGTCGCGCGACAGCCGTCGTAGGAGATGCCGCTCGCGCGAAGCCACGACGCGGACTGGTCGCCGCATGACATAGCGGGCATCCGGCTTCGACGGTATCGCCAGCATCCGCCGGACTCATGCGTTCGGCCCTGCGCCCTGCATCCCGGTAAAGGATGCGCTGCGACACACCTGCGCGACGGCTCATGGTCGCGATCTTTTCACCAATAGCAATGCTGATGCCGCGATCGTTGGCATACGACCGCAACGCGTGCGCGGCGGTCGCATCGACGGCATGTTCGTGCAGCGGCTCTTCGAGCCAGAGCAAATGGACGGCGCTGTTTCCTGCGGACTACGGCGCGACGTTGCCTATCGAAAGCCCCCCGCAGACGTACAGCACCTGTCCGGTGACATACGAAGCGCCATCCGAAAGAAAGAACTCGATCGCCGCGGCAATCTCGTCCGGTTCTCCGAGCCGTCGCATCGGTATTCGATTCGTGAAATGCTCCAGCGGTCGGCCACGCGGTGCACCGAACTCAATCAGGTTGTTATTACGGAACATTTCGGTCGCCGTCTGACCGGGCGCGACGACGTTGGCTGTGATGCCGTGTGGCGCGAGCTCCAGCGCCCACGTGCGAGTCAGGCCAATCAATGCCGCTTTCGCGGCCGAGTAGCTGCTGTGACCTTCACGTCCAAGTAGCGCGCGGCTGGAAACATTGACGATGCGTCCCTTGCGCCGCGTTCGCATCCCCGGAAGCACGGCCAGCGCGCACTGAATCGACGTCCGCACGTTGAGATCGACGACTTTCTCGAAGCTCGCCAGGTCCAGCGCCTCCAATGGCTGGCCGATATTGAATCCCACATTGTTTACCAAACCGTTTATCTCGAAGCGCTCGTTTACGGCGTCGAGGACCGCGCGAGTGGCCTCGCGGTCAGCGAGGTCGACCGCTTGGAAGTGGCCCGGGAATGCTCCATCGCCCGGATTGCGCGCAAGACCCACCACAAAACGTCCACTGCTTGCCAGCCGTTCGGCAGTGGCGCGGCCGATGCCGCGGCTGGCGCCGGTTACCAGTATTGCTGATTGCTTCATGCGTGATCTCCGTTGAATGCGCTCGTTGGCGACCGGTTTGGTATCAATCGAGTTGGGGAGGCCGCGGGCGCTGAATGTATTTGCCGCGCGCCATTGTGCCTTCAGGCCGGCACACCGCACCAGCGGGAGACATCGAATCAGGCTGAGCGCGCGACGTGAATGTCCTTTGTCAACTCTTTTGTTGACAGTATATTTGCCGAGTCGCAATAATGCATGCCAGCGACGCGGGCAGAGCGCACGCCTGTCAATGCGCAAGGCGTGCCTGTTCGATGCCGTGACCGAGCAGAGGTTTGGCTGATGCATCGCCGCGGTGCGCGAGCGCATCGGCAATGACGTCTCGCTGATGCTCGATGCGAACAACGCGTGGCGGTATTATCCAACTGCACAACGCTTTGTGCGCGCGTACGAGAAATACGATCCCTACGTTCATCTCCGAATTCGGTCGCATTGCGGCGACCGCGGCGAGCTACGAAATCACCGTGCTGCCGCACTGGTTCCACGACTTGCACATTCATCTGGTGACCGCGACCCCTAATGCGCGCTATATCGAATTCTTTCCCGACGATCAGGTGCTCAATTTCCGGCGCGTCGTGGACACCCAGCTCGAAGTCCGCGACGGCAGGATCGCCCTTGCCGCAGCGGCCGGGTCTCGGGTTCAATTTCGTCGGCCCGGCGCTCGATCGCTATGTGCTGACACCGTGGGTTCAATACAAGCAAGGTATCGGGCTCCGCCCAGGGAGGTAATGAGAATGACAACTGGCCGCAAACTTCGCGAAAACGTATTCAAGCGTCGCCTCGGAGACGGCAGCAGGCAGCCGGGACTGTGGCTGACGCTCGAATCGCCGACGGCAACGGAAATCCTCGCCGGCGCAGGCTACGACTGGCTGCTGCTCGACATGGAGCACACCACCGTCGATCCCTCGCAAGTCGCCGAGCATATTCGCGCCGCTTGCGGTGGCACGGCGGAACTGGCGGTGCGCATTCCATGGAACGAACCGATCATGGTCAAACGCCTGCTCGACGCCGGAGTGCGCACGCTGATGTTCCCCAACGTCCAGTCCGCCGCCGAAGCTCAGGCTGCGGTGGCGGCGACGCGCTATCCGCCACACGGGATCCGCGGCGTCAGCGGCAACATGCGCGCCAACAGTTACGCGCGCGTCAAGAACTACGGTGAAACCTACCGGCAGGAGCAATGCCTCATCGTTCAGCTCGAATCGCCCAAGGCGATCGCGGCCATCGAGGAAATCGCCGCGATCGATGGCATCGATGCGCTGTTCATCGGCCCCAACGACCTGGCGGCGAGCATGGGTCTATTTGGTCAGCCGGGGGCTCCCGCGGTGAACGCGGTCATCACCGGAGCAGTGGTGCGCATCAACAAGACCGGCAAGGCGGCAGGAATCCTGAATTTCAACATCGCCGAAGCGCGCGCGCTGTTCAAGGCCGGGTTTGCCTTCATCGCCGTGAATTCGGACACCTCGATCCTCGCTCGACGCAGCGAGGCAATCCTCGCCGAGGTGAAGGCCGAATAGGACTACCTGTCCAAGTTCAATCACCGGGAACCACCAGAAGGCGCCGCTCTTCACCATCGACCTGATGGGACTCAAGCGCTTCGACAGCGCCATAGGTATCGGCGGCGGCGTCAGAAGGGTGCAACAACTCAACAGGGACAGCGGGCCGACCGCCGAAAAGTTCAATGGCATTCGCCGAACCCGGCGGCATGCAGAGCGGCATCGCCCGACAATTCGGGCACGAGGGCACGCGCGATTTCCGTGATTGCAGCCCGCGCGTCGGCAACGAGCCCGCCCATTTGCAAAAAACCGTGAATCATTCCGGGGTAGCAGGAATAAACCGTCGGCACATGCGCGGCCTCGAGACGCTTTGCATACGCCTCGGCTTCATCGCGCAGCGTATCGTATTCGGCGGCGATGATAAGTGTGGGCGGCAATCCGGATAAATCGGCTGCGTACAGCGGTGAGACCTGCGGATCTTTCATTTCGTAGCTCTCACCCGCATAGGTCTTGTAGTACCAAGCGAGGTCCTCGCGCGCCACGAGACACTCGGTAGGCTTCATTGCTATTGATGGAAAATTGAGCGCGAGGTCGACGACTGACTGCAGCAGCACCTGATAGCGGATCGCGATTCTCGGATCCGACCGTGCATGAAGACAGGTGACGGCTGCAAGATTGCCACCCGCGCTCTCACCGCAAATCACTATTGGACCAGGCGCTGCGCCAAGATCGACCGTGTGCGCACACGCCCATGCGCACGCGGCGATTGCGTCATCGACCGCCGCCGGGAAGGGGGATTCGGGAGCGAGCCGATAGTCGACGGCAATTACCACGTGTCGCGAAAGGGCCGACAGATTCCGGCAAAACGTGTCGCTCTCGTCGAGTCCACCCTTCACATATCCCCCGCCGTGCAAATAGACCAGCATTGGATACGCTTGGTTAGGCTCCGGCGTGTAGACACGAGCGCGTATCGTCACCACGTCAGTAGGAATCGAGATGTCATCGACACGAGCCACGGACAACGGCATGCCGGTCATCGCCGGAGTCCAAAGTGCCCGGCGACTGGCGGAGAACGCTGTTGACGCGCTTGCCGGCGACCCGCGCCCGGAGCATCGAGCCCGCGGCACGTCGACCGGCGCTGCGTTGATGTGGATGTCCTATGCGGGCGGAGCCGTCGCGGCGTTGTTGTTGATGAGAGTTACGTCCTTATCCATTCTCGTCTCGGCGGGCCTCGTGCTGGTGGTGAGTCTGAGGTGGAAAACGCGGAGCGCAGAACCAGCCAGCCGCTGATTCCGGCCGCCGGTTCTGCGTCGACCGCCGCCAACTCGGCACGGCCAGGCGATCTGCGCAGGACAGCTCCGATAATGCAGAAATGAAACCCGTTATCCGACCGCTGTCCCCCGCTTCCGAAGCGCCTACCAGTAGCTAGGCGAGTCGTAATACTTGTCGACCCTGCGGCCGTAGTCAGGTGTCCATTCGAAATCGGAATCTTCGTCGAAGTACGGTGCGTCCTCGAGCAGTTTCTTGTCCATATTGACCACGTAGCCACCCTTTTGCGGGTCGTATTTCAGGGTCGACCACGGCAGCGGATGGTGTTTCTTGTCCATACCCAGAAAACCGCCGAACGACATCACCGCGTAAATCGCGCGTCCACTTACCTTGTCGAGCATGATGTCGTCGACGCTGCCAAGCTTGTCACCGGCCGGGTTGTAAACACTCGTCCCGTTGACCTTTTCTGCGGCAATCAGGGTTCCAGATGTAATCGAAGTCGTATCTGACATGGCCAGCTCCTGTTGAGGGAATCACGATCTCAAGACTTCCGCCATCGATTGGCGAAGCAGCCCGAAAAATGAGTTTTGCCTCATCGGCCGGTGATGCCAATCGGCAGGCGTCTGATACCAGCGTAGGACAATCAGCCGAGCAGGTCCTCGGACTGGCGCAGTACCCGAGATGTAGCATATTATTTGACATCGAACGATCGTTCGCTCATGGTGCCGACAGGGGCGCAGGTGTTCGAGCGAATTTGCCATCGAGCCAGTGTTGAATTCAGTGCCCTGCCTCCAAGACTCGCGCGCCGCCGACTATCTTTCCGAGCTGAATCCGCAGCAACGGATCGCCGTCGAGCACGGCGTCGGAAAATTATCTCCTGGCGGAGAAGGCCCCTTGCTCGTCATTGCCGGAGCCGGCTCGGGTAAGACGAATACCCTCGCCTACCGCGTCGCGCATCTTGTCGTCAACGGAGCGGACCCGCAACGCCTACTCCTGCTCACCTTCTCGCGACGTGCAGCGGCGGAGCTGGAGAGCCGCGCTGGGCAAGTGCTGCACCGCGTCCTGGGCGCAGGGACGCATCACGGCCCGATTGCTTTGCCATGGGCCGGAACATTTCACGGCACTGGCGCGCGCCTGCTCCGGGAATACGCCCCGCGAATTGGCCTGGACGCAGCGTTCTCCGTAGTCGACCGAGGCGATGCCGAGGATCTGCTCGCTATCGTGCGTCACGATCTGGGATTGTCCGCTAAGGTGAAGCGCTTTCCCGGGAAAACCACCTGTCTTGCGATTTATTCGCGCGCCGTCAATAGCGGGCTCTCGCTTCGTGAGGTAATCGATGACGTTTTCCCTGTGTGCGCCAACTGGGAGCCCGAGCTCAGGAACCTTTTCGACGCCTACGTAAGCAGGAAACAAAATCAGAATGTTCTGGATTACGACGATCTGCTGCTCTATTGGTCGCACATGGTCAAGGTGCCACTGCTCGCGCAGGAAGTCGGAGAACGGTTTGATCACGTCCTCGTCGACGAGTATCAAGACACCAATCGGCTACAGGCCTCGATTCTGCTAGCCATGAAACCTGATGGCAAAGGCGTGACCGTCGTCGGCGACGACGCGCAGTCCATCTATTCGTTTCGTGCCGCGACAGTGCGCAACATTCTCGACTTTCCGAGCAATTTTGCGCCCGCGGCACGCGTCGTGACTCTTGACCGTAACTACCGCTCCACAGAACCTATTCTCGACGCGGCGAACGCCGTGATCGATCTGGCTCCCGAGCGCTTCACCAAGAATCTGTGGACGGAGCGCAGGTCGTCGCTGAAGCCTGCGCTCATCACTGTTCGGGACGGCGCCGATCAGGCGCGGTATGTGGCCGAGCGCGTGCTCGAGACCCACGAGCGTGGCATCGCGCTCAAGTCGCAGGCGGTACTTTTTCGCAGCTCGAGCCATAGTGCGCAACTCGAACTCGAACTGACGCGACGCGGAATTCCATTCGTGAAGTACGGCGGCCTGAAGTTCCTGGAAGCCGCGCACGTGAAGGACGTGCTCAGCGTCCTTCGCTGGGGCCAAAATCCCCGCAACCAGATTGCCGGATTTCGCGCTGCCTGCCTGCTGCCCGGCGTTGGACCAGTCACCGCCGCAAGGCTTTTCGACCAGGTAGCGGCCGCACCGAACCCCGCTGCTGCCATAGCGAGCTTCGACATGCCGCCATCCGTCGGCGCGGACTGGGATCCCTTCGTAACACTCTTTCGAGCATTGCGCGCCCCCAGTTCGCATTGGCCGGCGGAGATGGAACTCGTTGCGCGCTGGTATGAGCCGCATCTGCAGCGCATCTACGAGGATGCATACATACGCCAGGGCGACCTCGTTGCGCTCCAACAGATCGCGTTGACATACGCGTCGCGCGAGCGGTTTCTCACCGAGTTGACGCTCGACCCGCCCGAGGCCACCAGCGACCTTGCCGGTATACCACGACGCGACGACGATTATCTGATCCTGTCGACCATTCACTCCGCGAAAGGGCAGGAGTGGAAGACGGTACACATACTGAATGTCGTCGACGGCTGCATCCCGTCCGATATGGGAACCGGCACGAGCGAGGAACTCGAAGAGGAGCGGCGGCTCCTGTACGTGGCCATGACCCGGGCCAAGGACGAGCTGCAACTGCTGGTGCCGCAACGCTTTTTCATCACCCAGCAACGCGCCTGCGGCGACCGACACGTCTACGCGCAGCGCAGTCGCTTCATCACGAACGCCGTTGCCAGATCGTTCGCGTCGTGCGCGTGGCCAGTGGTGCCACAGATGACTGAAGGTCCGCAGACACAGCGTGCCGATGCGTCCGCGAGCATTGACATTGCCGCACGCATACGCGCTTTATGGCGCTAGGCGGGGGCGTCCGTACGCTTCGGTATCAATCTACGCTTGCCCATCAGCATGGATTGCGATTAGTTGGCGCCGATCGCTCCCGCCGAAGGCCAGCTCGTATCACCGACCCGCCTGAGATTCATTTCGAAGAACCTGACTGGTTCTTTACCAGGTACGAGGCGATCGCCGAATTCTTTCCATGTGCCGTCGTTGACCACTGCGGTGTACCGGATCACTGCAGGCCCCGCGGGGATCTCCCAAACGAACCCGTCTGCCGTAGGCGTCAAGACAAAGTCGCCAACGTGGCCCTGCGCATGGGCGTGCATGGTGAAACCGCGCGTTTCAGGATTGTAGGAGACGGTACCGAAGGCGTTGAACGACAACTTGCCATCCGCGTCATAACCCCTGCCCTCGATGACCTTGACCGTTCCGTCCAGGAATGGACCGATGCGCTCAGTCTGCGTGACCGAGTGCTTCTCACCCGAAGGAAGTATCGTCCATGCCGGACCTCTCCAGACCCCGTCCATGAACGCCAGCGGCTGCATCGCCTGCCGTTGCGCCGCCAGCAGCGCAGGGGGCTCCGGCCGCTGTTGGGCTTCGGCGCAGTGGAAACCGCCCAAGGACATTGCAGCGAGAGCAATCAAGGCGAGGTTGGTATGCATTAAATGGCTCCGTCGAGAAGCGGCAGGTCGCTACAGTGTTTATATTGCGATCCTAGAGTTGCGCGTCCAAAAGCGATGCGACGTGCTCCACCACTTTCTCCCGCAACGGCCGCGATTGCCAGTCCTCCAGGGTGATTCGACGCGATCGCTTGAGGTCGTCACTAAAAATGCCGATTTGCTGCCGAGCGAACACCTCGTCGTAGACGTTCAGGTTGGCCTCGTCGTTGAGTCGAAACGACCGATTGTCGAAGTTGGTTGAGCCCACCGAGACGAGCAGCTCGTCGACGATCATGACCTTGCAGTGAAACATCGTCGGCTGATATTCGTGCATTTCCGCGCCAGCCGTGAGCAGGTCGCCCCAATGCGCGCGCGAAGCCTCGCGCACGGTGTCCGCATCCATATGCGCGCCGGGGGTGATGATCTGCACACGCACCCCCCGGCGGGCTGCATCCACGAGCGTACGCAACGTCAGCGCATCCGGGACGAAGTAAGCGCTGGAAAGGTAGATCGAGTGTTCGGCGGCCGTGATCGCCAGCAGGTACATGAGCTGCATGCTGTCGCTCCCGCCAGACGGAGAGCTGCTGAACATTTGCGCGGCGCTGTCGCCTACGGGGGCGAGCGCTGGAAAATATTCGACGCCGTGCAATATGCTGCCAGTGGCCTTGACCCAGTTGTCCATGAACACCGTTTGCATCTGTCCCACCACCGGGCCCTCGACGCGAAAGTGCGTGTCGCGCCAATGATCCGGGTCTTGCGCTTTGCCCGTCCATTGATCGGCGATGCCGACTCCGCCCGTGAAGCCGATGGAGCCGTCGACGATCAACACTTTGCGATGGGTACGATTGTTGAGTCTGCCCAAGTTGTACCAGCGGGGTGCGTGGAAACGTCGGATCTCGACGCCAGCCTGCTCCATCGTCGCAAGGCTGGCGCTGTCCATCTTGGAGCTGCCCAGCCAGTCGAGAAGCACATGCACTTTCACCCCAGCCTTGGCGCGCTCGCTCAATGCGGTTGCGAACTGGCGACCGGTCACTTCTGACCAATAAATGTAAGTTTCGAACGTGATGGTCTGGCGCGCTGCGTGGATTGCCTGCAGCATGCTTGGAAAAATCTCGTCACCGTTCAGCAGCACCTCGACTTTGTTGCCACTTACGATCGCCGGGCCAAGAAGCATGCCCATGACGCGACGGAATTGGAGATCGTGCACGGAGTACAGCCGCGGGATCGCACGCTCGATCTTCTTTTCGCCGCTCATCAAGTTCATTACGATCAGCGTAGCCGCGATCGTGATAAGCGCGGTGGCCAGGATGATCATAGAAATTCGGGTTTTTCTGCGAAGTGCATCCACAAATGCGCTCCAGGCCTGCTCCCGTGGAGCACGACCGGCTCCGCACCGGCGGTAGGGTACCCCTCATAGTTGTCCCCGGCAAGGCACCGCACCGTCGCAGGGAAGAACCGGCGGCCGAAATGTCGGGAAGCGCACATGATCCGCCTTGTACGCCGGAGCGCGGTTGTCACGCACGCATGCGATTCGAAATTCCGGCGAGCGCGATCGCGAGCGCGGCGCTGCCAAGCGTCTTGACGACCTGCGGATGATCCGCGTAGAAACCGCCGATTTTGTCGATGATGGTCGGATCGTGCTGTTCCGCGTGGTTCGCTATCTCCTGAACCTGCGCTGGCGTGATCTGCGAAGCTTGTTCCGGCGTCAACGCCGGAGCGCTCCCGCTGCCTTGTGCCGACATGCGCCCGAGGATGCCACCACCCAGCGTCGCCAGAATGCCGGGCGCGATCGAGCGCAGCAACTGGTTTAGAACGCCGGCCCGTTGCTGCGAGTCGGATTGGCCAAACATCTGGCCTACCATTTCGCCAAAAGGCGGCGTCTTGTCATCGCGAAACGCATCCGCCAATCCCTGGCCCACGACGTTCGGCGGCGCGCCGCGCGCAACTTCGTCGTAGTGATCGCCGACCCCGGAGGTGTTATTGCCGATTGCTGGACTTGCGTATTGATTCAAAATATCCATCAGGCCCATTTCAAACTCCTTTCATTTGTTGGTAACGCGAATATTGCGGCACATCGGATGGTCTGTGCTGCTGAAACGTAACGGTAACCATTGGGCCTAGGGCGCATGAATGTTACGGACCCCAGTGTGCGTTCGCACCGTGGCATCGCCGCAGTGTAGCCTCAATAGAGGGTCGCGTCGTTGGATAACATCTTTGGCCTTCAGCTATCGCCAAGATGGCGCATGGCCGGTCGAAGGGCGGCACATCCACCGCCGCATCGCGATAGACTCTCGGCATGACGATGCCCGTGGCCTCTTTTGTATCCCGGCAGTTCGCCTCGTCGCCACTGCGCAACGCTCCGTTTCGAATCTTCTATCTGGGTTCCATCGGGGTTGCGCTCGGTTACACCATGCAGGCGACCATCGCCGCATGGCTGATGGCCACGCTCACACCCTCGCCGCTCATGGTCGCATTGGTGCAGACCGCGAGCACCCTGCCTACGCTGCTGTTCGGACTGGTCGCAGGAACGCTTGCGGACATTGTCGATCGCCGACGAATCATTCTCGTCACATTGTGCGTACTGGTCACCGCCACACTCATCCTCGGCGGAGCCACGCTTTTCGACCTGACCGGACCCGTAGCGCTGCTCGCGCTTACCTTCCTCATCGGTACCGGATTCACGTTCTACCTGCCGTCGCAGCAGGCAAGCGTCAACGAGCTGGTGTCCCGCAGCGAGCTGCCGAGTGCCGTCGCGCTGAGCGCGGTCGCCTTCAACGTCGCGCGGGCCGTCGGACCGGCGCTGGCCGGCGCGATTGCCGCGTGGCATGGGACCGGTATCGCATTTCTCGCAGGTGCGCTCTTTTTCACCGTCATGTTGGTCGCATTGCATCGCTGGAAAAGCCGCGAACGGCCGCTGCCCGGCGTGCCGGAGAGACTGTTGTCAGGCGTGCTCAGCGGGCTTCGCTATGCGCGGCACTCCGTAGCCATGCGCTCGCTCATTATCCGCAACCTGAACTTTGCCGTCTGCGCCAGCGCCTTCTGGGCGTTGTTACCCGTCATCGCGCGCGATCAACTGGGCCTCGGTGCCGGCGGTTTCGGATTGCTCTCCGCAGCCTTTGGAACAGGTGCGGTCGTGGGCGCGTTGGCGATACCACGACAGCTGCGAAGTCGCACTTTGAACGCCGTTGTGACGTCCGGCGTTCTGCTGTGGACGCTTGCAACTGTGCTGGTCGCTGCCACTGGCATCACGGCGCTGGCCGTCATAGGCGCCGCCTGCGCGGGGGTCGCGTGGGTCACGGTGTTCGCGAGCCTTTCCGCCGGTACCCAGAGCAGCGCTCCGGCATGGGTGCGCGCGCGCGCGGTTGGCATGAACATCGTTGCCGTTCAGGCGAGCCTGGCAATAGGCAGCGCGCTGTGGGGAGGCCTGGCGGCGGCGGTTGGAACACACGTCGCGCTGGCCGCATCGGCCGGTCTAATGATCGTACTTCACCTGTTGAACCGTCGCGTGCGCGTCGCGATGGGCGAGGAAGCCGACATCACGCCCGGTGTGCAACTGCCGGACATGGCCATCGCTGCGGAGCCGCTGCCCGACGATGGTCCCGTACTGATCCAGATCGACTATCGCATCGACTCCGACCACCGTGAAGCATTCTTGCGCGCCATCCATGGTGTCGAAGCAACCCGGCGCCGCAACGGGGCTTCCAGCTGGCGCGTGTTTCGCGACCTCGGCGAAGAGGGGCGCTTCGTCGAGCGTTATATCATCGCTTCCTGGGCGGAATATATTCGCTTGCGATCGCGCATGACGGTGACCGACCGCAAGCTGCAGGATCGCGTGGCTCAGTTTCAACGCCAGGACGTGCCGGTGCGCGTCTCGCGTCTTATCGGCGTCGACGCGCGCGAGGATGACGACGCGAAGCCGGGCAATTCGGACTCCAAGCCAAGGTCGAGCTAGGTGCCGAGATACGCTTCACCACTGCTGTGCAACGTCGTCCACGCGCATGCGCGCTTCGTGGCGATGGAGCGTGCCGCCAACTACGCCTTTGAACCGGCGGCGAGACGCGGTGAAACGCCAAATGATCCCGGCTGTCCTACAAACGAATCGGATTCGCGCCGATAGGCCACGTGCGGACGATCGCGCACAGTGTTCTGTACCGGTCCTTAAATGGTACCGGCAGGGGAGCCCAGTGGCAGCCAAGCATTTATGGTCGGCGGTGCGTCGCATCGCATCGATGTTTTCGACGGCCTTCAACAAGTGGATCGGTGACCGAGC
>JBDTLK010000104.1:0-13776 GCA_039934835.1 Edaphobacterium sp. (SeqCode) | reverse complement strand
GGCGTCGCCGCGGCAAGGAAAATCCGTGAAACAACTGGTCGCGAAGTTACTGCCCGTTCCGGTGCTCAACACCTTGCGCAACCTGCGCGACCGGCAGCGGCTCGGCTTGGTGCCGCCCTTGCACTTCGACGCCGCGCACCTGCGGCCGGCCAGCGACTGCGCGTCACTGCTTGCGGCCTTCGGCGAAACGACGATCGAACCGTCGTGGCTGGCTGCGCAAGCTGAAATCGGCGCGGTAATGAAGGACATCGATCTTTACGGCGGGGTGAATCCGGGTGATCGGCGTGCGTTGTTCTATCTCGTCACGGCGTTACGACCTCGGCGCGTGCTCGAGGTCGGCACGCACATCGGCGCGTCTACGCTGTACATCGCGCAGGCTTTGAAGCGCAGCGGACTCGAGGCAACGGTGACAACCGTCGACGTGGTCGACGTCAATGCCGCTCACGGTCCGTGGCAACAACTGGGATTGCCGCGAGCACCGGCGGCGAATGCGCGGCAGTTGGGATGCCGCGAGCGCATCAGCTTTTGCGCCCAATCGTCGCTGGCGTTCATGCAGGCAACGGCGGAACGGTTCGACCTCATTTTCCTCGACGGCGACCATTCGGCCAACGCGGTCTACCAGGAGGTCGCTGCGGGGCTGCGGCTGCTCAATCCGGGCGGCGTGATCCTGCTGCACGACTATTACCCCGACGCCCGGCTCATGTATCCAGACGGTACCATCATCTTCGGACCGTTCCAGGCACTGCGCCGGATCGGGCGAGAAAATGCCGCAATCAAGGTGTGTCCGCTGGGCGCGCTGCCCTGGCAGACCAAGCAAGGCTCGCATCTGACGAGCCTTGCGCTCGTCACTCGACAGTAAACAGAATCGAGCTGCGTCTCGCCACGGTTCTCCTACAATCCAAGCCGCGCGGGTCGGAGTAAACGCGCGAACGTGGAACTGAAGGTGTAGTTGCGCAGGTGACCGCTACAGGGCGATCTGTGTGCATCCGTTTTGCAACTCGATGCGCAGATCGCATGTTCGAGCCCGCTCTCCGCGTGAATATTCCCCCTTGTGGAACTCGGCGGAACGCTTGCTGCCTGACCCCGCGACGCCGTGGGCGGTGATGCGCCGGCAAAGCAACTCTGTAGCCATGCATATGTCGATTTCGCAGATTCTGCCACGCTTTGAACAAACTACCGCAGTGCAGCAGGACGCGAGTCGGCGCAAGGCCTTGGCCTTGGGTGCCAGACGCCGACGTTGTCCCTGACATTCTGTAATCTACCGTACAGTTGTACCGGTCCAGATAAGACGCCACTCCCCCGCCGCGTTACCGAGGGAAAGCTGCAGAGCGGCGCGATACTGTCAGGCACGGAGCAAAAATCATGAAAATCGCATAAGATGTATGCCCCGCACGCTAAACGGTAGCATCGCTGCGATGTGCGGATGCTAGAATTTTTGCTGTTTCGGTCAAGAAGAGGAGCAGGTATGGAGCCCATCGTGAATAGCAGCGCCCCCCCAGCGGCGGGGAGATCGGGTCTGGTGACCGTGTTCGCCGGCATCGCCCTGGCCTTGCTCCTCGCCGGTTGCGCGACTCCGCAATATCCTCCCGCGCCGACCGAAGCGGCGACGCTCGACTACAACTATCTGATCGGGCCCCTCGATACGGTCAACATTATCGTGTGGCGAAACGCCGAGCTATCGATGAGCGTGCCCGTGCGCCCCGACGGCAAAATCACCACACCCCTCATCGATGACTTGCCTGCGTTGGGCAAGACGCCGACCGAGCTCTCCCGCGACATCGAAAAGGCGCTGGTCAAATACATTCGCGATCCGGTGGTGACGGTGATCGTTACCACCTTTGTCGGACCCCCGACGCAGCAGATCAGGGTTATCGGTGAAGCTGCGACACCGCAGGTTCTTCCCTTCCGAACGCAGATGACGCTCCTTGACGTGATGATCGCGGTCGGTGGCCTGACTGATTTTGCGGACGGTAACGCAGCGCGCATCTTCCGTGTATCCGAAGGCGGGAAACTGTATAGCGTTCGGCTTCGCGATCTGGTGAAGCGCGGGGACATTACCGCCAACGTCGATATGCGCCCGGGCGACATCCTCATAATCCCGCAGAGCTGGTTCTAACCGGCGGCGCGCGGGGCAGGGCATCTTCTACTTCGACATAGTCGACACGTATGCATGACTTATTGCAACAAGTGCTTGGTTACCTTCGGGGCATGTGGCACCGGCGCTGGATCGGCCTGGCTGCGGCGTGGCTCGCCGCGATCATTGGCGTCGTCGTCGTCAACCGCATTCCCGAACGCTATGAAGCGAGCGCACGTGTTTACGTGGATACGGAATCGCTGCTGCGGCCGCTGCTGGCGGGCCTTGCGATCCAACCCAACGTGGACCAGCAGGTCGCGTTGATGAGCCGGACGCTCATCAGCCGGCCCAACGTCGAAAAGCTGATTCGAACCGCTGACCTGGATCTGACCGTCAAGCCCGGGGTCGCGCGTGACGAACTGGTCGACGGCGTGATGCGAACGATCCAGCTCAGCGGAAGCTCGTCGACGAACCTCTACGTCATCAGTTATCGCGATCCGAGTGCGGAAAGGGCCAGGAAGATCGTGCAGGCGCTGCTCGGCATCTTTGTCGAATCGAGCCTCGGCGACAAGCGACAGGATTCGCGCTCGGCGGTCAAATTTCTCGATGAGCAGATCAAGCGCTACGAAGAGACGCTGCAGGTTGCCGAAAATCGGTTAAAACTTTTCAAGCTGAAGTATATGGGGGTCAGCGGACGCGATGGCCAGGACTACTTCAGCCGACTTTCAGGTTTGCAGGCGTCCATCGATAACGCGCGACTGGAAATGCAGGCGTCGGAGCAGTCGCGTGATGCCTACAAGCGCGAACTGTCAGGCGAAACGCCGACGTTTCAGGATGAGGATTCGGCGGCGCCGGCCCAGGAATCCGTGCCCGAGATTGACGCGCGTATCGCGGCGCTGAAACGCGAACTCGACGATTTGCTGCGCAAGTACACCGACGCGCATCCCGACGTGGTGTCGACCAAGCGTCTCATCGGACAACTCGAAGAGCAGAAGAAGACCGAACTCGAGGCGCGACGCAAGGCCAACTCGACCGCAACGAAGCCCGCGGCCCGACCCTACGAGCGCAATCCGATGTTCCAGCAGCTGCGGCTCTCGCTCGCCGAGGCGGAGGCCAACGTTGCATCGTCGCGCGCGAAACTCGCTGCGTACGAGAATCAGTACCGGCAATTGAAGCAGCAGGCTCAACTGGTGCCGCAGGTCGACGCCGAGTACACGCAACTCAACCGCGACTACGAGGTGCAGAAAAAGACTTATGAGAGCCTGCTCACTCGACGCGAGGCTGGCGCGATGGGTGTGGACGTTCAGGATGCGGGCGGTGCGCAATTCCGCATCATCGATCCGCCACGGGTCTCGCCGGAGCCGGTCGCCCCCAACCGCATCGCGCTATTGGGGCTGGCGTTCATCGCCTCGCTCGCCGCCGGCATAGTAGCGAGCCTGGTAGCGAGCCAGGTGCTGCCGATCGTCCATGACGCTCGCAACCTGCGCGATGTTACCAAGCGGCCGATCCTGGGGATGGTTTCCATGCTTCCCAGCGAGGCGGTGGCGCGGTTGCGGAGGCGCAGCGCGTATTTGTTCGCTGGCGGACTCAGCGGGCTGTTCGCCGGCTTTGCCGCGGTCTTCGCGTTTGTGTTGCTTTTTGGTCGTGTTGCGTGAGAGGCCATCGATGAGCTCGATCGAACAGGCGGCGAAACGGCTGGAGGAATTGCGCCGGGCAGGCGTTGAATTGACCGAAGCGCAGCCCGCCGTTGCTGAATCGCGTGCTGGCGCTGGCGCTCCGACGCCAGAAGCCGTCATCCGGGCGCTCGAGGCGCACGCTCCCGCACCGGTGTCAGTGGACTCCGTCCGCAAGCATCAACGCGGGCAGGCAAGACAGCCGCCGGCGATAGTGTCGTCGTCGGCGATGCGCGCGGACATCCGCTACGCCGACATCGATATCCACGGTCTCGCGGCGCGCGGATTCATTTCACCCAACGCTCCGCAGTCCCAGCTCGCCGACGAGTTCCGCGTCATCAAGCGTCCGATCATTCGTAACGTCCTGGGCAAGGATGCCAGCAAGACCAAGAACCGCAACCTCGTGATGGTGACGAGCGCGTTGCCGGGTGAAGGCAAGACCTTCACTGCGGTCAACCTGGCGATGAGTGTGGCAATGGAGTACGACAACACCGTGCTTTTGGTCGATGGCGATGTGGCGCATCCGATGCTGCCCACGCTACTGGGCGTGCCGAGCGAGCCGGGGTTGCTCGATCTGCTCACGCGCGACGATCTCGATGTGGCCGACGCGCTGGTCAGGACGAATATCGACAAGCTTTCCGTGTTGCCGGCCGGATCTCGCCAGCGACGAGCAACGGAACTGCTGGCGAGCGAACAGATGGTCAATTTATTGCGCGAATTGGCGACGCGCTACTCGGATCGGATCATCATATTCGACTCGCCGCCACTGCTGGCAACGACCGAGGCGCGCGTGCTCGCATCACACATGGGGCAAATAATCATGGTCGTGGGCGCCGACACGACATCGCAGCACGCCGTTACTCAGGCGCTGGCGACCATTGAGAGCTGTGAGATCGTCCTGATGATGCTTAACAAAGCTCGCCAAACCGATGTCGGAAGCTATTATGGCTACTACACCGACGACGGTGCGGCCTAGGATTCGTCGCGCGTCGACGCGACGCCAGCACACTCCAACACCGCTCGACCTGGAATGCCGCACGGTGCGCTCGCACGCCCGTTGGGTTCTGCTCTCGCTGTCGGGCATGTGGGTGCTTGCCGCTCCGACCGTCGATGCCGAGCCGTTTCGTGCCCAGGCCACGTTCGGGATCAGCGAAACGCTGACCAACAATGTCAGCCTTGCGCCATCGGGAAGCGCGCAGAGCGATCTCGTCACCCAGTTGACTCCCGGCATCGTGTTCAGTGAGACGAGCGCGCACACGGCGTTTCAAGGTACCGTTTCGGTGCCGGTGGTGCTCTATGCGCGAACCAGCGGCAACAACCAGGCCTACGTCCAGGCAAACGTCACGGGCACGGTTGAGGCGATCGAAAATTTCTTCTTCATCGACGGTTCCGTCGACGTCTCGCAACAATATTTGACGCCATTCGGGGCGTTGCCGCCCGGCCTTTCCAACGCGACCGGAAATCGCTACACGTCCGGCACGTACCGTCTTTCGCCCTTCATCAAGGGCGGGCGGGGAAATCTCAACTACGAAGTTCGCAACGACAACGTCTGGACATCGCTGAGCGGCGCACCTTTTTCGCTCGACGGAGCGTATTACAACAGTCTGGCCGCGAAAGTGACGAGGGACCCGACGCCGTTCGGCTGGAAGGTCGAGTACAACCGCACGGAAGTGAAATTCAACGAACAGCAGCCATTGCGCACCCAGCTCGGGCGGGCGACCCTGACCCATCAACCGGACCCGCAGCTGCAGTTGACAGTCGACGCTGGGTATGAAGACAACGATTACACCTTCACCCAGTCGCGCGGGGTCATCTACGGCGTTGGCGGGACGTGGCGGCCGACCAACCGCACCAACCTCAGCGGCTTCTGGGAACATCGCTTTTTCGGATCGTCCTACCTGCTCAATTTCGATCATCGCATGCCGCGGACGGTGTTCACGATCAACGCGTCGCGCAACATTACGAGCTATCCGCAGCAACTCGGGGCGCTGCCTTCGGGCTTCGACATCGGGTTCCTGGTCAACCAGCTCTTCCTTTCGACCATTCCTGACCCGGTGCAACGGCAGTTGGCCGTCGATCAGTTCATTCGCAACCGAGGGCTGCCATTGGGCACCCTCGCGAATCCTGTCACCCTATATACACAGCAGATCTCGCTGCAGGAGCAGGCAAGCGCTTCGATCGGTCTGCTAGGCGTCCGCAATACGATTTTCTTTACCGCCTACTATTTGCACCAGCAGCCCATCACCGCGGCCGGCAACGACCTACCCCCGTTGCTTAGCGCGGCTAACAACATCGCACAGGAAGGCGTGAGTGCGGTCTGGACGCACGCCGTAACGCCAAGCGTGAGCTTCGTCCTCAATGGCTCGTTCTCGCGCTCACTGCCAAACAAGGTGCCGGAAACCGAGGTCGGCAATGTCGGCACGACTCGCCAGGGTTATGTGATTGCAACCCTGGCCACGTCGCTGTCACCGACTACGCAGATAAGCGGCGGTGTCCGCTATCAATTGCAGCGTTCCGACGTGGCACCTGGCTACACCGAGGCCGCTGCCTTCGTAACATTGAGCCACACGTTTCGCTGAGCGCCCGCCATGTATGAATCCTTTTACGGACTGAGCGGCAAGCCCTTTCAACTCAACCCCGATCCGGCGTTCTTCTTTGGCAGCCGCGGGCACAAACGCGCGTTCGCGTATCTGCAATACGGCCTCTATCAAAGCGAAGGATTTATCGTGATCACCGGCGAAATCGGCGCCGGCAAGACGACCATCGTGCGCAGTCTCCTCGAGCAGCTCGACCGTGACAAGGTTTGCGCGGCGCAACTCGTCAGTACGCAACTCGATGCGGACGATCTGCTGCGCGCTGTTGGTATCGCGTACGGACTGCCGGTGCGGACGGTTAGCAAGGCGGTATTGCTTGGGTCGCTGGAGGCGTTCCTTTGCCAGCTCGCCACAGAAAAGAAGCGCGCGCTGCTGATCGTCGACGAGGCTCAAAATCTCACGCCCAAGGCCATCGAAGAACTGCGAATGCTGTCGAACTTCCAGGTCGGCGATCAGGCGTTGTTGCAAAGCTTTCTCGTTGGCCAGCCCGAGCTGCGAGTGATGATGCAGCGCCCGCAGATGCAGCAGCTCCGACAGCGGGTGATCGCCTCCTATCATCTCGGACCGCTGGACAGGCTGGAAACTCAGGCCTATGTAGAGCATCGACTCAAGCATGTCGGATGGACCGGCGATCCCCAGTTCGCGCCGGAATGCTTCGATGTGATTCATTCGCTTACGGGCGGGATTCCGCGGCGCGTCAACACACTCTGCAACCGTCTTTTGCTCGCGGGCTATCTGGCCGAGCGGCACCGGCTGGAGCCCGCCGACGTCGACGCGATCGCAGGCGAGATCCGCGACGAGTTGGGCTCCGACGCATTGCTGTCGCCGCCCGATGCTTCCACCGGGGAAGCCGAAGCGCGTGCGCCGGGCAGGCGCGCGGCCAGTGGTCCGCAGCCAGGCCTCGCGGATGGCGCGGACCTGCAAATGCATTTCCGCAAGATCGAGGACCGCATTGATCGGCTGGAAAAGACCGTCGGCGCGGCCGTCGACCTGCTGCATGCATTGCTCCACCCGGAGAAAGATGCGAAATCAAGCGTTCCGGTGAGGCAGTGATGCGCGAGCCGCCACGGCCTCCCGGACCGCTCGTTTGCGTCGTCGGCGCGCGGCCGAACTATATGAAGATGGCGCCGCTGGTGCGCGCGTTCGCTGCGCGAGCGGACCTGCCAGGTGTCGTCCTCGTCCATACCGGACAGCACTACGACGTCGCGATGAACGAAAAGCTGTTTGCCGACCTCGAGATGCCGCCTCCCGATCTCAATCTGGAGGTTGGGTCCGGCTCGCACGCGATGCAAACCGCGGAAATCATGCGCCGCTTTGAGCCGGTGATGGACGATCTGGCGCCGAGTTGCGTAATCGTTGTCGGCGACGTCAACTCGACGCTGGCCTGCAGCCTTGTCGCCAGCAAGAAACGTATTGCGATAGTTCACGTGGAGGCCGGCCTGCGCAGTTACGACCGCGAGATGCCCGAAGAGATCAATCGCGTTCTGACCGACCAGGTCGCCGAGTTGCTCTACACCACCGAGCGCTCGGCTGCGGAGAATCTGGCGCGGGAGGGCATTGCGCCTGAGCGAATCTGCTTTGCCGGCAACGTCATGATCGACTCCTTGCGCCGACATCGTCAGCGGGCGCTGCCGCCCGCCGAGACACTGGAGCGTGCCGGCGTCGCCCGGGATTTTGTGACCGAGGCGGTTGGTTACGGCGTGGTAACGCTGCACCGTCCTTCCAATGTCGACAATCCGGCTTCGCTGCAGGAAGCGCTCGCCATCCTGCGCGATGTGGCCGCCAAACTGCCGCTCATCTGGCCCGTGCATCCACGCGCCAGGGATAACATCGAGCGCTTCGGCTTGGCGTCGCAGCTCGCCGAAGCGCGCATTGCGCTGCTTCCGCCGCAAGGGTATCTCGAAATGCTCGGCCTTCTCGCAGGCGCACGGCTCGTCATCACCGACTCCGGCGGCATCCAGGAGGAAACGACGGCGCTTGCCGTTGCGTGCCTGACCATGCGCGACAACACCGAGCGGCCGATCACCGTGCAGCAGGGGACGAATACGCTGGTCGGACGAAAGCGCGCGCAGGTGCGGTCTTGCGTCGATGATATTCTCGCTACCGGAGGTAAGCGTGGCCGAATGCCCGAACTGTGGGACGGCCACGCCGCGGAGCGCATCGCCGAGCACCTGGCAGGGTGGCTTGCGCAGCGCCTGTCAACGTCGGAACTGGCCACCGCATGAATGCCACCGAGGCACCGTTCACCGGGATCGTCAATGCGCTTACGATCGACGTCGAGGACTATTTTCAGGTCTCGGCGTTTGCCGATCACATCAAGCACAGCGAATGGGAGCTGATGCCGTGCCGGGTCGAGCAGAACATCGACCGCATCCTTGCGCTGCTTGCGGACGCCGATGTGCTGGCGACGTTTTTCACCCTTGGGTGGATCGCCGAGCGTTATCCGGACTTGATTCGTCGCATTTCGAATGCCGGGCATGAACTGGCGAGCCACGGCTTCGCGCACCAGCGCGCGACTGGCCAGACACGCGGCGAGTTTCTCGCCGATATCAGTCTTGCCAAGGCGGTTCTCGAAGACATCGCCGGTCATGAAATCAATGGTTACCGCGCGCCAAGCTTTTCGGTAGGGCCGCAGAACGCGTGGGCGTTCGAATGCATCGGCGAGGCAGGCTACCGCTATAGTTCCAGCATCTACCCAATACGGCACGACCACTACGGCGCGCCGGACTCACCGCGGTTTGCTCACGAAACTACATCAAAGCTTGTCGAGTTGCCAGTCGCGACGGTCCGCCTTTTCAGCTCGAACTGGCCGGCGGGCGGTGGGGGCTATTTCCGCCTGTTGCCTTACGCCGTCTCGCGCTGGTCGATACGCCGCATCAACGTGGTCGATCGCAAGCCGGCCATTTTTTATTTCCACCCATGGGAGCTCGATCCGGAACAGCCGCGAGTCAGCGGACCGGGAGCCAAAGCACGCTTTCGCCACTATCTCAACTTGCATCGCATGCAGCCGCGATTGCACCGTCTGCTCGGCGATTTTCGGTGGGATCGCGTTGATCGCGTATTCCTCAGTGAGTGGTCCTGATGGAAATGGCGCAACTGACCGGCGTCGACGTGGCGTCGGACCAGATCCGCGTTCGCGCGTTCGCGCCAGAGGATTCGACGCGCTGGGAGAGCTTTGTCCAGCGCAGCGCTGACGCGACGTTTTTCCACAGGATCGGCTGGCGGAAGATCATCGAAGAGGTATTCCGTCACCGTACGCATTACCTGCTGGCCGAACGCGGCACCGAAGTCGTCGGGGTGCTGCCGCTGGCCCAGGTGAAGAGCCGGCTCTTCGGCCACGCGCTGGTGTCGCTGCCGTTTTGCGTCTACGGAGGTCCGGTCGCGAACGATCCGGAGATCGAGCGAGTGTTGACCGACGCAGCGGCGAATCTGGCGAGGTCGCTCGGCGTCGAACATCTGGAATTGCGCGACCGAAGCGCGAAATGCGCAGGCTGGCCGTGCCAGGACCTCTATGTCACGTTCCGGCAGCAACTCCTGCCGGACGTCGATGCGAACATGGCGGCGATTCCACGCAAGCAGCGGGCGATGGTGCGCAAAGGCATTAAGAACGGATTGCGCAGCGAGATCGACACCTCGGTCGATCGCTTCTTCGAGCTGTATGCGGACAATATGCACCGTCACGGCACGCCACCTTTCTCTCGTCACTACTTCGC
Organism: Edaphobacterium sp. (SeqCode); assembly: GCA_039934835.1. Classification (GTDB taxonomy): domain Bacteria; phylum Pseudomonadota; class Gammaproteobacteria; order Burkholderiales; family Casimicrobiaceae; genus PALSA-1003. Next base: position 3,722 of record JBDTLK010000104.1, on the reverse strand, counting down.
GCGACTGCTCGAAATCTTCGCTGACTCCTGCGAGATACTGACAATCGTCGACCCTGACGGGCGACCCGTCAGTGGAGTGTTCAGCTTTTATTTCCGCGATGAAGTGCTGCCGTACTACGCCGGTGACACGGCGGATGCGCGTAACCTCGCCGCCAACGACTTCAAGTACTGGGAGCTGATGCGTCGCGCGTGCGAACGCCGCGTTCGCGTCTTCGATTTCGGGCGCAGCAAGCGCGAGACCGGATCGTTCGATTTCAAGAAGAATTGGGGATTCGAACCCTCGCCGCTGACGTATGAATACCAGCTGCTCGCGCGCGACGACGTGCCGCAGAACAATCCACTCAATCCAAAGTATCGGGCGCTCATTGCGCTCTGGCGGCGATTGCCAAGGCCCGTGGCCAACGCCATCGGCCCGATGCTCGTACGCAGTCTCGGCTAGTCGAAGGTCACGACTCATGCGCTTGTGGTTCAGCCGCTCAGCAGTGCTCGCCGCGCTCGGATCGCACTCTGCCGACGTTGCCAGTGGCAAAGGGCGCGAGGCAAAGGACGCCAAATTACAGGCTGCAGGCGAGCTGCGCTCACCGCGGGCTGCCGTCGTGCCGGAGGTCGCGCCGAGGGAGCTGGCCGCCATAACAGATGCGCGGTCCGACGTCGTCGCGAAGCGGGCGGCATTGAGCTGGACGCCTTCGATCGCTGTCGGGATCGCTGCGCTGGCGATACTCGCGCTCTATTGGCGAACGGCGGATTCGATCGTCGCGATCTGGATCCGTTCGGAGACGTTCGCGCACGGTTTTGTCGTCATCCCGATCTGCTTGTGGCTGGTCTGGCGAAAGCGCGCTACGCTGGCCCGACTCCAGGCCAGCCCCTGGTGGCCAGGCCTGATTGGCGTCTTCCTCGCGGGAATACTGTGGCTGGTCGCGTCGGCAGCTGGGGCCCTGGGCATCAAGCAGTTTGCGCTTGCATTCATGATCCAGGCCGCCATCGTGACGGTGGTAGGCACGCTCGTCGCGCGCGCATTGGTGTTTCCTCTCGTGTTCCTGCTGTTTGCCGTGCCGGCGGGAGAGATCTTCGTCCCGACGCTCATCGATTGGACAGCAGACTTCACCGTTGCGGCACTGCGGGCAAGCGGCGTTCCGGTCTATCGTGAGGCAAATTTCTTCATGATTCCCACGGGTGCGTGGTCGGTGGTCGACGCGTGCAGCGGGGTGCGCTACCTCATCGCGTCGGTAATGGTAGGGACGATCTATGCGGCGGTGGCTTACCGAAGTCCACTGCGACGCGTGGTGTTCATCGCGGTATCGATCGTCGTCCCCATCGTCGCCAACTGGCTGCGAGCGTACATGATCGTGATGCTCGCGCATTCGACCAATAACACCCTCGCGGTGGGTGTCGATCACATTATTTATGGCTGGGTTTTTTTCGGCCTGGTGATGGTGCTGCTGTTCTGGGTAGCATCGTTTTGGCAGGAAGCGGAGGGCCCACTCCCGGTATCCGTCCAGCAGTCGCCTCGGTTCGCGCTCGTGGATGGCGCTGAGGCGAAACCACAGTGGCTGTTCGCCGCCGCAATTGCGGCGATTGCCATAGCTGCGCTCTGGCCGCCAATCGAAGCGGCGGTGGCGCGGCCGGCACATACCGGCGTCCTGGCGCTGGGCGCCGTACCGGGTACCGATGGCTGGCAGAGTTCTCAACCTGCAATCACGCTTTGGAAGCCGCACAACCCCGGCTTCGTCTCCGAGTTGAACGAGTCATTCATCAAGGATGGTCGCTCGGTGGGCCTTTACGTGGCGTTTTTCCGAAATCAGGAAAAAGGCCGCGAGCTGGTCACTTCCGGCAACGTGCTTGTAACCAGCGAAGACCCGATCTGGAGGCTGGTGTCGAACGGCTCCGATGCCATCGATTGGGCGGGAGCGCGCGTCGCGGCACAGCGCGCCAACATTGTTGGTCCAGGCACTCGACTCGATGTCTTCCGGCTGTATTGGGTCAATGGAACGGTTACTTCGAACGACTATGTGGCCAAGGCGCGGCTCGCGTGGTCAAAGCTGCGTGGCCAGGGCGACGATTCGGCAATCATCATCGTCTACTCGCCGCAATCCCCGCAGGGCGGCGACACCGCTACCACGATTCGCAACTTCGTGGCTGCGATGTCACCGTCGATCGAGCGGAACCTCGAGGCAGCAAGTGGAGGCTCCAAATGAACGCGCGCCGGACGCCAGTGATGGGTGCACGTTCGCCGTTGCCGCCTGTCAGGAATTTGGAGCGCTAGCGCCATGTGCGGCATCTCTGGCATCTTCGACACTCGTGCCCGGCGGGAGATTGGCCGCAGCCTGCTCAGCCGCATGAACGAGACCCAGTACCACCGGGGTCCGGACGAGTGCGGCCTGTACATCGAGCCGGGCCTGGGCCTGGCACATCGGCGGCTGTCGATCATCGACCTGTCGACGGGGCAGCAACCGTTGTTCAACGAAGACAACAGCGTCGTCGTCGTCTTCAATGGCGAGATCTACAACTACGAGCAATTGATCCCGGAGCTGATCGCCCTGGGTCATCGTTTTCGCACCCGGAGCGACACCGAGGTTATCGTTCACGCCTGGGAAGCGTGGGGCGAAGCGTGCGTGCAGCGCTTTCGCGGAATGTTCGCCTTTGCGCTCTGGGACCGCAATCGCTCGACACTGTTTCTGGCCCGGGACCGCCTCGGCGTCAAGCCCCTGCATTACGTACTGTTACCGGACGGGACGTTCCTTTTCGGCTCGGAACTGAAGTCGCTGCTCGCCCACGGCGGGCTCGACCGCGATATCGATCCGCGTGCGGTCGAGGAGTACTTCGCGTTGGGCTACGTGGCGGACCCGCGCACCATATTCAAGCAGGCGAAAAAGCTGCCGCCGGCGCACACCCTGACCATACGCCACGGCAAGGCGCTGCCCGACCCGGTCGAATACTGGGATCCACGGTTCACGCTCGACAGCCGATTATCGCTTGCTGACGCCAGCGCCGAACTGATTGCCCGGCTCGACGAATCGGTGCGTCTGCGCATGATCTCCGACGTACCGCTGGGAGCATTCCTGTCGGGCGGGGTCGATTCGAGCGCCGTGGTAGCGTCGATGGCAAAACTGTCGGCCGATCCCGTCAATACGTGCTCGATTGCGTTCTCCGATCCGGCGTTCGATGAATCGCGCTTTGCCAGAGAAGTTGCACAACGCTACCGCACGCGGCATTACGTCGATCGGGTCGAAAGCGACGATTTCGATCTGATCGACGATCTGGCGCGACTCTACGATGAACCGTTCGCCGACAGCTCGGCCATTCCGACGTTCCGCGTCTGCCAGCTCGCGCGCAAACACGTGACCGTCGCCCTGTCCGGCGACGGCGGCGACGAAACCTTCGGCGGCTACCGACGCTACCGCGCGCACCTGATGGAAGAGCGCATGCGCAGCCTGCTTCCGTTGTCGCTGCGGCGTCCCATGTTCGGCCTGCTCGGCCACGCTTATCCGAAGGCGGATTGGGCGCCGCGCATATTTCGGGCCAAGTCGACTTTCGAGGCCCTTGGCCGCGGCTCGGTGGATGCCTACTTCCACGGCGTGTCGATTCTGCGCGACGACATGCGCCGCCGTCTGTTCACTTCCAGCTTCCGCTCGCGTCTCGGCGGCTACAATGCGGTGGAAGTGTTCCATCGTCACGCCCGCCGCGCGCACACGGACGATCCGCTTGCGCTGATCCAGTACCTC
>JBDTLK010000103.1:0-13826 GCA_039934835.1 Edaphobacterium sp. (SeqCode) | reverse complement strand
GCTAACGCTTTAGTCACGCGCAAGCGCGGCGAAAAATAATCGCCCGCCCTGCCTATTTGCGTAGCGCCGGATCGAGGTCGAGATACTTCCAGATCTCGGCGCGGATCGGATGTGGCTTGTACGCCCGCACCCAGGGCTGAACCATGTGATCCTCGAGCAGATGGTGCGTCATCTTCCACGGCGCGTACACCAGCATGAGCTCGGTCATGCGGCTCAACAACTGCGTGCGCCTGGGCGAGTCCGCCAGTCTGCGCACTTCGTCGTAGAGCTGGTTGAACTGCGGAAGATTGAAGCGCGCGTCGTTGCCCAGCCCGATGTTCGGCCCGTAGAGCAGCTGCATGAAATTCTCGGCATCCGGGTAGTCGGCGTTCCAGCCGTCGCCGCGCATCTGAATCTTGCCGACACGCGCCATCTTGCGCAGCTCCGGCAGCCGGTCCTTGCGAAACGTCATGCGAATGCCCAGCGCGTCCATGTTCTTCTTCCACAACTCGTCGATCTGCCGCTCGCGCAGGATCGGTGGCGACCAGCGCTCGATGGTCAGCGGTTGACCGTCGGGCAGCTCGCGATAGCTGTCGCCGTCGCGATCGCGATAGCCGAACTTGTCGAGGAGTGCCCGCGCCGCTGCGAGGTCGTAAATCTGCGCGATGGTCTTCTGTTGCGCATCGAAGCCGGGAATATCCGGGGAGATGGGACCTTGTGCCGGCAGTGCGCGCCCGCGAAAGATCACGCGGATGAATTCATCGGTATCGAACGCCATCCCGATCGCACGGCGCAGGGCAATCTTGTCCGGCGTGTAGCCGCCGACGATCGGATCGTCCATGTTGAAATAGTTCCACCAGGTGTTCGGACGCGCCTGTGTTAGCTGACGAATTCCGCGCGCCGACCATTCCGGCTTGAGCTTGCCTCGTTCCAGTGCCTGGTCGATCAGCCCGGGCGGCAGCTGCTGCATGTAATCGAGCTGGCGATCGAGGAAGGCTAGCCAGCGCGTTTGTTCCTCCTCGAGCACGACGATCTCGATGCGTCCGATCAGCGGTAAGGCCTTGCCGGCGAGGTGGCGCGCGATTTCGACGTCGTTGCCATCGCCGGTCGCAGTTTCGCTGAAGATCTCGGTGCGATATCCAGGATTGGCCTCGAGCACGATCCGCGATGAGCGCTTGTAGTCGGCCAGGCGATACGGTCCGGTGCCCACCGGATGCGCGCCGATGTCGTTGCCATAGGCCAGCACCACTTCGCGCGCGACCGCCGACGCCGCCGGCATGGCAAGCATGTACGCGAAGCTCGGATCGGGACGAACCAGCCGAATACGCAGCGTATAGCGATCAACGACTTCCAACCCGGCGAGCGGCGCGTCGTAGTCGAACCTGTGCTTTGCCGCGGCCCGCGCCTGCAGCGCGTCGCCGCCGACGAGCTTGCCTTCGAGCACCCAGGACCAGGGCGAATGCACCGCCGGGTCGAGCAGGCGCTTGAGCGAATACGCGTAGTCGGCGGCGGTGAGCTCGCGCCGCTTGCCGGCGAAGGCCGCATCGTCGGCGAAGTAAATGCCTTTGCGCACCCGGCAGAGGTACGTCGTGCCGTCAGCCGAAATCTCGGGCATGCGTTCGAGCGTGTTGGGCTTGAGACGAACCGGCCGCGCCAGATACTCGTACTCGAGCATCGGATCATGGATGTGCTCGATGATCGCGTCGGAGGCCGCGTCGAACCCGAAGGCGGGGTCGAAGCTGGTTTCAGCGTTGTTGAATTCCGCGTGCATGACCTTCGCCATGTCGGCGGCGCGCGCGTCGCCATATGCCGTCATGGCGAACAGCACTACCAGCACGCAACATTTGCACACGGGCAATCCAGTGGAGTCGGCGCGCGCTGCCGCACCCCGGCAGCCCGCCGCTATAATCATCGCACACGCGCTGCCTCGCGCACACGCTTCGCGAAAGGATCGGGCGATGGAAATGAAGCGCCTTACCGGCGGCAATCTGCGCGCCGCCGGTTACGACGATGGAAAGCGCCTGCTGGTCGTCGAGCTGACCTCGGGCACTTTGCAGTTTTCGGGTGTCACCGCCGAGACGTGGCGCCGCTTTGCCGGCGCGTCGTCGCCATGGAGTTTCTTTCGCGACAACATCGAGGAGGACTACCCCGCCAAGCGGATCCGCTAGCGCGCCCTTCGCCGCGCGCCGCCGGGCGCTGCGTGGCGCTTGATCCAGCCGGCGAATTCATCGAACCACAGCCGTGAATTCTGAGGCTTGAGTATCCAATGATTCTCGTCCGGAAAATACACTAGCCGTGCCGGCACCTGCTTCGCGTGCAGCGTGTTGTAGTACTGCAGGGCTTGTGCCGCCGGAACGCGATAGTCGAGCTCGCCATGAATCACCAGCGTCGGCGTCTTGAACCGCTTGGCGTAGTGGTGCGGCGACTGCTTCATCACCTGGGCCGGGTTGTCCCAATGGAAGGCGCCGAGTTCCTTGGCGAAGAACATGTAACCGTCGGTCGCCATCATGCTCACCCAGTCGTAGCAGCCGGCGTGGCAGACGTAAGCCTTGTAGCGATCGGTATGGCCGTTCATGTATGCCACCATGTAGCCGCCATAGCTGCCGCCGGTCGCGACCAGCCGCGTCCGGTCGATGTAGCCCTGACGCAGCATGAAGTCGGTCGCTGCCTCGGTATCGGCGAACTCCTTGGTGCCGAACTGCGCGGTGATCGACTCGAGCCATTTCTGCCCGAAGCCCGACGAGCCGTGATAATTGACGCCGACTACGACGTAGCCCGGTGCGGCGAAAACGTGCGTGTTCCAGCGCCAGTGCCAGCCGTCGGCGTGCGCGGCGTGCGGGCCGCCGTGGATGGAGTGCAGTAGCGGCCACTTTTTCTTCGGGTCGAAATTTGGCGGGTACGTCACCCAGATCTGCACCGGCTCGCCGCCCCACCCTTTGATGCTGAACTCGCGCGTCGTGCCGAACGTGATGCGCGCGAGATGTGCCCGATTCGGCGAGTCGAGCGACCGCACACCGCTGCCGTCCATCGCGACCGCGAAAAGCGCCGGCGGCTGCGAATGCGCATGGCGCGAAAAGGCGATTCGATTGGCGTTGTGCGCGATGGCGAAGCCGGAGATTGTGCCACCGGCGGCAATCGGCTTGGGAAGTGCATCGCCCAGGCCGAGCCGATAGAGGCCATTCCTGCCACGGTCCTCGACGAGCATGTATAGCGCAGCGCTGTCCGGCGCCCAGCTCGTGTGCGTCGTCGCACGATCGAGGCCGGGCGCGAGCCGGCGGGTGCGCCCGCCGCGGCGATCGTAGAGCGTGAGCCGGCCCTGGTCGTTGTAGGCGCGCTTGGTGTTGAATGACAGCCAGACCAAATGGCGGCCGTCGGGCGAATACCGCGGGGACCCGTCGGAAAGGCCGCTGTCGGCGGTGAGGATGCGATGGCGGCCGGTAGTCAGACTGACCACCGCGATGTCCGCCTCGTTCATCATGCGCGGTACCGCCGCTGCGTCGACGGTCAACGCGAGCTCGCCGCCGTCCGGACTGATGTCGTATTCCTCGGCGGATGGGGACCACGGCTGCAGCGCCATTCCGGTGCCGGCGAGCAGGTCCCGCGCGCGGCCGGTCGCCACGTCCACCGCATACACGTGCGGCTCGCGCCCGTCGGCAAGCCAGCGATCCCAGAAACGATACTCGGGCCGCTCGGTGACGTGCGCCTTGACCTTGCTGGCCTTGCGTTCCTTGGTGCGCTGCGCCTGCGCCTTGTCGTCCTTCAGATCCGGCCACACTGCGGTCACGAACGCAATCGCCCTGCTGTCCGGAAACCAGCGCAAGGCCGCCGCGCCGGTTGCCAGCGTGGTCAGCCGCCGCGCCTCGCCGCCGTCGGGCGCGATGACATAGACCTGCGGCTCGTCGTCGCCCTTGCGCTTGGCGGTGAACGCGATCCATTTGCCGTTCGGGGACCAAACCGGATCGCTGTCCTTGTCGCCGGCAGTCAGTCGCCGCGCGCGACCGCCATCGGTCGGGTAGAGCCATAACTTGGTGGCCCCTTCGTTGGTGTCCATGTCGTAGGCCGTGACGGAGGCGCAGGCCAAGTGCCCGTCCGGCGACAGGCTCGGCGAGCCAATGCGTTTGAGCGACCAGAGGTCCGCGACTTTCAGCGGGTGCTTTTTCGACGGCATGGTGGCGGTACTCTCCGTGGCTTTCGGGAAGCGCGCGATTCTACGCGAGTCGCCCGGGAACGGCGCGCCGCGATGCGGTAATATGCTCTGCAGCGCCGCGCTCGCGGCGCAAAAACGTAATCTGTGGGACTGCGAAGAGCGTGATCTGCGACCCGCTGCGCGAACCGCCATGCATGGGCGTGGCACCGCCACCCTTGCCATGAGCAACCCGCTGGAAAGCTGGGGCGAAGAGCAACGCTCGGCGTATCTGTACCTTGCCTGCGCCGACGCCGAGGCGGGAACCCCGCGCGCCCTGCTGTTCACGCGGCTTTCGGGCGAAGCGCAGGCGCAAGCCGCGATCTGGCGCGCGCAGCTCACCGCCAGCGGCAAGCCGGCGCCGGCGCCTTACGTTCCGGATGCCCGAACACGGCTGGTCGTGCGGCTGGTGCGCCTGTTCGGTCCGCGGCGCCTGAAGGGTGTGCTCGCGGCGATGAAGGTGCGCGGCATGGCGATCTACAGCCAGCGCGAACCCGGTGGGCACGCGGTCGCTGCTGTCGGCACGATCGAGCGCCGCCATCGCGGGCTCGGCGGCGGCGGCAACCTGCGCGCGGCGGTGTTCGGCATCAACGACGGCCTCGTCTCCAACGTGAGCCTGATTTTCGGCATCGCCGGCGCCAGCCAGAACGCGTCGGTGGTCCTGCTCACAGGCGTGGCCGGGCTCACCGCCGGAGCGTTCGCCATGGCCACCGGCGAATTCGTATCGGTCCGCTCGCAGCGCGAACTCTTCGAGTACCAGATCGGGCTCGAGCGCGATGAACTCGCCGAATATCCCGACGCCGAGGCCGAGGAACTCGCGCTCATCTACAGCGCCAAGGGCCTGGCGCCGCGCGAAGCCAAGCGCCTGGCCCGGAAGATCGTCGCCGACCCGGAACACGCACTCGACACCCTCGCGCGCGAGGAACTGGGGCTCAATCCCGACGAGCTCGGCTCACCCTGGGGCGCCGCCATTTCGTCGTTCCTGTCGTTCGCACTGGGCGCGGCGATTCCACTGCTGCCGCTGGTCTTCGGTGCGGGCGCGAATGCGCTGGCCATCGCGGCGACGCTCTCCGCACTCGCGCTGTTCGCCGTCGGCGCGACCTTATCGTTGTTCACCGGGCGCAGCGCGCTCATGTCCGGCGCGCGCATGCTGCTGCTGGGCTTGCTCGCGGCGACGGTCACCTATGGTATCGGCCATCTGTTCGGCGTTGGCGTCGCCTGAGCGCGATGGCGTTGCCGCGCGTCACCCTGAAGGCGGGACGCGAGAAATCTTTGCGCCTGCGTCATCCGTGGATATTTTCCGGTGCGATCGAGCACGTCGACGGCGCGCCCGATTCGGGCGCTACCGTCACGGTTCAATCGGCTGACGGCGAGTTCGTGGCCACGGCGGCGTGGAGCGCCGCGTCGCAGATTCGCGCCAGGGTGTGGAGCTTCGACGCGCGCGAAACCGTCGACGCCGCGTTCATCGCCGGGCGCGTGCGCCGCGCGGTGCGCATGCGCGACAGCCTGCTCGACGACCGACACACTGGCTGCCGCCTCGTGCACGGCGAATCGGACGGGCTGCCGGGAGTGATTGCGGATCGCTACGGGGACGTCCTGGTCGTGCAGTTCCTGGCGGCGGGCGCCGAAGCCTGGCGCGATGCGCTGGTTGCGGCGCTGCGCGAGGCGACGGGCGGCGCGGCAGTCTACGAGCGCTCCGACGCCGACGTGCGCGCACTCGAAGGTTTACAGCCTCGCGTCGGACTGATCGCGGGCGTGCTGCCCGAGCGCTCGACCCTGATCGAGGATGGCCTCGCGTATCGGGTCGATGTCGCGCACGGCCAGAAAACCGGCTTCTATCTCGATCAGCGCGACAACCGTCGCCGCGTGCGCGAACTCGCGCACGGCCGCGACGTGCTCAACTGCTTCTGCTACACCGGTGGCTTTTCGATCGCGGCGCTGGCCGGAAATGCGCGCAGCGTGTTGTCGGTCGACAGCTCGGCCGAAGCGCTGCTGCTAGCTGGCGCGCACGTCACCGACAATAAGCTCGATGCGGCGCGCGCGCAATGGCGCGACGCCGACGTCTTCGCCGAGCTGCGCAAGTTGCGCGATGGCGCGCGTGAATTCGACCTGATCGTGCTCGATCCGCCAAAATTCGCTCCCACCGCGCACCATGCCGAAAAGGCGACGCGCGCCTACAAGGACATCAACCTGCTGGCGCTGAAGCTGCTGCGCCCGGGCGGCCTGCTGGCCACGTTTTCGTGTTCGGGGGGCGTCTCGGCGGAGTTGTTCCAGAAGATCGTCGCCGGCGCGGCCCTCGACGCGCGCGCCGACGCCGCGATCGTCGCCCGTTTCGGCCCCTCGGCCGACCACCCGGTGGCGCTGAATTTTCCCGAGGGCGACTACCTCAAGGGCGTGCTGATCCACAAACGCGCGTAGCGGCGCCGGAGGACCGGCGCCGCCTTGCGCTCGCTAGGTTTTCTTTTTCGACAGGCAGGTCTTCATGAAGTCCTTGCGCTCGGCGCCCTTCTTGCCGGTCGCGTCCTTCGAGCACTGCCGCATTTTGTCCTGCTGCGACATTTGCACCGGAGCCGCCGCCGGGGCCGGCGTGGCCGCGGCGGCCACGGGTGTCTTGGCCGACTTCTGCTTGGCGGTGTTGTCGTCCGCATGCGCCGCCGTGGCGCCGATGCCCAGCAGTGTTGCCAGCAATACTGCAGTGAATGTCTTCATGGTGATCTCCTGATTCGCTGTTTGAGAATGCGGCCCGACGAATTGTCGTTTGCCACAATCGCATTAACGCTGGCGGAGAATTCCGGCACATCAGCCGCATGGCCGATGCAAAAGACGGAGGACAACGGTCCGTCACGGCAAAAAACAAGGCGGCCACCGGATCGCTCCGGCGCCGCCTTGTCAGTGCGGCTGGGTGGACAGGAGGTCACCCAGCCGTGTTCGGCAACGTATGCGTGTTCAGGACGCTTTCATGCACTCGCTCTGGGCCTTGGCGCGGTCATCCTTGGTCATGCCCGCAGTCTTCTTGTTGCACATCGCCATTTTGCTTTCCTTCTTCTCGGGCTTGGCCGACAGGCAGGTCTTCATGAACGCTTTGCGGTCATCGCCCTTCATGTCGGTGGCTTTGGTGTTGCAGGCCTTCATCTTTTCCTGTTGCGGATTGGCTGTGGCAGTGTCCGCGGTGGCGGCGAAGGCGCCGCCCGAGGCGAACAGGCTAAGCAAAGTAAGGGCAAACAGCTTTTTCATTGAGGGTTCTCCGATGGGTTTGGTGGGTAGCAGGCGCGTTGCGGCCAGTCTACGGCACCGATAACGCGGCAGGCAATGAATTCGTGGACAGCGCCCGTTGGAGTGTCGCAAATTTTTATCATGCAGCGCAGCATCGACCCTCCCGTTTCGCGCTAAAATAGGGCAAATTTCTGAATTTGCACGGAAAACACCGATTCCGCACCGCCCATGATTCTGATCCTCGAACCCAACGCCAAGCCCGAAAGCAACCAATTCAAGGCCTTGAGCAGCCAGCTCGACCGGCTGCCCGGCATCAAGTACCGCGTTCATCGCGAGGTCGGCGCCGAAGTCACCCTGACCGAGATCTACCTGATCGGCAATACCGGAGCGCTGACCGTCGAGCAGATGCAGGTCCTGCCGTGCGTGTCCAGGGTGGTCCGGGTCTCCGAGGCCTACCGCGTCCTGGGACGGCACGCCAAGGGTGACGACCGCTCTACCCACTTCGACTACAACGGGGTGCGCTTCGGGCAGGACACGCTCAATGTGTTCGCCGGCCTCTGCGCGGTCGATTCGCGCGAATCGGTCGAAGCCATGATGAAGGCGCTGCAAGCCCACGGCCAGGTCTGCACCCGCATGGGGGCCTACAAACCACGCACCAATCCCTACGCTTTCCAGGGCTACGGCGCAGCGTGCCTGCCCTACGTCTTTGAGCTCGCCGGCAAGTACGGCATCAAGGTGATCGCGATGGAGATTACCCACGAGTCGCACGTCGACGAGATTCGCGCCGCACTCGCGGCCACCGGCGACCCCACCGGCGTGATGCTGCAGATCGGTACGCGCAATACCCAGAACTTCGAATTGCTGAAACTGGTCGGCAAGCAGCCGGATTTTCCGGTGCTCATCAAGCGCGGCTTCGGAATCACCCTCGACGAATCGCTCAATGCCGCCGAATACCTGGCGTCGGAAGGCAATCGCAAGGTTGTCTTCGGCCTGCGCGGAATGAAGACGAACATGGGCGATCCGCACCGCAACTTCGTCGATTTCGCGCACGTGCCGGTGGTCAAGCGTCTGACGCGCATGCCGGTGTGCATCGATCCTTCGCACTCGGTCGGCACGCGGTCCGTGGCGCCGGATGGCATCCTCGATATCTTCCATGTCGTTGCGCAGGGCGTCGTCGCCGGCGCCAACATGGTGCTGGTCGATTTTCACCCCGATCCCGCCAAAGCGCTGGTCGACGGCCCGCAGGCGCTCTTGATGTCCGAGCTGCCGCATTTCCTTGCCGACGTCGCACTCGCGCGCGAGACCTACCTCCAGCGCAGCGCGCTGGCCGCGAAGCACGGGGCGCACTGAATCGCGCAACATGGATTCCGCCGCGACGGCGCCGCAGGAAATCGAACTCAAGCTGGCGATCGATCCGACCGCGCTGCTCCGGCTCAAACGCCACGCGGCGTTGCTTGCCGTGGCGGCGGGACCCGCGCGCTCGGCGCGTGTGTCGAGCGTGTACTACGACACCCCGCAATTCGATCTGCGCGACGCGGGAGTGGGACTGCGGGTGCGCCGCGCCGGTCGGCGCTGGTTGCAGACGCTGAAGGGCGCCGGCAGCGCCGCGGCGGGCCTGTATCAGCGTCCCGAGTACGAATGGCCATTGACGGTCCCGCGCCTCGACCATGCAACCTTCGCCGCGACGCCGTGGCAGAAGTTGCTCGAGAGCGCCTCAGTGCGCGACGCACTGAAGCCTGTATTCCATACGCAAATCACGCGCACTTCCTTGCCCCTGGCGTTTGCCGACGGCACTCGCGCGGTGCTATGCATCGATGTCGGCTTTGTCCGGGCGGGACGCCGACGTACCGCCATCAACGAAATCGAGATCGAGCTGAGCGCGGGGCACGCACGCCCGCTGTTCGATCTCGCGCAAGTGCTGGCCGGCGACTTGCCGCTTGCGCTCGCAGCATCGAGCAAAGCCGAGCAAGGGTATCGCCTGGTCGAGCAGCGATCGGCGCAGCCGGTGCGGGCGCGCGCGGTCCCGCTCGGCGCGGACACGAGCGTCGCGCAAGCGCTGGCCGCGATCGCCGGCGATTGCCTGGCGCAGATTGGTGGCAACGCCGAGGGCGTCGCTCTCGGTACTGACACCGAGTTCCTGCACCAGATGCGCATCGGCGCGCGTCGCCTGCGCTCGCTGATCCGCCTAATCCGAGGCATTAAGGCGATGGAATTGCCAGCGCCGCTGGCCGAGGAATTGCGGTGGCTCGCCGCGAGCCTGGGGCCGGCGCGCGACTGGGACGTGTTCGTCGACGAGGTGCTGCCCCCGATCGCCCGGCATTTCAGTGCCCGGCGCGAGCTGACCTCGATACGCATCCGTGCGGCGCGCCGGCGAGCGCAGCAGCGCGCCAGCGCGCAGGCGGCCGTCGCTTCGCCACGCTTCCTGCAAGTGCTGCTGGCGCTCGGCGGGTTCTTTGCCAGCCTGGCAGACGCGCCGGCGACTCCCGACGCGCCGCCGCCGGCACTGGCATTTGCGACGGCACTGCTCGCAGCGCGTGAGCAAAAGCTGCGCAAGCTCGGCAAGCGTCTGGCGTCGGCGACCAGCACCGAACGCCACGAAGTACGCATTGCCGCGAAGAAATTGCGCTATGCCGCGGAGTTCTTCGCGCCGCTGTTTCCGGACCGGCGCGCACGCACCTATGTCCGTTCGCTGTCGCGACTGCAGTCGACCCTCGGGGTTCTCAACGACGTCGCCGCCGCGGAACGCCTGTTGGCTGAACTCGCGCCGCCTGAGTCGACCCGCGCCCCGCGAGTCGTCTATGCCGCCGGACTCGCGCGCGGCTGGATGGCCGCGTCGCAGGCGGGCGGCATCGGCGCCGTCGATAAAGCCTGGCGGGCGTTTGCCCGGCGCAAACCGTTCTGGAACTGAAGGAGCACGCATGCTCGAATCCGCGGAAATCGGCCACAAGATCGCCAAGGCCGTCTACGCCCGCGAGGAGCCAAAGCTGCGCGAGGCACTCCTCGATGCGCAATACCAGCTGTCGCAGGCGAATCGCGGTCCGATCCTGGTGCTGCTGTCCGGCGTGGAAGCCGGCGGTCGCGGCGAAACCGCGAACAAGCTCACCGAATGGATGGATCCGCGCTTCATACGGGTGATGGCGTTCGCCAACCGTACGCCCGAGGAAGCGCAGCGGCCGACGGCATGGCGCTACTGGCGCGCGCTGCCGCGCAAGGGGCGCATCGGCGTGTTCATGAACGCCTGGTACACCGAAATGATGCTGGCGTTCGTGGGCGGCCACATCGACAGGAGCAGGCTCGATGCGAACATGCAGGCGATCCGCGAGCACGAGCAGATGCTCAGCGACGAGGGGGTCGTGCTCCTCAAGTTCTGGGTCCATCTGTCGAAGTCCGAACAGAAGAAACGCCTGGAAAAACTCGAAGACGATCCCCACACCCGCTGGCGCGTGACCCGCGACGACTGGGACGCGTATCGGATCTACAGCAAGTCGCATCAGCTCTGGGAACACCTGCTGCGCGAGACGTCGACCGGCAACGCATCATGGTATGTGGTCGAAGGCACCGACGAGCGCTATCGCAACTTGACCGTCGGCAAGATCCTGCTCGCGAGCCTGCAGACGACACTTGCGACGGCGCCCGCCGCGCCGAAGCACGCCGTGACGCCGCCGGCACCGTCGGTCATCGACAACGTCAAGCTGATTCGCGATCTGGACCTCACGCAGAAGCTGTCCGACAAGGATTACCAGCGCGACCTGGAGAAATATCAACGCAAGCTGGCGAAACTGACGCGCAACAAGCGCTTCGCCAAGCGCTCCCTGATCCTCGTGTTCGAAGGCGCCGACGCCGCGGGAAAGGGCGGTGCCATACGCCGGGTGACCGGCGCGCTCGACGCACGTCTGTACGTCACCGTGCCGATCGCGGCGCCGAGCGACGAGGAGCGCGCGCATCCGTACCTGTGGCGCTTCTGGCGGCAAATACCGGCGCAAGGCGGCATCGTCATATTCGATCGCTCCTGGTACGGACGCGTGCTCGTCGAGCGCGTCGAGGGCTTCTGCGCGCCGATCGACTGGATGCGCGCCTACAGCGAGATCAACCAGTTCGAGGAACAGCTCGTCGATGGCGGGGCGATCGTCGTCAAGTTCTGGCTGCAGATCAGCAAGGCCGAACAACTGCGACGTTTCAAGGAGCGCGAGAAAGTCGCCTTCAAGCAGTTCAAGATCACCGCGGACGACTGGCGCAATCGCAAGAAGTGGGACGCCTACCAGGTCGCGATCAGCGACATGGTCGATCGCACCAGTACCGAAATCGCACCGTGGACGCTGGTGGAGGCCGAGGACAAGAACTTCGCGCGCGTCAAGGTCCTGCGCACGATCACCGACACGCTGGAGCGCGCGCTCGAGCGATGACGCGTCACGACGACGGCTACCGGGCTCCGGCATGGCTGCCGGGCGGGCACCTGCAGACGATCTATCCGGCGTTCCTGCGGCGCCCGGCCACCGCGTACCGGCGCGAACGGGTCGCCACGCCCGACGGCGACTTCGTCGATTTCGACTGGCAGGACGGCGCCGCGGACGCACCGCTGGTCGTGCTGTTCCACGGCCTGGAAGGCAGCTCGACGTCGCACTACGCGGCCGCGCTGATGGCGCACCTGCGCACGCTCGGCTGGCGCGGCGTCGTGCCGCATTTCCGCGGTTGCAGCGGCGAGCCCAACCTGCTGCCTCGCGCCTATCATTCCGGCGACTACGCTGAGGCGGGATGGATGCTGGCCACGGTGCGCGCCCGGATCCCGGAGGCGGCGATCTACGCCGTCGGCGTTTCGCTCGGCGGCAGCGCGTTGCTCAACTGGCTCGGGCGCGAAGAGGATCGCGCGTTCGCATTCGTAAACGCAGCGGCGGCGATCTCGACTCCGCTCGACCTCGCCGCCGCGGGGTTCGCCATCGAGCGCGGATTGAGCCCGATCTACTCCCGGCTGTTCCAGCACACGCTCAAGCCCAAGGCCCTGGCGATGGCGGACCGCTTCCCCGGCACGCTCGATCACGCGGCGATCCGCCGAGTGACGACGATGTACGCCTTCGACGACGCCGTCACCGCGCCGCTGCACGGCTTCTCCGGCACCCACGACTACTGGCAGCGCGGCAGCAGCAAGCCGTGGCTGCGGGGCGTCAAGGTGCCGACGCTGGTGCTCAACGCGCGCAACGATCCGTTCGTCCCGGCGGAGTCGCTGCCGGCGCCGAGCGCGGTCGGACCCGGCGTCACGCTCGAGCAGCCCGAGCACGGCGGTCACGCCGGATTCGCGTCGGCGCCCTTTCCGGGCAACCTCGGTTGGCTGCCGGCGCGGCTGGTATCATTCTTCGAACGCGGCGACGAGGCGTCCGCAATGCGGGCACGCGGCGCCGTCAAGCACTTATCCAGCGACGCGCGATGACGGGCGCTCCGGGCACCGCGTTGGGGTTCCTGCGGCCTTGTGTTGTGCGTGTTCCCGACTCGTTCCCTTTCCACAAATAGCGCCCATGCCTGACGACATCTTCAAAGCCTACGACATCCGCGGTATCGTCGGCAAGACGCTGACCGCAACCATTGTCCGCGCCATCGGCCAGGCACTGGGCTCGCTCGCGCAAGAGCGCGCACGCGACACGCTGGTCATCGGCCGCGACGGCAGGCTCTCGGGCCACGAACTATCCCAGGCGCTTGCGGACGGCATTCGCGCCAGCGGCGCGCACGTCGTCGACATCGGCTTGGTGACCACGCCGATGACATACTTCGCCGCGCAGCACCTCGATACGCAATGCAGCGTGATGGTGACCGGCAGCCACAATCCACCCGACTATAACGGCCTGAAGATGGTCATCGATGGCGGCACGCTCGCCGGCGACGAGATCCTGGCTCTGCGCACGCGCATCGACTCCGGCGAGTTGCGCCAGGGCGCGGGCGAATACCGCCGCGCCGACGTCGGTCCGGCGTACCTCGAGCGCATCATCGGCGATGTGAAGCTCGCGCGGCCGATGAAGATCGCGATCGATTGCGGCAACGGCGTTGCCGGCGCCTATGCGCCGCAACTGTTTCGCGGACTGGGCTGCTCCGTGACCGAACTTTTCTGCGAGGTCGACGGCACCTTTCCCAACCACCACCCGGATCCATCGCAACCGAAGAACCTGCGCGACCTCATGACTTGCCTGGCTACAACCGACAACGAGCTCGGCATCGCTTTCGATGGCGACGGCGACCGCCTCGGCGTCGTCACGCGCGACGGCACGATTATCTATCCCGACCGGCAGCTGATGCTGTTCGCCGCGGACGTGCTCTCGCGCAATCCCGGCGCCACGGTAATCTACGACGTGAAGTCGACGCGCAACCTGAAGCCGTGGATCGCGGCGCGCGGCGGCCATCCGCTGATGTGGAAGACGGGACACTCGCTGATCAAGGCCAAGATGAAGGAAACCGGCGCGCTGCTTGC
>JBDTLK010000102.1:0-13982 GCA_039934835.1 Edaphobacterium sp. (SeqCode) | reverse complement strand
CGCTTGGCGGCTTCCTCGTCGCCGGTCACGCTCTGGTAGTACTTGCGCACGTCGATGATGCGCCAGTAGGCGATGAAATCGACCTTGAGCGGCTTTTTTTCCGAGGTCGTGATGCGGTCGGGCTCGGGGGCGTCGAGCGTGAGCAGCCGGCGGTCGTAGAACTTGACGTTCTGCACCAGTGGAATCTTGAAGTACAGGCCGGCCTCGGTCTTGGCTTCGATGAATTCGCCGAGCTGGAACTTGATCGCGTACTGCTTCTGGTCGACTGTGTAAAGCGACTGCGACAGTACGAGCACGATCGCGACCAGCAGGGCGACCACGGGCATGACGGCCTTCATCATCGCGACGTCCCCCGGTCGCGCGACAGACTGCGGCTCGATTCCACCTGCACCGCCGCGTCGGCGGGTGGCGTCGTGGGCCGGGTGGCGTCGGCGACGCTGGGCACGGCGGCCGCACCCTGCCTGAGCAACTGGTCGAGCGGCAGGTAGAGCAGGCTGCTGCCGGCCTTCTGGTCGATGAGCACCTTGCTCGAACTGCCGAGTACCGACTGCATCATGTCCAGATACAGCCGATCGCGCGTGACCACCGGTGCCTTGAGATATTCGACCAGGATCTGCTTGAAGCGGCTGGCATCGCCCTCGGCCTTCTGCACCACGCTGGCGAGATAACCGTCGGCTTCCTGCAGCAGCCTCGCGGCGGTGCCGCGCGCGCGCGGCACGACGTCGTTGGCGTAAGCCTGGCCCTCGTTCTTCTGGCGCTCGCGGTCCTGGCTGGCCTTGACCGCATCGTCGAATGCCGCCTGCACCTGCTCCGGCGGTTGGGTGTTCTGCAAAGTGACTTTCTGGATGTAGATGCCGGCGCCGTACTTGTCGAGCATCGCCTGCATCAGTTTTTCGGTTTCGGCGGCGATCTCCGCGCGGCCTTCGTAGAGCGCGTAGTCCATCTGGCTGCGACCGACGACTTCGCTCATCGCGGTGGCCGCGACCTGGAACACGATGTCGTCCGGTTTGCGGGTGTTGAAGATGTAGTCGGGCGCGCTCTTGAGGTTGTACTGAACCGCGAACTGGATGTCGATGATGTTCTCATCGTCGGTCAGCATCAGCGATTCTTTGGCGATCTTGTTCTTCGGGTTGCCGTTGCGATAGCCGATCTCCACTGTCTTTACCTGCGAAAAATCGATCACCTCGACGGCCTCGACCGGGAACGGCAGATGCCAGCGCAGGCCGGGCGTCGTCGTCTCGGTGTATTTGCCGAACCGGGTGACGACACCGCGCCGCCCTTCGTCGACGATGTACGAGCCGCTGACCAGCCACACGACGAGCACCAGCGCGACCAGGAGTCCGGCACCGCCCAGCGGCAGGCGACGCGGCGGCGGTGGGATGTCGTTACCGGCGTCGGGCTGTTTTTTTCCGAACAGCTCGTTGAGGCGGCGATTGAGATTGCGCCAGATCTCGTCGAGATCGGGCGGACCGCTGCGGCCGCGTTTGCCCCATTGAGGGTCGTTGAGAGACATGACGGAGGCTGGCCTCGCGAAACTCTGGAATGTTGTTAGGATGGAGTGGGTGGCGCCGCGGCGTGCTTCAGGCGGTCGCCGCCCAGCCTTCGGCGCGGGGAAACCGCTCGGCCAGCGCCGCGCGCAATTCGGGCACGCCGGCACCGGAAAGCGCGCTCAGACGAACAGCCCCGATTTTACCATATTCGTCGCGTTCGACGGCGGGGTCGGTGCCCGCCGCGTCGGCCTTGTTCCACACCACGATCCTGGGCACCTGGTCGGCGCCGATCTCCTCCAGGACCGCGTCGACCGCCGCCATCTGCTCGGCTCGGCCGGGGTGGCTGGAATCGACCACGTGCAGCAGCAGGTCGGCGTCGACGGCTTCCTTGAGCGTGGCATGGAAGGCCGCGACCAGGTCGTGCGGCAGGTCGCGGATGAAGCCGACGGTGTCGGAGAGCACGATGGTTTCGGCGCCGGCGATGAAGACGCGGCGCAGCGTCGTGTCCAGGGTCGCGAAGAGCTGGTCGGCAGCGTAGGCCTCGGCGCCGGTGAGGCGATTGAACAGCGTCGACTTGCCGGCGTTGGTGTAGCCGACCAGCGCGACATTGCGCACCGCCGCGCGCCTGCGGGCGCGGCGCTGCGTCTCGCGGTGGCGCTCTACCTGGGCGATGCGATCGCGCAGCAGCTTCACCCGCACCCCGATCAGCCGGCGGTCGGTCTCGAGCTGCGTTTCGCCCGGTCCGCGCAGGCCGATGCCGCCGGTCTGGCGTTCCAGGTGGCTCCAGCCGCGAACCAGCCGCGTCGACAGGTGCTCGAGTTGCGCCAGCTCGACCTGCAGCTTGCCCTCGGCGCTCTGCGCGCGCTGGGCGAAGATGTCGAGGATCAGCGTCGTGCGGTCGACCACGCGGCACTCGAGCGCGCGCTCGAGGTTGCGCTGCTGGGCGCCGGACAGGATGTGATCGAAAATGACCAGGTCCGCGCCCAGCGCCTCGCGCTCGGCGGCGATCTCGCCGACCTTGCCGCGGCCGGCGAAGAGCGCAGGATCGGGCTTCTTGCGCTTGGCGGTGACGACGCCCGCCACTTCCGCGCCGGCGCTCGCGGCGAGCGCGTGCAATTCCGCCAGCCGATCGGTTTGCGCGCCGTCGCCGAAGTCGAGCTCGACGAGCACGGCGCGAGCTCTGGCCTCCGGCCGGTCAAACACGGAAATGCTCACGGAAATGCCCGCGACGCGCGCTTGTATGATCCCCCTGAATCGGGGCTGCCCGCCGCCTCCCCCCAAGGGGGCATGCGCTTTGAGTCGGTCCGGCAGCGCTCATCGCCGGACGGGCCGGCAACTGCCGATCAAGCTTCGCGGTCGCTTTCGTGCGCCGGCATGGTGACGGCGCGGGCGGGAACTACGGTCGAAATCGCGTGCTTGTAAACCATTTGCGTGACCGTGTTCTTGAGCAGCACCACATACTGGTCGAAAGACTCGATCTGGCCCTGCAGCTTGATGCCGTTGACCAGGTAGATCGAGACCTGCACGTGTTCCTTGCGCAGGGTATTCAGGAACGGGTCTTGTAGCATTTGCCCTTTGTTACTCATTGCGTGCTCCACTGGGTTTTATTGGCCGTTCCTGGCTTTGTGCTGCTCGTCTCTTTTTTCGCGCTTGTTAGGTCCGCGCCTGGAACGACGGTTTTTGGTACCTCCTCGCGGGTGCGCGGAGGTATCGGCATAGGGGTTAGCACCTGTCTTGAATTGTATCCTAAGCGGTGTTCCCCGCAGTTTGAACGCGTCGAGAAAGAAATGTTCCAGATACCGGCGGTAGGTCGCCGGGATATGCGCCAAAGCGGTGCCGTGGATGACGATGATCGGCGGGTTCATGCCGCCCTGGTGGGCGTAGCGCAGCTTGGGACGGGTGGCTCCCGTGCGCGGGGGCTGCTGCTGCTCGACCGCCTGCTGCAGCATCCGGGTCAAACGCGGCGTGGGCAGCTTGGACGTCGCCGCCGCGTAAGCCTGGTCGACCGCCTTGAGCAGCGGGCCGATGCCCTTGCTCTCCTTCGCCGAGATGGTGAGCATGTCGGCAAAGTTGAGAAACGCCAGTTTGCGGTCGAGTTCGCGCTTGATCTGTTCGCGCTCGAGCTTCGACAAGCCGTCCCACTTGTTCACCGCGACCACCAGCGCGCGCCCGGCTTCGAGGATGAAGCCGGCGATGTGCGCGTCCTGTTCGGCGACGTCGGCCTGCGCGTCGAGCAACAGGACCACGACATTGGCGTCCTCGATCGCCTGCAGCGTCTTGATCACGGAAAACTTCTCGATGGTCTCGATGACCTTGCCGCGGCGGCGCACGCCAGCGGTGTCGATGAGCGTGTAGTGGCGCGCGCCACGATCGAAGTCGAGGTACAGCGAATCGCGCGTGGTGCCCGGCTCGTCGAAGGCAATGACGCGCTCTTCGCCGAGCAGGGTATTGATCAGCGTCGACTTGCCGACGTTGGGCCGGCCCACGATCGCAACCTTGATGCGCTTCGCGTCGCCTTCGGCAGCCTCCGGCGCGGCGGGAGTCTCGGCGGGACACTGGGCGAGCACGGTATCGACAAGGTCGCGGACGTTCTCCCCGTGTGCCGACGAGATCGGCACCGGTGCGCCGAGCGCGAGTTCGTGAAACTCGGCGGTGACGCGCTCCGGAGCGAGACCCTCGGACTTGTTGACCGCGAGCACGATCGGCCTGCCCGCGCGACGCAGAAGATCGGCGATCACCTTGTCCTGCGGCGTGAGTCCCTGGCGGCCGTCGACCATGAAGATGATGGCGTCGGCCTCGGCGATGGCGATGCGCGCCGGCGCGGCCATCGCGTGCATGATGCCGCTGGTCGCCTTCGGCTCGAAACCGCCGGTGTCGACAACCAGGTAAGGCCGCTCACCGCCGAGGCCGCGACCGAAATGGCGATCGCGCGTCAGGCCGGGAAAATCGGCGACCAGCGCGGCGCGGGTTTGCGTCAGCCGGTTGAACAGCGTCGATTTGCCGACGTTGGGCCGGCCGACGATGACGAGGGTAGGCAGCACACGACCTACTTTGCCGACGCGCTGATCAGGTTGCCCGACGCGCTTTGCCACACCGCGCCGGCGCCGTTGGGAAGCGGCTGCGAAATCGCCGCCGCGCCGTCGGTGGCGAGGCGTCCGATCAGGCTGCCGTCGTTGCGGTCGAGCAGGTGCAGGTAGCCTTCGACGTCGACGACGCCGAGGTAATCGCCGATCACCACCGGGCCACTCGGATAGCGCAACGTGAGTTTGTCCTGCTTCCATGCCGACGCACCGGTGACCTTGTCGAGCGCGTGAATCGAGCCGTCATCGGCGGTGAGAAAGAGGTAGCGGTTGTCGATGGCGATGCCGTTGAGGCTGGAGAAATCGCGCGACCAGTTGAGGTTGCCGCGAACGAGTTCGAAGCAGGCAACGCGGCCCTGATAGGCAGCTGCGCACACCTGACGATCCTCGACGACGGGCAGGCTGGTCACGTCGGCGATGCGCTCGAGCTCGGTTGAACCCTTGGGCGTGGCGACGCTGGCTTCCCACGCCAGCGCGCCGGTCGCGACGTCCAATGCCAGCAGCTTGCCGCCGGCGGTGCCGGTGAACAGTCCGCCACGGCTGATCACTCCACCGGCGAAACGGCGCACGGTCAGCGGCGGATTGGTACGCTGGTAGACCCATTTGCGTTCGCCGGTGCCTTCGATCAGTCCGTAGAGTTTGCCGTCGAGCGACCACGCGACGACGATGCCGTCCGCACTGGTCGGTGGGCCGGCCACTTCGCTGGAAATCCGCGCTTGCCACAGCGGTTTGCCGCTGGCGGTGAAGGCGAGTACATCGGCCTTGTTGTTGCCGGCGATCACGATGTTGGCATCCGCGCCGACACCCGTGGACAGTGTCTTTTCGGCGCTGATGCGCCAGATCTGCTTGCCGGTGGTCGGCTCGACGCTGACGACGGTGCCGTCCGAGCTTGCCGCGTAGATCGCCTCCTTGCGCACCGCGGGCGCGAAGCCGAGGCTCATCTTGCCGCCGCCGAGCGACACCTGCCAGTCGACGCGCCCGCTCGCCTTGGGGTCGAAAGCCGGCAGCGGCCCTGGTTTCTTTACCCCGCGACCGAAGCCCAGCCACGCAAATGACGGCGTCGGAATCGACGGTATCCACGATGACAGCGTTTCGCAGCCGCCGAGCAGCAGCGCGCCGCATGCGACGAGCAGGCGCAGCCGTCTTGTCACTGAGAGCCACCCAATGCTTCGAATTTCACCTGGACGAACTGCCGATACGGCGACTTGGGATCGAACTTGGCCATCGCAAGGGTGTACGCGGCCTTGGCTTCGACCGGCTTGCCGGCGGCGCTGAGAATGTCGCCGCGCAGGTCGGCATAGATCGCGGCGAAGGCGTCGTCAGTCTTGCTGTCGAGCGTGGCCAGCGCCTGGTCGTACTGCTTGTCGTCGAGCAGCAATTCGGCCAGCCGGAAGCGCGCGATCGCCTTGAGCGCGTCTTCGCTGGCGTGATCGATCGTCCACTGCAGTTGTGCTTTGGCTCCCGCATGGTCGCCCGAATCGAAGAGCAACTTGGCGTACAGCAATGCCGCGCGCGGTGCATAGGCGGTGCCGGCGTAGCGATCCTCGATTTGCGTCGCGGGCTCTTTCGCCTTGGCGGCATCGTTGTCGCGTGTTGCCTGGCTTACGGCCTGGTAGAGCACGCTCGCCTGCTCGGCCTGGCGCTGCTGGTACCAGCGCCAGCCCTGGTTGCCGATCATGGCGACCGCAATCACCACCAGCGTGCCGGCGACATACTTGCCGTAGCGCGCCCACCAGGCCTTGAGGTCTTCCAGTTGGTCCTGCTCTTGCAGATCGTAGACTGCCATCGTTCTTCCTTGGTGAAAATCAGTGATCGGTGCGGGCGTGCGCATCGCGCAGCTGCGCGGCGAGCTCGCCCGGCGCCAGCATTATCTGTTCGCCAGGACCGCGCAGCGCCTTGACGGCGACGCGCTGGGCCGCGACCTCGTCGTCGCCGACGATGAGCGCATAGCGCGCGCCGCTGGCATCGGCACGTTTCATCTGCGACTTGAAACTGCCGCCGCCGGCGTTGACGACGATCGCGAGGCCTTCGTCGCGCAGCGTCTCGGCAACCGATCGCGCCAGCTTCGCGGCGGGCTCGCCGGCGTGCACGAGGTATGCATCCGGATGCACGCCGGTGGTGTGCCCCGCCTCCTGCAGCAACAGGACCATGCGTTCGACGCCGATGGCGAAGCCGCAGGCGGGAGTCGGCTTGCCGCCAAGCTGCTCGAAGAGTCCGTCGTAGCGCCCGCCGCCGGCCACCGTGCCTTGCGCACCGAGACGGTCGGTAACCCACTCGAACACGGTACGATTGTAATAGTCCAAGCCGCGCACCAGTCGCGCATCGATTTCGAAGCCGATGCCGTGATCGGCGAGCAGTTGCTGCAGCCCATCGAAATGCGCTCGCGACGTCGCGCCGAGGCGTTCGACGAGCCGCGGCGCGCCTTCGATGATCGGCTGCAGGTCCGGGTTCTTACTGTCGAGAATGCGCAGCGGATTGCTATCGAGCCGGCGCTTCGAATCGACGTCCAGCGCGTCGCTATGCCGGGCGAAATATTCGACCAGCGCGGCGCGGTGCAAGCGCCGCTCGTCTGCATCGCCGATCGAATTTATGTGCAGCACAATGCCGTCAAGACCGAGCTTGCGCCACAGACGAGAGAGCATGACGATCTGCTCGGCGTCGACGTCGGGGCCGGCGAAGCCCAGCGCCTCGACGTCGCACTGATGGAACTGCCGGTAGCGGCCTTTCTGCGGCCGCTCGTGGCGGAACATCGGTCCGGCAGTCCACACCCGCTGTGGGCGCTCGTACGTAAGATTGTGCTCGATCGCCGCACGCACGATGCCGGCGGTCGCTTCGGGACGCAGCGTCAGGCTCTCGCCGTTGAGGCGGTCCTCGAAGGTATACATTTCGTGCTCGACGACGTCGGTGACCGCGCCGATGGCGCGCACGAACAGCGGCGTCGATTCGACCAGCGGCACCTGGATGTGGCGATAGCCGTACTGCCCGAACACTTCGCGGACCGCGTCGTCGAAACGCTGCCACAACGGCGCCGCGTCGGGCAGCACATCGTTCATGCCGCGCACGGCCTGAATCACGCTGGCCATGGTTAGCGTGCTGTCCCGAGAATTCGCTCGACAGTTCGCGGCGAAATCGGTCGCCAGGCTGCGTTGCCCGGCCTCCCCGCAGCAGGTGTTACGGAGACGGCCGAGCGCCTTGCGTGGCGACCGATTTCATCCGCTCCTTTATCTTCGGAACCCACTGGACAGGACACTACGCGACCGCCTTGATGGAGACCGATTTTCTTTCGGGTTTGAGATGTGGTCCCGCCGGCTCGCCGCCATAGGTCGCCCGCACATAGTCGTCGACGATCTGCTGGAACTCCTCGGCGATGCGCTCGCCGCGCAGCGTCACGGTTTTTTCGCCGTCGACGTACACCGGTGCGACCGGCATTTCGCCGCTGCCCGGCAGGCTGATGCCGACGTTGGCCATCTTCGATTCGCCCGGGCCGTTGACCACGCAACCCATGACCGCGACGCTCATGTCCTCGACGCCGGCGTAGCGCGTGCGCCAGATCGGCATCTGCGCGCGCAGGAACGCTTCGATCTTTTGCGCCAGTTCCTGGAACACGGTGCTCGTGGTGCGCCCGCACCCGGGACATGCCGTGACCTGCGGCGTGAACGAACGCAGGCCGAGCGTCTGCAGGATTTCCTGCGCGACGATGACCTCGCGGGTGCGATCGCCGTTGGGTTCCGGCGTTAGCGACACGCGAATGGTGTCGCCGATGCCCTGCTGCATGAGCACCGCCATTGCCGCGGTCGAGGCGACGATGCCCTTGGAGCCCATGCCGGCTTCGGTGAGCCCAAGGTGCAGTGGATAGTCGCAGCGGTCGGCGAGTTCGCCGTACACCGCGATCAGATCCTGGACGCCTGACACCTTGCACGACAGGATGATGCGATCGCCCGGCAGCCCGAGCTGCTCGGCGCGCTGCGCGCCGCCGATTGCCGAGACCACCAGTGCTTCGCGCATGACCAGCGCCGCATCCTGCGGCGCGCTGGCGCGCGCATTGTCGTCCATCATTCGCGCCAGCAGGTCGGCGTCGAGGCTGCCCCAGTTCACTCCGATACGCACCGGCTTGTCCCACTTCAGGGCCAGCTCGATCATGGTCGCGAACTGCGCGTCGCGTTTGCTGCCCTTGCCGACATTGCCGGGATTGATGCGGTACTTGGCCAGCGCCTGCGCGCAACCCGGATTCGCGGTCAGCAACTTGTGGCCGTTGAAATGGAAATCGCCGATCAGCGGCACGGTGCAACCGGCAGCATCGAGCGCCGCGCGAATAGCCGGCACCGCAGCGGCCGCTTCGGCGGTATTGACGGTGACGCGGACGAGCTCCGAACCGGCAATGGCGAGCGCCCTGACCTGCGCAACGGTGCCGGCGATATCGGCGGTGTCGGTGTTGGTCATCGACTGCACGACAATGGGCGCGCCGCCGCCGATGCGCACGCCGGCGACCCGCGCCTGTCGCGTCGGGCGACGCGCCACGGCCGGTGAGTGCAAAGCGCTCATCGCGTCCCCCGAATGGATGTCATTGCAACGTCAGACGCGCAACGTTCTGCCGCGTAAACGACGTCAGGTCGACCGTCTGGCCGCGGTACGTCAGCGTCACCGCACGCGCGTTGCCCAGCACCACCTCATAGGGCGGCGTGCCGCGCACACCTTCGACCGCGTCGGCCGCGACCAGACGCGAAATCAGGAGCGTGCCGGTGCGGTCTCTGATCTCGGTCCACGACGGGCCGTTATAGGCGATCAGCAGCGGCGCATCGGCCGCGGCGGGCTCCGGTTCGACGGCAGGCGCGGTTGCAGCCACAGCCGTTGACGGTGCGGCCATAAGCGGCGCCCGCGCAGTTGTCGATGTCGTTGCAGCCGAAGTTGCCGGCGCGAGCGCTGACGCTGCAGGCACGCCCATGCTCGCGCTCGCATTGACTGCGGCCTTGTCGGCCCCCGCCGGCCGACCTTCGCCGGCCAGAGGATTGGGCAAGGTCACCGCTGGCGGCGCAATCGACCTCGAGTCGGACGCCAGGCTTACTGGCCGCGATGGTTCGTTGAGGGCCGACAAACCACCGCGATACCACTCGTAGGCCGCGGCGGCGACAATGCAGCCGATGAGGGCCAGCGGGATCAGCCAGCGCGCGAGGTTCGGCTTTGCCGCTGCGCTGTTCGGCAGCTCGGCCATCATCGAGCCGGTCGAGTGCAATGCCGGCGACACCAGCGACGGCGCGTGCGCGGCATCCGGCAACTGCGAGATCAGGACTTGCGGATCGAGGTTGAGCAGGCGTGCGTAATTGCGCACGAACCCGCGGCTGAAGGTGCGCCCGGGCAATTCGCCGAAATTCTCGTCCTCGAGCGCCTTGACCTGGCGCGGCGCGAGCTTGAGCTGCTGCGCGACCTGGTCGAGCGAGAGCCCTGCGGCTTCACGCGCGGCCCGCAACTGCGCCCCCGGTCCCGCGTCGGCAAGCGGCGACGGCAGCTCGGCGGCTCCCGAGAGCTGCTCTTCGTTAGCGGTCACACGCAACCTTCGGTGGCGATGGCCCTGGTTTCCGGCGCATCCGGGTAGCGGTTTTTCATCTGCGAGATGTACGACAGCTCCGCCTGGCGGTCGCCCAGCTTGCGCTCGACGCACATGCCCAGATAGAGTGACTCGGGCGCCGGGTTGTTCGCCTGCATCACGCCCTTCATCCACGTGCGCGCCTCCGGAAAGCGCGCTTCCTTGTAGGCGATCAAAGCGAGTCCGTACGCCGCCAGTGCGTTGCCGGGCTGGGCGATGAGCGCGCGCCGGAAGTACGTCTCCGCGAGGCGCATGTCGCCGAGCGTAATGGCGCAGCGCCCGGCGTTGACCAGCGCGATCTCGGGGGTGCGATACAGCGGGTTGCGCACGGCGAGGTCGAACTGTGCCAGTGCCTCGCGCTCGCGCTTGTGCTGGCACAGGTACCAGCCCCAGTTGTGGTGGATTTCCGAGTCATCGGGGGCGAGTTGCAGCGCGCGCTCGAAATTCTGTTCCGATTTGCGATCCTCGCCGAGCACCGAGTAGACCAGACCGAACACGTTGTACGCCTGCGCGTAGTTGGGCTCGAGCTTGACCGCGATGTTGAGCTCGTCGATGGCCACGTCCATTTGCCCACGCTCGTAATACCCTGCTGCGAGGTCGGTGTGCATGCGCGCGCGCTCGGCGGGCGGCACCTGCTGCGGCGTGGGCGCGGCGCTGGTGCGCACCGGAGCGGAGCGCGTCAACTGGTCCGGCGCTTCAGTCTTTTTCGGATCGCTGGAACAACCCAGCAGCAGCCCGAACGTAGCCAGGGAAACGGCACTAAAGCTCAAGAATGCAGGGCGATTGATCATGATCAGTGGGCGGCCACAGGTTGGACTTTGATGGTGCGGCGCTTGGTCCGGTCCTGCACTTGCCCGGCAAGCTGGCCGCATGCGGCGTCGATGTCTTCGCCGCGGGTCTTGCGCACCGTGGCCACCAGCGCGGCTTCCTGCAAAATACGCTGGAAGGCGACGATGCGGTTGCGCGAGCTGGTTGCGAATTCGGTATTGGGAAACGGGTTGAACGGAATCAGGTTGAACTTGCACGGCACGTCACGCACCAGTTCGACCAGCTCACGCGCCTGCTCGGGCGCGTCGTTGACGTGGTCGAGCATGACGTACTCGAAGGTCACGAAGTCGCGCGGCGCTTTTTCGATGTAACGCACGCACGCCGCCAGCAGCTCCTTGAGCGGATACTTGCGGTTGATCGGCACCAGCCGGTCGCGCAACGCGTCGTTGGGCGCGTGCAAGCTCACCGCGAGCGCGACCGGGCACGCGTCGCGCAGCCGGTCGATCGCGGGCACAATCCCCGACGTCGAGAGTGTGACGCGACGGCGCGACAGGCCGTAGGCGTGGTCGTCGAGCATCACGCGCATGGCAGTGACGACGTTGTCGAAATTCGTCAGCGGCTCGCCCATGCCCATCATCACGACGTTGGTGACCGGATGGCGGCCCTGTTCGATCCACGGCGCCGATACTGCGTCGACCAGCAGCGCGCGGTTGGCGTGCCAAAGCTGGCCGACTATCTCGGCGACGCTCAGGTTGCGGTTGAAGCCCTGTTTGCCGGTGGAGCAGAACGCGCAGTCCAGTGCGCAGCCGGCCTGCGACGAAATGCACAGCGTGCCGCGATCGTCCTCGGGGATGTACACCGCTTCGATGGCGTTGGCGCCGCCGACATCGAGCAGCCACTTGCGGGTGCCGTCGCTCGCCGTCGAGTCGCGCATCACAGCGGGCGCGCGAATCTCCGTGTCGCGCGCGAGCGCCTCTCGCGTCGACTTGGCGAGATCGCTCATCGCATCGACGCGATCGACCAGCCCGCGATGCAGCCAGCGCAGCGTCTGCCGCGCGCGGAAGGGCTTGTCACCGCGTTCGGCGAAGAACGCGGCGAGACCGGCCTGATCGAAGTCGAGTAGGTTGATCATGGACGATGCGGTGTCCGCTCCTGCGGACTATCGGCTGTGGATCTCCAGCGCCGGAAAGAAGAACGCCATTTCTGTGCGGGCGGTGTCGATACCGTCGGAGCCATGGACAACGTTGGCGTCGATGGATTCCGCGAAGTCCGCGCGAATCGTTCCGGCAGCGGCCTTTTTCGGGTCGGTGGCGCCCATCAGGTCGCGGTTCCGGGCGATGGCGTTCTCCCCTTCGAGCACCTGGATCATCACCGGCCCCGAGGTCATGAAACCGACCAGATCCTTGAAAAACGGTCGTTCGCGATGCACCGCGTAGAATCCCTGGGCGTCGGGTTCGGCAAGCCAGGCCATCCTCGCTGCGACGATTTTAAGGCCGGCGCGCTCGAAGCGGGTGTAGATCTCGCCGATGACGTTCTTGGCGACGCCATCGGGCTTGATGATGGAAAGGGTGCGTTCCACGGCCATTGCGTGTGCTCCGACTGGATAGTGAGAATTCGTGCAAAAAATGATAAATGCGAGGAAATTCAATATTATATCATGGCACCGGCGGTCTCCGGCAGGGCCGGCTTGCGGGGCTTCGAGGTGTACACCATGGCCAAGCTAATGCGCAGGGCGCACATCATCTGGCTGCGGTACTGGACCCGTACTCGAGGGCTCTGGTGGGCTGGGCGATGAGCCGTAAGAGAGTCTTCGGACAATGCGCCTATGGAGCTTCTTCCAACTGCTAAAGACCGAATTGTCATGCACCGCAATTACAAAACGCGTGACGATGCGCGGGCAAGTCACCAGCCTTCGGCATGAAATCCCCGATCGAGTCCGCCCGTCAGGCGCTGAATACTCCAAGACATGCCGTTGAATCGCGACCCTTGTTGTTGGTCGTGGTCAAGGTTGGTCAAGGTGGACACGGCGACCGACGTGCGGGCAACCTCCGGCAGCGAGCGCCATCGGCGTGGCTCAGAAAAGCAGGTTCGGCAGGAACAGCGAAAGCGACGGCACGTAGGTCACAATGACGAGGAAGACCAGCAGCACCGAGAGCCACGGCAGCGCGGCGCGCACGACCTCCATGATCGACATGCCGGTGATGCCGGCGGTGACAAACAGGTTGAGCCCGACCGGCGGCGTCACCATCCCGATCTCGAGGTTCACCACCATGATGATGCCCAGGTGCACCGGATCGATGCCGAGCCGCTCCGCGATCGGGAAGAGGATCGGCGCCAGGATCAGGATGATCCCCGTCGGCTCCATGAAGTTGCCGGCGATGAGCAGCAGGATGTTCACCACGATCAGGAACTGCCACGGCGCCATGCCCATCGCCAAGATCTGCTCCGTGATCGCCTGCGGGATGCGCTCGGTGGTGAGGACGTGCGCGAAGAGCAGCGCGTTGGCGACGATGAACATGAGCATCACCGTCACCTTGGAGGCGTCGATCAGCACCTTCGGCACGTGGCTCATGCCGATGTCGCGATAGACGAACACCGCGATGATGAACGCGTATACGGCGGCCACCGCGGCGGCCTCGGTCGGCGTGAACACCCCGCCGTAGATGCCGCCCAGGATGATGACGAGGAGCAGCATTCCCCACAGCGATTCGCGGCCGGCGACGAATACCTCGCGCAGCGAAGCGCGGGGCTGACGGGGGAGATCGATCATGCGCGCGCGCACGTAGATCGCGGCCATCAACATCAGCCCCAGCACGATGCCCGGGATGACGCCCGCCATGAACAACTTGCCGACCGAGGTTTCCGTCGCAGCCGCGTACACCACCATGACGATGGAAGGCGGGATGAGGATGCCGAGCGTGCCGGCATTGCAGATCACGCCCGCGGCGAACTCCTTCGTGTAACCGGCCTTCACCATGCCGGCGATGACGATCGAGCCGACGGCGACGACCGTCGCCGGCGACGAGCCCGAGACCGCCGCGAACAGCATGCAGGCGAGCACCG
>JBDTLK010000101.1:0-14148 GCA_039934835.1 Edaphobacterium sp. (SeqCode) | reverse complement strand
TCTCGCAGCTGCCCGGCGTCGGCCTGGTCAGCATCAGCGGCGGCCAGCGGCCCGCCGTACGCATCCAGGTCAATCCGAAGGCGCTGGCGGCCTACGGACTCTCGCTCGACGACGTGCGCACCGCCATCGGCAATGCCAATACCAACCAGGCCAAGGGCAGCTTCGACGGCCCGAGCCGCGCATCCACCATCGACGCCAACGACCAGCTCAAGTCGGCCGAGGAATACAAGCAGCTGATCATCGCGTATCGGAACGGCGCCGCGGTGCGCATCATGGATGTCGCCGAGGCCATCGACGCGGCCGAGAATTCGCGCCTTGCCGCATGGGCGAACACCACGCCGGCGATCATCCTCAACGTCCAGCGCCAGCCGGGAACCAACGTGATCGAGGTGGTCGACCGCGTCAAGGCGCTGCTGCCGCAGCTGCAGGCGTCGCTGCCGGCGTCGGTCGACGTGGTATTGCTCACCGACCGCACGGTGACCATCCGCGCCTCGGTGCGCGACGTGCAGTTCGAGCTGCTGCTCGCCGTTGCTCTGGTGGTGCTGGTGATTTTCCTGTTCCTGCGCAACGTGCCGGCAACGCTGATCCCCAGCGTCGCGGTGCCGCTGTCTCTGGTCGGCACATTCGGCGTGATGTACCTCGCCGGATTCTCGATCAACAACCTGACGCTGATGGCGCTGACCATCGCCACCGGCTTCGTCGTCGACGACGCCATTGTCGTCATCGAGAACATTGCTCGTTACATCGAGGAAGGCGAGCCGCCGCTGCAAGCGGCGCTAAAAGGGACTGAACAGATCGCGTTCACCATCATTTCGCTGACCCTTTCGCTGATCGCGGTGCTCATCCCTCTGCTGTTCATGGGCGATGTCGTGGGCCGGTTGTTCCGCGAATTCGCGATCACGCTGGCGGTGTCGATCCTAATCTCCGCGGTCGTGTCGCTGACCTTGACGCCGATGATGTGCGCCAGGCTGCTCAAGCACACGCCGCCGGAACAGCAGGGCCGCTTCTACCGCTGGAGCGGCCGGATATTCGACCGCACCATCGCGCGCTACGGGCGCATGCTCAACTGGGTGCTCGATCGCCAGGTCGCGACGCTGCTGGTCGCGCTGGCGACGCTGGCGCTCACGATCGTGCTCTACATCGTCATTCCCAAGGGCTTCTTCCCGGTGCAGGACACGGGCGCGATCCAGGGTATTTCCGAGGCGCCGCAAACCATCTCCTTCGCGGCGATGGCGCAGCGCCAGCAAGCGCTGGCCGCGGTCGTGCTCGAGGACCCCGCGGTCGCGAGCCTCACCTCGTTCATCGGTGTCGACGGCACCAACGCCACGTTGAACAGCGGCAGAATGCTGATCAACCTCAAGCCGCGTGCCCAGCGCGACGCCAGCGCCAGCGAAATCATCCGCCGGCTGCAACCCAAGCTGGCGCAGGTCGACGGCATTTCGCTGTTCATGCAGCCGGTGCAGGACCTGACCATCGAGGATCGGGTGAGTCGCACGCAGTACCAGTTCACGGTCGAGGCGGTCGACGCGACCGAACTCGGCACCTGGGTCAAAAAATTCACCGAGCGGCTCAGGCAGGAGCCGCAGCTCGCCGACGTCGCCAGCGATTTCCAGGACGGGGGCCTGCAGGTCTACGTCGACTTCGACCGGACGACGGCGAGCCGACTCGGGATTACGCCGGCGGCCATCGACAATGCGCTCTACAACGCCTTCGGCCAGCGCCTGGTGTCGACGATCTTCACCCAGTCGAACCAGTATCGCGTCGTGCTCGAGGTCAAGCCCGAATTCCAGCGCGGCCCCGCGGCGCTGGGCGACATCTACGTCACCTCGACGGTGCCCGGCCTGGCATCGCAACAGGTACCGCTGTCGTCGATCGCGCGCATTGTCGAGCGTGCTGCACCGCTGTCGATCAATCACATCGGCCAGTTTCCCGCGGCAACAGTGTCGTTCAATCTCGCACGCGGTGCATCGCTTGGCGACGCGGTCAAGGCAATCGAGGCCGCCAAGGTCGAGCTGGGCGTGCCGGCCAGCGTGCAGATCAACTTCCAGGGCGCGGCGCTGGCGTTTCGCGCGTCGCTCAACAATGAGCTGTGGCTGATCCTGGCGGCAATCGTCACCATGTACATCGTGCTGGGCGTGCTCTACGAGAGTTTCATCCATCCCGTCACCATCCTGTCGACGCTGCCTTCCGCCGGCGTCGGCGCGCTGCTCGCGCTGATGCTCTCCGGCAACGACCTGTCGATCATCGGCATCATCGGCATCATCCTGCTCATCGGCATCGTCAAAAAGAACGCGATCATGATGATCGACTTCGCGCTCGATGCCGAACGAGACGAGGGCATGGCGCCGCGCGACGCGATCTTCCAGGCTTGCCTGCTGCGCTTCAGGCCGATCATGATGACGACAATGGCGGCGATACTCGGCGCGCTGCCGCTGATGATCGGCTGGGGCGAAGGCTCGGAGCTGCGCCATCCGCTGGGGATCACCATGGTCGGCGGGCTAATCTTCTCGCAGGCGCTGACGCTATTCACGACGCCGGTGATCTACCTTGCCTTCGATACGCTCGCCAATCGCGTGAAGTCCGGTAGGCAGAAAGCGTCGGCTCCACGCGCGGCCGGAACGCCCGGAGACTGACGTGAATCTCTCGGCGCCTTTCATCGATCGTCCGGTTGCAACCACGCTGCTCACGTTGGGCGTGGCGCTCGCGGGCGCGATCGCGTTTCGCCTGTTGCCGGTGTCGCCGCTGCCGCAGGTCGATTTCCCGACCATATCGGTGCAGGCTTCGCTGCCCGGCGCCAGCCCGGAAACGATGGCCGCGACCGTCGCGACGCCGCTCGAACGCTCGCTCGGGCGCATCGCGGGCGTGACCGAGATCACGTCGTCGAGCGCGCTCGGCTCGTCGCGCATCACGCTGCAGTTCGACCTCTCGCGCGACATCGACGGCGCGGCGCGCGACGTGCAGGCGGCGATCAACGCGTCGCGCAACCTGTTGCCGACCGGGCTGCCCAGCAACCCGACGTATCGCAAGGTCAATCCCGCCGACGCGCCGATCATGATCCTGGCGCTGACGTCCGAAACAATGATGCAGGGACAGATGTACGACGCCGCGTCGACGATCATCGCGCAGAAGCTCTCGCAGGTGTCCGGCGTCGGCCAGGTCAGCGTCGGCGGCAGCTCGTTGCCGGCGGTACGCGTGGAGCTCAATCCGGAGGCGCTCAACAAGTACGGCGTCGGGCCAGAGTCAGTACGCGCGACCCTCGCTGCTGCCAACGCCAACCGACCCAAGGGTGCGGTCGAGGACGACGAGCGGCACTGGCAGATCTACGCCAACGACCAGGCGAAGACCGCCGCCGAATACCTGCCGCTGATCGTCGCCTACCGCAACGGCTCCCCAGTAATGCTGACCGACGTCGCCGAGGTCGTCGACTCGGTGCAGGATTTGCGCAACGCGGGCATGGCCAACGGCAAGCCGTCGGTGTTGGTCATCATCAATCGCCAGCCCAACGCCAACATCATCGAGACCGTCGATCGCGTCACCGCGCTGCTGCCGTCGCTGCGCGCGTCGATTCCGAGCGCGATCACGCTGACGCTGGCGATGGAACGCACGACGACGATTCGCGCGTCGCTGCGCGACACCGAACGCGCGCTGATGATCTCGGTCGCGCTGGTGATCCTGGTGGTATTCCTGTTCCTGCGCAATTTCCGCGCGACGCTGATCCCCAGCGTGGCGGTGCCGGTGTCGCTGGTCGGCACCTTCGCGTTCATGTACCTATGCGGCTTCTCCATCAACAATTTCACGCTCATGGCGCTGACGATTGCCGCCGGCTTCGTCGTCGACGATGCGATCGTCGTGCTGGAGAACACATCGCGGCACATCGAGGCGGGGATGAAGCCATTCGCGGCGGCTCTGCAGGGAGCGCGCGAGGTCGGGTTCACCGTACTGTCGATGAGCCTGTCGCTGATCGCGGTGTTCATCCCCATCCTGCTCATGGGCGGCATCGTCGGCCGGCTGTTCCGCGAGTTTGCGGTCACGCTGTCGGTGGCGATCCTGGTATCCCTGGTGGTGTCGCTGACGACGACGCCGATGATGTGCGCGCGGCTCTTGCGGCCGAAGTCCGAGCACCGTACCGGGCGCATCGGGGCGTGGAGCGAGCGCGCGTTCGCGGCGGTGCTGCGCGGTTACGGCAGGAGCCTGGCGTGGGGACTGCGGCATGGCCCCCTCGTCATGCTCGTTTTGCTGGCGACGGTCTGCCTAAATGTTTACCTGTACATCATCATCCCCAAGGGCTTCTTCCCGCAGCAGGACACGGGACGCCTGGTCGGCGGCATCCAGGCCGACCAGAGCATTTCCTTCCAGGCGATGCGCCAGAAGCTTGCCGACTTCATGACCATCGTGAGTGGCGATCCGGCAGTGGAGAACGTGGTCGGTTTCACCGGCGGCGCGCAGCGCAATTCCGGCTTCATGTTCGTGGCGCTCAAGCCGCTGTCCGAACGCCAGGAAACCGCCGACCAGGTGATCGCCCGGCTGCGCATCAAGCTCGCCAAGGAGCCCGGCGCAAACCTCTTCCTGCAACCGGTGCAGGACATCCGCGTCGGCGGCCGGCAAAGCAACGCGCAGTACCAGTACACGCTGCAGGCGGATAACCTCGCCGACCTGCGCACGTGGGAACCGAAGATACGCGCCGCGCTAAGCGATCTGCCGGAACTCGCCGACGTCAATACCGACCAGCAGGACAAGGGCCTGCAGACTTCGCTGGTCATCGATCGCGAGACCGCGTCGCGGTTGGGCGTGAATCCCAAGCTGATCGACGCGACGCTCAACGACCTGTTCGGTCAACGCCAGGTTTCCACGATCTACGCGCAGTTGAACCAGTACCACGTCGTGATGGAAGCCGCGCCGGAAAACTGGCAGTCGCCCGACGCACTCAAGTCGGTGTACGTCAGCAGTTCGACCGGTGTGCAAGTGCCGCTGGCGGCGTTCGCGAAATACGGACCGACCAACACGCCGCTGGGCGTCAACCATCAGGGGCAGTTCGTCGCGTCGACCATTTCCTTCAATCTCCCGGCCGAGGTGTCGTTGTCGCAGGCGACACAGGCGATCGACAACGCCATGCTTCGCCTTGGCGTGCCCAACACCGTGCACGGCAGCTTCCAGGGCACCGCGCGCGCCTTCCAGGCGTCGCTCAATTCGCAGCCATGGCTCATTCTCGCGGCGCTGCTGACGGTGTACATCGTGTTGGGCGTGCTCTACGAGAGCTACGTGCATCCGCTGACCATCCTGTCGACTCTCCCTTCGGCAGGCGTCGGCGCCCTGCTCGCGCTGCTGCTGTTCAGGACCGATTTTTCCATCATCGCGTTCATAGGCGTGATCCTGCTGATCGGCATCGTCAAGAAGAACGCGATCATGATGATCGACTTCGCGCTCGACGCCGAGCGCCAGCGCGAACTCAGTCCGCACGACGCGATTTTCGAGGCGTGCCTGTTGCGCTTCCGGCCGATCATGATGACGACGATGGCGGCCATGCTGGGTGCGCTGCCGCTCGCGCTCGGCGCCGGCGACGGCGCCGAAATGCGTCGCCCACTGGGCATTTCGATCGTCGGTGGCCTGCTGTTCAGCCAGGTTCTTACGCTCTATACCACGCCGGTCGTGTACCTGTACCTGGACAGGTTCCGTCTCTGGTGCCTTAGTCTTCGATCGGCGCGGCGTGCGCGTACCGGTCCTGCGCTGGTAGCAGCGAAATGAGGACGCCCATGACCACCGATATCTGCCTTGCTCGCTTACGCATCCGGTGTGGCTCTGTGCTCGTGACCGTGCTCGCCCTCGCTGGGTGCATGATGGGGCCCGATTACACTCGTCCAACCGCTCCCGCTCCGGCAGCGTTTAAGGAAGCCGAAGGGTGGAAGGTCGCGCAGCCGCAGGACACCGTGCCCAAGGGCAACTGGTGGGAGGTTTTCGGGGACGCCACGCTCAATGAACTCGAAGCCCAGGTCAACATCTCCAACCAGAACATCAAGGCGGCCGAAGCGCAGGTTCGCGCCGCGCTGGCGCTGACGCAGGCCGCGCGCTCGGGGCTGTTTCCGGCGGTGAACGGGGCCGGGACGGCGTCGCGGTCGAAAACCCCTTCCGTCAGCCGTATCGTCAACGGCTCGGGCATCGGCAACAACTACAACCTCGCCGTCGACGCGAGCTGGGAGCTCGACCTGTGGGGTCGCGTGCGGCGCAGCGTCGAATCGAGCGAAGCCAATGCGCAGGCCACCAGCGCCGACCTCGCTGCGGCGAGGCTCTCGGCGCAGGCGCTGCTGGCGCAGGACTACTGGACGCTGCGCGTGATCGACGCCGAGATCGCTCTGTTCAAGACCACGATCGCCGCGTACGAGCGCTCGCTACAGCTCACGCGCAACCAGTACAGCGCCGGCATCGTCGGACGCAACGACGTCGCGCAGGCGGAGGCGCAGCTCAACTCGACGCGCGCGCAGGCGCTCGACGCCGGTGTGCAGCGCGCGCAACTCGAGCACGCGATCGCGATCCTGATCGGCAAGGCGCCAGCCGAAGTTTCCATCATCGCAGTGGCCCAGCAGTGGTCGTTCCCGTCCATTCCACCCGGCATGCCCTCGGAACTGCTCGAGCGCCGGCCCGACATCGCTGCCGCCGAGCGCAGCGTCGCCGCCGCCAACGCGCAAATCGGCGTCGCCGAGGCCGCCTTCTACCCGACCCTGTCGCTGTCGGCCGGCGGCGGTTTCCAGAGCTCAAGTTTCGCGCGTTTGCTGTCGCTGCCGAATCAGTACTGGGCGATTGGCGCAGCGCTGGCGCAGACGATATTCGACGGCGGACTGCGCCGCGCGCAGTCCAATCAGGCGATCGCCGACTACGACGCAACCGTCGCGGAATATCGCCAGACCGTGCTGGGCGGCTTCCAGGAAGTGGAGGACAACCTGGTCGCGTTGCGCATCCTCGAGCAGGAGGCTATGGTGCAGGACGTCGCGGTAAGGGCGGCGCGCGAATCGGAGACGATCACCAACAATCAGTACAAGGCCGGCACGACCAATTACCTGTCAGTGGTGGTGGTGCAGACCGCGACGCTGAACAACGAACGCACGGCGCTGAACATACTGGGGCGCCGTCTCACGGCAAGCGTAGGATTGATCAAGGCGCTCGGCGGTGGCTGGAGCGCCACCGAACTTGCACAGGCTAAACCCTGACGCGGCACGCGTCGTATCCAATCACGCCGGCGGCGGCGCCGCGAGCGACGGCGCTTGCGTGAACAGCGCGCTCACCAGGACCGACTCGCGCTTGTAGAATCCCTCGGTATGGAAGGTTTCTTCGAGCGCGAACAACTCGTAGTCGAGGTGATGGCACAGCTCATGGATCAGCGTGCGCAGGAAGGTCTTGAACGCGACGACGTTCTTCTTTTGCGCGGTGCGCATCCAGACGCTGATGCGCGCGAGCGTGCCGTCGTCTTCGGGCTCGTAGAGCCCGTGCAGCTCGCCGGATCCGTCCGCCGGCCGCGTGGCGAGAACGCGCACGCGAATGGCCGGCACCCTGTACCCGCGCGTCAGAGCGTCGATCAGGCCCTGGCAGGCGGCCTGCACCGCTGCGCGCCGGTCCTCGCGCAGGCCCGCGGCGAGCGCCTCGACCATCGGCGCGAGCACGAGACCCGGCGGCAAGCCAAGGGTGTCGATCTCGTCGCTGCGCCGGTACGTGCGTTGGCTCGAAGGCGAGAGTTTGTTGTAGTAGGCGAAGCGCATGGCGATCGGGCGAGACCGCAAGTCTACCGAACTCGCGGCCGCTGACAATATGCATCGCGGCCGGCGCGCGCTCCGCCGTCGCGTGCGCGCTCGAAGCGGACGCGGCTGATGCTGTCGATCCAGCCCGCGGTGCTGGCGTTCGACGCCTCGGGCACGCCTTGCTCCCGCGAATTCGGCGACATCTATCACAACGCCGCGTCCGGGCCGGGACAAGCGCGCCACGTTTTCCTGCACGGCAACGGCCTGCCGGAGCGCTGGGCCGGGACGCGCCACTTCGTCATTGTCGAAGCCGGCTTCGGGATCGGCTTGAATTTTCTCGCGACGTGGAAGACCTGGCGCGACGACGAGCGGCGCTGTGCGCACCTGCATTTCGTGTCGATAGAGCGGCATCCGTTCAGCGCGACAGACCTGGCGAGGCTGCACGCGGCATATCCGGAATTCGCCGGCCTCGCGCAAGAGTTGCGCAACGCGTGGCCGGCGCTCGTTCCCGGACTGCATCGGCTGCATTTCGACCAGGGACAGGTCACCCTGACGCTGGCTTTCGCCGACGTGGCGAAGGCGGTGGGCGAGCTGCGCCTGATGGCAGATGCGTTCTATCTCGACGGATTTGCGCCAGAGACCAACCCCGCCATGTGGTCTCCGCAAGTTCTGCGCGGACTCGGGCGACTCGCCGCGCCGCAGGCAACGCTGGCAACGTGGAGCGTCGCGCGTGCGGTCAGGGATGCGCTCGAGGCCGTTGGCTTCGTCGTCGACCGGCGTCCCGGCTTCGGCGGCAAGCGCGAAATGCTTGCCGCGCACTACGCGCCACGTTGGCCGAACCGCCGCGCATCGCCCGGGTGGGAGTGCCAGGAGCGCCGCGCGATCGTCATCGGCGCGGGGCTGGCCGGCACCGCCGTCGCCACTCGCCTCGCGGCACGCGGTTGGGTGATCGACCTTATCGACCGCGCCGCCATCGCCGGCAGCGCGGCCTCGGGCCTGTATGCCGGCGCGGTGCAGCCGCACGTGTCCCGCGACGACTGTCTGTTGTCGCGCTTCACGCGCGCCGGTTTTCTCCATGCGCGGCGAGCCCGACCCGCAAGCGCGACTCACGCGCCGTGGCAACAATGCGGCGTCCTGCAACTGGCGGATGACGCGGCGAATGAAGCTCGCACCGCCGCGACCGCGGCGCAGCTTGACTACCCGCTTACCTACGCCGAATACGTGACGCGCGCGAGCGCGAGCGAACTCGCGGGCGCCGAGGTGCGCATCGGCGGCTGGTGGTTTCCACAGGCCGGCTGGGTGCAACCGGGGGCGCTGGTGCGCGGACAGCTCGCCCTTGCCGGCGCGCAGATCACCACACACTTCGGGCGCGAAGCCGCCTGCCTGACACGCGTCGGCGATCGCTGGCGCGTGGACGATGCCGGCGGTACCAGGATCGCGGAAGCCCCAGTGGTCGTGCTTGCCAACGCGAACGACGCGGCGCGCCTCGTCGACCTGGGCGCGGACGTGCTGCGCCGGGTGCGCGGTCAGCAGAGCCATCTGCCGGCGCCCCCCTTCGTCGCGCCGCGCACCATCGTCGGCGGTGACGGCTATGTGTTCCCTGCGATCGACGGGATCGCGGTTGCCGGCGCAACCTACGATCTCGACGCGACCGCGCCGCAACCCGATGCGGCCGGGCACGCGGCCAACCTTGCCCGCGTCGAACACATGTTGCCCGGCAGCACCGTCGGCGTCGCGGCCTCGACGCTCGAAGGCCGGGTCGGTTTTCGCTGCGTCGCGACCGATCGCATGCCCATGCTTGGCGCCTTGGTGGACGTGGCAAGAGCAAGACTGCAGGCGCGGGCGCTCACCGGCGCGCAACTCGCAGACCTGCCCCGCGTTGCTGGTCTCTACGGCGCATTCGCGTTCGCCTCGCGCGGCCTCGCATGGACTCCGCTGGCGGCGGAGCTGCTTGCGAGCCAGATAGAAAGCGAACCGCTGCCGCTGGAAGGCGTGCTGGTCGACGCGATCGACCCGGGTCGCTTCGTCATGCATCGATTGCGACGGAGCATGCTGAAGTGACTCACACCAACGCTCGAAGCGATCAACCGCGCGTCGCGCGCGATCGCGTGTCGTCGCTTGGCGCCATGCAGCGGCCAGCCAGCCGCAATCGCGATAACATATCCGCTCTTCGCGTAGCAGTCCCTCGCGCAACCCGTCTGTCACGGCAACCATGTTTACTCTGTTGAAATCGCACGTTCGCGATCTTGGCGATCGCTTCGAGGTATTGCGCCTGCTGCCGGCATTTCCGAACAAGATGGTCGGCCCGTTCATCTTCTTCGATCACTTCGGTCCGGTGGACTTCGTCAAGGGACGCGGGATCGACGTGCGGCCGCATCCGCACATCGGCCTGGCGACGGTGACCTACCTGTTCGAGGGTGCACAACTGCACCGCGACAGCCTCGGCACGGTCCAGCGCATCGAGCCGGGCGACGTCAACTGGATGACCGCGGGCAGCGGTATCGTGCACTCGGAACGCACTGGCGACGCAGAGCGCGCGACCGGCCATCGCCTTCACGGGCTGCAGACGTGGGTTGCGCTGCCAAAAGCGCACGAGCAGACCGAGCCGTCGTTCAGCCACCACGCGAAGTCGTCGCTGCCGCAGATCGTGTTGCATGGCGTGAACATGCGAGTGATCGCCGGCACGGCCTTCGGTCAGCGCGCGCCGACGCCGACGTTTTCGCCGATTTTCTACGTCGCGGCGGAGATGAAA
Source organism: Edaphobacterium sp. (SeqCode) (assembly GCA_039934835.1). Taxonomy (GTDB): domain Bacteria; phylum Pseudomonadota; class Gammaproteobacteria; order Burkholderiales; family Casimicrobiaceae; genus PALSA-1003. The sequence goes on along the minus strand of JBDTLK010000101.1, from coordinate 3,672 downwards.
GCCGGCGCGATCCTCGAGCTGCCGCCAGAACATGAGGAGCGGGCGGTCTACTCCGTCGACGGCGAGCTCTCCATCGACGGCAGCATCCTGCCCGTGCGCCACATGGCCGTACTGGAGCCGTGGACGACGGTGCGCATCGAGGCCGTCAGCGGCGCGCGCTGCATGCTGCTCGGCGGCGCGAAAATGGACGGCGACCGGCTGATCTGGTGGAACTTCGTCGCGAGTTCGCGCGAGCACATCGACGCGGCGGCCGAGCGCTGGCGCGCCCAGCGCTATCCGGCAGTGCCGGGGGAGACCGAATTCATCCCGCTGCCGGAAAAATAGTGTCGGATACCCGCTAAGCGTGCGCGGGGCTGCGCGCGGGCGGCGCATCGGAAAGTCCCGCCGCAGCCCGCAGAGCGGCAACCTTGTCGATGGCTTCCCAAGTGAACTCGGGTTCGTCGCGGCCGAAATGCCCGTACGCCGCGGTCTTTTCGTAAATGGGCCGTAGCAGATCGAGCATCTGGATGATGCCGCGCGGACGCAGGTCGAAATTGGTGCTGACCAGTTTGGCAATGTCGGTATCGGAAATCTTTCCCGTGCCTTCGGTGTAGACGGTGACGTTGATCGGTTGTGCCACACCAATCGCGTACGACAGTTGCACTTGGCATTGCCGGGCGATGCCGGCAGCGACGATGTTCTTGGCGACATAGCGCGCCGCGTACGCAGCCGACCGGTCGACCTTCGACGGATCCTTCCCCGAAAACGCACCGCCCCCGTGCGGCGATGCGCCGCCGTAGGTGTCGACGATGATCTTGCGCCCCGTCAGCCCGGCGTCGCCGTGCGGGCCGCCGATTTCAAAGCGGCCGGTCGGGTTCACCAGATAGCGCGTGTTGACCAGCATTTCCGGCGGCAGCACCGGCTTGATGATCTCCTCGATCACCGCGTCCGCGAGTTCCTTCTGCTTGTGGTTCATGCTGGGGTGATGCTGCGTCGACAGCACGACCGTGTCGATGCTCTTCGGGCGGCCGTCGACGTAACGCACGGTAAGTTGCGACTTGGCGTCCGGGCGCAGCCAGGGCAGGCGGCCGTCGCGGCGGATTTCGCTCTGTCGTTGCACCAGCCGGTGCGCGTAATAGATGGGCAGGGGCATGAGCGCTGGCGTTTCGTCGCAGGCGTAGCCGAACATCAGGCCCTGGTCGCCCGCCCCCTGATTCATGTATTCGTCGGACGTGCGGTCGACGCCGCGCGCGATGTCGGGCGATTGCCGGCCGTAGCAGACCATTACCGCACAGCCCGCCGAGTCGAAGCGCAACTCGGGGTCGGTGTAACCGATGCGATGGATGGTGTCGCGCGCGATGCGGGCGTAATCGTGCTTGTGGTCGGTCGTGATCTCGCCGGTCATGACGACCAGCCCGGTCGATACCAGCGTCTCCGCCGCTACCCGCGCGTGCGGATCCCGCGTTAGAATCGCATCGAGTACGGCATCCGAAATCTGGTCGGCGACCTTGTCCGGATGACCTTCGGACACCGATTCCGACGTGAATAGAAAATCGCTCATCGACGCTCCCTGCCAGTTTTGTGGGCGCTGGCGCAAGGCCGGCGCGTGAAAGGACTGAAATTCTACCAAATTCCGACCGCTCGCTGCGAGTCGCCCCTCCTCCTGCCATGGCGCCGCGCGAGGACCGGCGATGATTCTCCCGGCAACGCCAGCGGCGCTGGCTGCCGCGGCGCAAGCGCTGCGCGACGGCACGCTGGTGGCTTTCCCGACAGAAACGGTCTATGGGCTCGGTGCCGACGCGCGCAATCCCGATGCATTGCGACGGCTGTTCGCCGCCAAGAGGCGGCCCGCCGAGCATCCCGTTATCGTCCATGTCGCGAGCAAGTCTGCGGTCATGCGGTGGGCGCGCGCGCTGCCCGAATATGCAGAGCTACTTGCCGACGCCTTCTGGCCCGGGCCGCTGACCCTGATCCTGCCACGCGCCGATGACGTTGCCGATCAGGTGACGGGTGGACAGCGCAGCGTTGGCGTGCGCATTCCCGCGCATCCGCTCGCGCAAGCGCTGCTCACGGCATTTGCCGAGCGTGGCGGCGATGGCATCGCCGCGCCCTCGGCCAACCGCTTCGGTCGCATCAGCGCCACCACGGCGCAGCACGTCGCCGACGACTTCGGCGAAGACGTCGCGCTGATTGTCGATGGCGGGCCGTGCGCGCATGGCCTCGAATCGACCATCGTCGATTGCACTCGCGTGGAGCCGGCGCTGCTGCGTCCCGGCGCGATCAGCATCGCCGAGATCACGCGCGTGCTCGGCAAGCCCCCCAGTGCCCCGAGCGAGCAATCACCGCGCGCTTCCGGGACGCTGGCCAGACACTACGCGCCGCAAACGCGATCGCGGCTGCTGGCGCGCGACGCGCTGGACGATGCGCTGGCGCATCTACGCCGACCTGGTGCGCATATCGCGGTGCTGGCGCATTCGATTGCACAACCGCCGGCATTTGAGGGAACCTGGTTCGACGCGCCGACCGAAAGCGCACTCTACGCGCACCAGCTCTACTCCAATTTGCGGGCGCTCGATGCGCGCGCGGCCGACGAAATCTGGATAGAGACTCCGCCGGACGGGCCCGACTGGATCGCGATCAACGACCGCTTGCGGCGCGCTACTCACCGCGATTGAGGTCGCAGCGGCGGCGGATAGCGTAGAAACCAAGGCCCGAGAGCAGGAGCGTCAACGCGTACCGCGCCCTCTCGTTCAACGCCGATAGCGGGTCAAGCGCTGCGCTCGATGGCAGGGACTAGCGGCAGTTGCGCCCCAGCGCCACGGTGAGGAATGGCACGATCGCGGCCACGAGTTCGTTCTGCCGGTTCTCGAAGTAGTGGTCGGTACCGGGTATCCGCACGCCTTTCGAGCAGGTGTCTTTCGGCAGCGTCGCCGCGCGCTGTGGCCAGGTCGCGCGGACATCCGCGAAGTCACTCTCGGCGATCACGTCGAGCACCGGCTCGCGCGGCGCGACCGCGAACCCACCCCACATGCCGATAGCGACAAAGGCATCGATGTGCGCGGCACGCGGAGAGGCCAGATACGCGTTGACCATCCCCGCGCCCACGCTGTGCGCAACGATGGCGATGCGTTTGATCGCACGCGAGTCGAGGAAGGCGATCGCCGCTGCCAGCCGTTCGCTGGATTCCGCCTGCAGCGCAGCGTACTCCTCGCGCGGCGCGCCCGCTGCCAGCACCGGCATCTGCACCGCGAGCGTCGCGAAACCCGCATCGGCGAGGCCGCTGCGCAAACCGCCGATCAGTCCCCAGTCCGGATGCACGCCCGCGCCATGCACGACGATGACGCCGCCGCGCGCGTGATCAGCGGCTGTGTACAGCGCCAAAACACGCGCTCGCGCCGGCGTCGCGAGGTATACCGCATCGCCGACTACGATGCCCGGTACGATCTGTTCCGCCCAGCGCTCCTCGCGCGCGTAGTCGGGCGCCGCTTCGGCTTGCTGCACCAGTGTTTCCAGCGCCACGAGCAGCCATACCGCGACCAGCCTGCGCACTTGCGTCTCGCGCCGATGCCGGCCTGATAAAATCTTCGCTTCAGTCATCGCTACCATGATACCCGCGTGATATCGCATCCGCCTGTCGTCGTAATCGCTCCCGATTCGTTCAAGGGTTCAGTGTCGGCCGCCGCGGCCGCGGCG
>JBDTLK010000100.1:0-14195 GCA_039934835.1 Edaphobacterium sp. (SeqCode) | reverse complement strand
GCCAACTCCTGCGCGATGCGTGCCGCGACGCTGCGCGCGGCGATGCGACGCGGCTGGGTGTGGCCGATCAGCCCGCGCGCGCCGCGGCCCAGTTCCATGCAGATCTTCGGCAGTTGCGTCGTCTTGCCCGACCCGGTTTCGCCGCAGACGATCACGACCGGATTGTCGCGGATGGCAGCGGCGATTTCATCGCGGCGTTCGGACACCGGCAACTCCGGCGGGTAGGCGATGCGCGGCATCGCCGCGGCCCGGCGCAGCGCCGTATCGCGCGAGGCTGCCACTGCGCGCGAGACGCGCTCGATATCGGCGGCCTTCGCGCCGCCGCGCGCGATGCGCTCGATCTGCCGCGCGAGGCGTTCCTGATCCGCAGTCATGCCGGCGGCGAGCTCGGCGCGCAAGTGCTCGATGAGCGACGCGGTAGGCATGGTCACAGGTCGGTCCCGGTACGTCGCGCGAATTCTGCCGTCGCAGCGTCGTGCCGCGGGACGGCGCGGCCGCGCTCAGTCGGCTGCGATCGGAAGCGGATTGGCGGGCGTCGCGGCCACCGTGGGTGCACCGGCGCGCACCAGGTACCGCGTGATGGCCCACGTTAGCGCCAGCGCAACACCGAGTTGCAACACCGCATGCCAAGCCGCGCTTGCGGTTCTCTCCAGCACTGCCTCGGCGACGACCGCCGCTGCAATCTCCGCGCCCACGAACCCGGGCACCGCGCGCAAATCGAAGCGCAGCACGGTCGCGAACAGCAGCGTGTTCAGTGCACCGACTGCCACACCCGCGAACACGATTTCGAGCCAGTCGTCGGCCCGCAGCGCGGCTTGCGCGGCCGCCACGACCACCAGCAGCGCGAAGGTCAGCCCGCGCCGCCGCTGCCAGCCGTCGGTCAGCCGATTGAGCCAATAGAGCACGAATGCGGCGACCGCGGTGCCGGCCAGCACGACCACCGTCGGACTCGTCAACGCGGCGAGCCATGGCACCCACGCGTTGTCTTCGCCGACGCCGGGCCAGTGCGGAACGTCGCGCATCGCCACCGCGCCGGCGAGCACCTTGACTCCGACTGCGAACAGGCCCGCCTGCACGCCGCGCCACCATAGCGTACGCGCGGCGACCCCATCCGAGACGTGACTGCGCACCATCCATGCCGCCACACCCGCGAGCAACCCGACCAGGAGGGTTTGCATCAGCAGCGACAAACCGAGTCCTCCCGCCCACAGCAGCACCTGCCACAGATAAGGCTCGGTCGTCGACAGACGCATCGCGAACGCGGGCCAGAGATTGACGCCGGTGACCAGCGAGGCCGCCGCAACGAGGCTCGACGCCAGCCAGAAAGCGCGCCTGTCGAAGCGGCCGCGGCTCCACGCCATGATGGCGGCGATCAGCGCCGCGATGGCGAACAGCGCCGCGGCGAGGCCGACGCCCATCTTGGCGATGCGCATCCGCGACGCGCGCTCGCGCTCGGTGCGCTGCCACTCCTCGGGCACGAAAATATAGCGGCCCGCGCTGGTCACCTCGTTGCCGGAGACGTTGACCAGCACCCGCGCTTCGCCGGTCTTGCCGGCGTCGACGCGCGGATCGGTGAAGGTGAAGCGCCAGTCGCTGCGCGCCGGGCGTTCCTTTTCTTCGGCCGAGACTTCGCGCAGCGCCGTCGGATCGAGTCCGTAAAGCTTGCGCACCGCCTCGCGGGCGAGCACCCGAGCTTCCTCCTGCGCAAGTTTCGCCCCGGGCCGAGCCTCGGGCAACGCATGGCGCACCTGGCGCACGTTGCCGCGGCCATCGACGATGACGCGCCACTCCTCCGCGCGATCGGCGACATCGCCGCCGGCCAGGCGCGCGTAGCGCACTTCCCACAGCGGTGGCGCCAGCCACGTGCCCATCAGCCGTGCATAAGTGTCGGCACCGCCTTCGCGCCAGACGAACTTGTGCCAGAGCCACGCATCCGGGTCCTCGCCCGCCAACCGGGTCGCCGACATGCGTGACCACTCCGGCCCCAGAATCGTGCCGTGCTCCTTGAGCGCCGCGTCGGCGAGCGCTTCGGCGTGCGTGCGATCGATGACCAGCGCCGGCGCGTCGCTCTTGTAGTCGCCGAAAAAGACGATTGCCAGCACGCCGGCCAGCGCCAATACCGGCAGCGCCTTTTCCATGCGTGAAGACCACGCTCCCGCGGCTGCGTGTGTGCTGGCTACGTTCGCGCTCGCAACCTGCACGAGCGCCGCCCAGCCGCGGTTGCGCAGAATTTCCGGCAACTCGTGCCATCGCCCAAGCTGGACGCGGCGGAACAGCACTACGCCCAGCGGCACCAGTGCGGCGGCGATCACCAGCGCCTGGTTGGCGCGCGCAACCGAGCCGTCGACCAGAAACACCGGCAGCGACATGAGCACGAGGTCGAACAACGCGTGCAGCACGATGGTCGGCAGGAGGCCGAAGCGCAGGAAGATAAGCCCCCAGATGAACGCCGGCCCGATGAGCTCTACCAAGCGCGAATACGCCGGGAAGCCCGGATAGTTCGCGTGCGCCGCGCCGATCACCACCGCCAGCAGCACCAGCGCGATGCCGATCAGCAGCCGGCGTTGCCCGAAGTGCGCACCGATCAGTGCAGCGAGCGACAGCGGCACCGCGCGGAACAGGCATTCCTCCATGAACCCTGCCTGCAAAGCCATGCCGATCGGCGCGAGGCCGGGCACCGCACTGCCCAGGATGTTGGGGTCCGACAGCGATTCGGATGGTTGCCACCAGCCGAGGTAGCGGTTGGTGATGAAATAGAACGTGACGATAAGGGCAAGCTCCAGCGGCACGAACAGGTAACCGCCGAGCGTACGGCCGAGTATCGACGGCGTCGGCGCCGCGTCGCGCGTCCACAGCTTCCACAACTGCGGCTGATCGCCGAAAGCCAGCCGCGACAGGCTCTCGGCAGCCATGAACACCAGCGCCAGGCCCAGCGCGCCGCCGATGAGGACGAGCACCGCTACGCCGACCTGCTGCCCCCAGAACACCCATTCGGATTGCGCGGTGTCGAAACCGAACCACGCTTGCGGCGCATTGGCGAGGATCGCCAGCGCGTTGATGCCGGCGACGACCGTGCCGGCCACGAGCGCGGGACGCCAGAGCAGCGCGCGCTTGCGCAGCAGCCACAGCGCGCCCAGGACGCAACCACCGAGACCGTAGAGCAGCCCGGCAGCGAGACTCGCCACCCGCGCGATCGCGTTGTTGGCCGCGCGCATTTCCTGGAAGCGGCGCTCGAAGGCCTGCGGCACGAACACGTAGTGCTGCAGCTCGGTCAGCATGTCGCCGGAGACACCCAGGCGCATCCGGAAGCGTCCGTCGCCCAGCGTATCGGCACTGCGCTCATAGACGAAGGCGTGGTCGACGCGACCGATGGGCAGGCGCTCCTGCGCGTGTTCGAGCAGCTTGAAGGGCGACAAATCGATGCCCCAGTCGACACGCGCGCGCTCCTCGGCGACCGCGCGGGCGGCGGCCTCGTCGAGTGCCGCGCCGGGTTGGTTTTCAGGGAGCTTGAGCGCGAAACCGTAGGGCGCGCCGTCGGGCCGGAAGCGAATGCGCGCCTCGGCGGTCTCGCGCGCCTTGAACAGGCGTACGTCCCACCAGTAGGGTGAATAATTCTTGTCCGCGAGCAACGCGGTAAACCGGGCGTTGCCGCCGGCTTCGAGTTCGACGAAATTCTGGGTCGCGCCGTCGTGCCCGAACATCACCGCGGCGCGGGCGTCCGCAGGCGCCAGTTTTAGCCGTTGCGCGAGGTCCGCGGCGCGGGTCAGCGCTTCGACGCGCGACATGCGAACGTCGAGATTGACCAGCGGCAACGCGTCGGGAAAGTAGCGCCACGCGAACAGGCCCGCGAGCGCCGACAGCGCCGCGAAAGCAACCCAGAACAGGGGGCGGCGGGCGAATGCCGTCATCGCCGCGCCACCGGTGTCGCGAGCGCCGCGCTAGCCAACAGACTTGACCATCTCTTCGACGACCTTCTTGGCGTCGCCGAATACCATCATCGTCTTGTCGAGGTAGAACAGCGGATTGTCGAGGCCCGCGTAACCGGACGCCATCGACCGCTTGTTGACGATGATCGTCTTGGCCTTGAAGGCCTCGATGATCGGCATGCCGTAGATCGCGCTGCCTTTCTGTTCCGCGAGAGGGTTCACCACGTCGTTCGCGCCGAGGATCAGCGCCACGTCGGCCTGCGCGAACTCGCCGTTGATGTCTTCCATCTCGAACACCTGGTCGTACGGCACCTCGGCTTCGGCCAGCAGCACGTTCATGTGGCCGGGCATGCGCCCCGCCACCGGATGGATGGCGTACTTAACGGTCACGCCGTGCTCGGTCAGCTTCGCCGCGAGCTCCTTCACCGCGTGCTGCGCGCGCGCCACCGCCAGCCCGTAGCCGGGAACGATTATGACGGTGTCGGCGTTGGACAGCAGGAACGCCGCATCGTCGGGACTGCCGCTCCTGACCTGCTTCTGCGTGCCATCGCCCGCGGCAACGGCGGTCTCGCCGCCGAAGCCGCCGAGGATCACGCTGAAGAACGAGCGGTTCATCGCCTTGCACATGATGTACGACAGGATCGCGCCACTCGATCCGACCAGCGAGCCGGCGATGATCAGCATCGGATTGTCGAGCGAGAAACCGATGCCCGCCGCGGCCCAGCCCGAATAACTGTTGAGCATCGAGATCACCACCGGCATGTCGGCGCCGCCGATGGGAATGATGAGCAGGAAGCCGAGCAGGAAGGCCAGCGCCAGCATGGCGATGAACGGCACCCAGTCGCCTGGCGCCGGAACCAGGCAGAACCAGATGCCGCAGCCGATCATGGCGATGCCGAGCGCCAGGTTCACCATGTGCTGCCCGGGAAACACGACCGACGCGCTGCGGATGCGTCCGGAAAGCTTGCCGAATGCGATCACCGATCCCGAGAAGGTGATCGCGCCGATGAAGGCGCCGATGAACAGTTCCAGCTTGTGCCCGAACGTAATCGGCACGTCGAGACCCATGGCGGCAGGATTGTTGACCGCGGCGATGGCGATGAATACAGCGGCGAGGCCTACCAGCGAGTGCATCGCGGCGACCAGTTCCGGCATCTGCGTCATCTCGACGCGGCGCGCGACCAGCGCGCCCAGCGACCCGCCGACGACCATGCCGCCCAGGATCGGCAGCACGTTTTTGGTATGCGAATAGATCAGCGCGAGCGTGACGAGCACCGCGATGGTCATGCCGATCATGCCGAAGAGATTGCCGCGGCGGGCGGTGTGCGGGCTCGACAACCCTTTCAGCGCCAGGATGAAGCTGACCGCGGCGACCAGGTACCAGAGTGCGAGTTGATTGGCGCTCATGTGCTTTCCCACCGCGCGCTAGTGCGCGTCCTTGGGGCTAGGCTTCTTTTCCTTGATCTTGAACATGTCCAGCATGCGCCGCGTGACCAAAAACCCGCCGAAGGTGTTGATCGACACCAGCGCCACCGCCAGCACGCCCAGCCATCCGCCCCAATCAAGCTCGGCCGCGCCGGCAGCCAGCATCGCGCCGACCAGGATGATGCTCGAGATCGCATTGGTGACGCTCATCAGCGGCGTGTGCAGCGCCGGCGTCACGTTCCACACCACGTGATAGCCGACGAATATCGCCAGCACGAACACGGTCAGGTTGATGACAATCGGATCAACGCCTGCGGCCATGGTTCGCTCCCCGGTTCACTTCTTGACGATAACCTGACCGTTGTCGCACACCAGCGTGGCCACGACGATTTCGTCGTCCTTGGGGACGTTGAATTCGCCGGTCTTGGCGTTGAGCGACAGGGCCAGAAAATTGAGTACGTTGCGCGCGTAAAGCGCGCTTGCGTCGGTCGCGACGCGCGCGGGCAGATTGCCGAAGCCCACGATTTTCACGCCGTTCTTGGAGACGATCTTGTCGAGTTCCGAGCCATCGACATTGCCGCCCTGCTCCACCGCGAGATCGACGATGACCGCGCCCGGCTTCATGTTCGCCACCGTCTCGGCGCTGATCAGCTTCGGCGCCGGGCGCCCCGGGATCAGCGCCGTCGTGATCAGGATGTCGACCGCCTTGCAGCGCTCGGCGATGACGGTCGCCTGCCGCGCCATCCATTCCGGCGGCATCGGCCGCGCGTAACCGCCGACACCCTCGGCGATCTGACGCTCCTCGTCGTTGGCGTACGGAACATCGACCCATTTGGCGCCGAGCGATTCGACCTGGTCCTTGACCGAAGGCCGCACGTCGGAGGCCTCGATCACCGCGCCGAGCCGCTTGGCCGTCGCGATCGCCTGCAATCCGGCCACGCCGACACCGAGGATGAGCACGCGCGCCGCCTTCACCGTGCCCGCCGCGGTCATCAGCATCGGCATGAAGCGGCCATAAGTGTTGGCCGCCAGCATCACCGCCTTGTAGCCGGCGATGTTGGCCTGCGAGGAAAGCACGTCCATCGACTGCGCCCGCGAAATGCGCGGCAGCTTCTCCAGCGCATAGCCGCTTACGCCCGCGTCGGCATAAGATTGGATCGCCGCCGCATCGAACGGATCGAGCAGGCCGATCAGCATCGCGCCGCGCTTGAGCTTGGGCAATTCCTGGTCGGTGGGACCGCGCACCTTGAGCACGATGTCCGCGCCCAGCGCCTGGTCGGCGTCGACCATGGTCGCGCCGGCGGCCTGGAATTCGGATTCAGGGATGCTCGACATGGCGCCCGCGCCGGCTTCCACGACAATAGTGTGCTTGCCGCTGGCGCTAAGTTTCTTGACTGTCTCCGGGGTCGCAGCGACGCGCGTTTCGCCCGGGCGCGTTTCGCGCGGAATGCCGATGATCATATTGGTGGTTGCCTCTGGCGGCGGACTGTTTTCACGCGGTCGCTATAGTGCCACAAAGGTCGGCAGCGCGGCGCGTCGGTTGCGGCCCCGCAGTTGCAGTGCGTGGCCGCTAGATCGCGGCGGCAATCGCCTTGCCCACGGTGACGGTGCTGGCACTGCCGCCGATGTCGCGCGTACGCGGCGCCAATTTTTCGGCGAGCACGGTCTCGATTGCGCGCACGATCGCGGCACCGGCCTCGGGATAACCCAGGTGATCGAGCATCAACGCCGCGGACCAGATCTGCCCGATCGGATTGGCGATGCCCTTGCCGGCGATGTCGGGTGCCGAACCGTGCACCGGCTCGAAGGTCGATGGGAATAGCCGCTCCGGATTGATGTTCGCCGCCGGCGCGATGCCGATGGTGCCGCACACGGCCGGACCCAGGTCGGAGAGAATGTCGCCGAACAGATTCGAGCCGACGACGACGTCGAAGATGTCGGGGCGCTGCACGAAGTGCGCGCTGAGGATGTCGATGTGGTACTGGTCGACCCGGATGTCGGGATACTGCTCGGCCATGGCGCGGAAGCGCTCGTCCCAGTAGGGCATGGTGATCGAGATGCCGTTGGACTTGGTCGCGGAGGTCACGTGGCGCTTGGGGCGCGTCTTCGCCAGCTCGAAGGCGAACTTGAGAATCCGGTCGACACCGGTGCGCGTGAATATTGTCTGCTGCAACACCGTCTCGCGCGCGGTGCCTTCGAATACCCGTCCGCCCACCGACGAATACTCGCCTTCGGTGTTTTCGCGAACCACCACGAAATCGATGTCGCCAGGCTTGCGATTGGCGAGCGGGGAGGGAATGCCCGGCATCAGCTGGCAGGGCCGGAGGTTGACGTACTGGTCAAAGCGGCGCCGCCACTGGATCAACGATCCCCACAGCGAAACGTGGTCCGGCACCGTTGCCGGCCAGCCGACCGCGCCGAAGAAAATGGCGTCGTGCGTGTGGATCCGCTCGAACCAGTCCTCGGGCATCATGCGACCGTGCTTGGCGTAGTAGTCGCAGCTCCACGGCAGCTCGTCCCACTGGAACGCAATGCCAAATTTGCTGCCGGCTGCCTCGAGAGCGCGGATGCCCTCAGGGACGACTTCCTTGCCGATGCCGTCGCCCGGAATAACCGCGATGCGATGTGTGCGCATAGTGCCTCTCCCCCGGATTGCATTCTATCAGCCTGCTGTATCCTAGCGCGCTTCCAAGAACGACGCTCGCCGCTGCGGGCGCGAGGCAATGTATCGAACCACCCCGACACGCCATCGTCGCAGCATTGCGTTCATGATCGTTGCCGCGATTTGCTGGTCCTCCGGCGGTATCCTCGTGCGCCAGCTGTCCATCACCAGCGCGTGGGAAATCGTGTTCTGGCGCTCGCTGTTCATGGCGCTGTTCGTCGCCGGCACCTTACTGGTGTTGTACGGCCCGCGCATGCCGAACAAGGTCGCGGCAGTGGGTTTGCCCGGCCTGCTGTCGGGACTGTTCCTGGCGGGTACATTCTTCTTTTTCATCGGTTCGCTCACGCGCACGACAGTCGCCAACACCTTCGTGCTGATGAGCGTCTCGCCCTTCCTCGCGGCCATTGGCGGCCGTCTGGTGCTCGGCGAGCGCGTACCGACGCGCACCTGGGCGGCGATGAGTATCGCCTTCGGCGGCATCGTGCTCATGTTCTCCGACTCGGTCGACATCGGGCGACTCGAGGGCAATCTGCTGGCACTCGGCGTGTCGTGCTGCTTTGCGCTCAATCTGGTGATGCTGCGCAAGTTTCGCGCGAGCGCCGACATGCTACCCACGGTCATGCTGGCCGGCATCTGGTCGCTGGTGCCGGCATTCTTTCTTGCCGGACCGCTCGCGGCGAGCGGCCGCGATCTCGCCATCCTGCTGCTTATGGGTTGCGTACAGCTCGGCGCTGGCTGCCTCTTGATGACGGCCGCCGCGCGCCACCTGTCGGCAACTGAACTCGGTTTGCTGGCACTTCTGGAACCCATTCTCGGGCCGATCTGGGTATGGGTGCTGATGGGGGAACAACCGTCGCCGCTGACGCTGCTGGGTGCAGGCGTCGTCCTGTCGGCCGTGATTGCCAACGAATTGTTCGGCGCATACAAGGCTCGCGGCGCGATGGCGTCATCGCCGTGAACGCGCTCATGCAGCAATGGGCCGCCTACCCGGCAGCCTTCTACGTCGTCGCCGTCTTCGGCATCCTGCTGACCGGCGTCTTCAAGGGCGGCTTCGGCGGCGGACCGGGCGGGATCGCCGTCGCGCTGATGTCGATGTTCATCGCACCGGCCAACGCTGCCGGCATCGTGCTGCCGATCCTGTGCGTCATGGACATCTTCGGCGTGCTGGCTTATCGCGGCAACTGGTCGCGCGAGCACATGAAAATTCTCATTCCCGGCGCCCTGGTCGGCATCACGCTCGGCGCGCTGGCGTTCGGCACGGTGCCGGTCAACTGGGTGCGCCTTTTCATCGGCGTGATCGCAGTGACCTTCACGCTCAATCGCTGGTTCGGCATCGCGCAACGACTGGGCGCCTCGACGACGGCCAAGCCCGGCCGCGCAGTGGGCTACGTCAGTGCCGCGGCCTCGGGCTTCACCAGCACGATGGCACATGCCGGCGGTCCGCCGCTGCTGGTCTATTTGCTGCCGCAGCGTCTCGACAAGACCGTTTTCGTCGGCACAACCGTAATCTTCTTCACCGTCGTGAATTACGTGAAACTGGTGCCGTTCTTCTGGCTGGGTCAACTGTCGGCCGACAACCTCGGCCTCTCGCTGCTATTCGCGCCGCTGGCACCGCTGGGCATCTGGCTGGGGCTGCGGCTGGAACGATGGATTCCGGAAAAACCGTTCTACCGCGTCAGCTACACCATCCTCTTCTGCACCGGCTGCAAGCTGATCTACGACGCGCTGGTACCTTGAGTCCGCGGCCCGGACGATTGGCGGCCCCCGTGGCATTTTGCGCTATGATCGCGCCGTCGCCATACCTGCCTTTGCCTTGAAACAGACCTTTCTCGACTTTGAGCAACCGATCGCCGATCTGCAAACCCGGATCGACGAGTTGCGTTATGTGCACGAGGATTCTGCGGTAGATATCTCTGACGAGATCAACCGGCTCACCAAGAAAAGCCAGCTGCTGACCAAGGAGATCTACGCCAAGCTCAACGCCTGGCAGATCGCGCTGGTCGCCCGCCACCCGCAGCGACCTTATACCCTCGACTATATCGGTGGGATGTTCACCGATTTCCACGAGCTGCACGGCGATCGCACGTATACCGACGATCCGGCCATTGTCGGCGGCTTGGCGCGCTTCAACGGCGCACCGTGCATGGTGCTGGGACATCAGAAGGGCCGCGACACCAAGGAAAAGATTCACCGCAACTTTGGCATGCCGCGACCGGAGGGCTATCGCAAGGCACTGCGGCTGATGAAACTCGCGGAAAAATTCGAGTTGCCGCTGTTCACCTTCGTCGACACGCCAGGCGCGTTTCCCGGCATCGGCGCCGAGGAACGCGGCCAATCCGAAGCCATCGGCCGCAACCTCTACGAGATGGCCGGCCTCAGGACTCCAATCATCGTGACCGTGATCGGAGAAGGTGGCTCAGGCGGTGCACTCGCGATCGCCATCGGTGACTCTACGCTGATGCTGCAATACGCGACCTACTCGGTTATCTCGCCCGAAGGCTGCGCGTCGATCCTGTGGAAATCCGCGACGCATGCCGAGGAGGCCGCGGAGACGCTGGCGATCACTGCGCCGCGCCTGAAAACGCTGGGATTGATCGACAAGGTCATCACCGAGCCGCTCGGCGGCGCGCATCGCGACCACGCCGCTATGCTGACGACGCTCAAGAAGGCGCTCACCGAAACGTTGCGCCAGGCAACAGAGCGGCCCCTTGACGCGCTTCTGGAAGCCCGCGAAGACAAAGTGCTCGGCTATGGCAAGTTCAAGGAACTCACCACCGGCTGAAGCGCAGGCGCTCCGCCGCCAGAGTGGCGCCGCAAGGCACTGCCATGCATGAGCACGCAGTGCGAGGCGAAGCAACGGTCGATGCCGTCAATGCCGCGGTCGCCGCTGCCCTTTCCGGCTTCGTTGCTCCCGGTGCTCAAGTTGCGGTCGCCTTGTCCGGTGGCATCGATTCGATGGCGCTGCTCGACGCGCTGGCGATCGCGGCAACGCGCCACGACTTCGCGCTCTCGGCGATTCATGTCAACCACGGTTTGTCACCGAATGCGCGCGCATGGTCGCTGTTCTGCGCCGAGCAATGCGCCGCGCGTGCGTTGCCGCTGGTCGTCCACGAATTGCGGTTGGCGCACGCCTCCGGCGCGAGTCTCGAGGCGCAGGCGCGAGCGGCCCGTTACGCCTGTCTCGACACCGCGGCGGTCAACATCGTCGCGCTCGCGCACCACGCTGACGACCAGGCAGAAACCGTGCTGCTGCAACTTCTGCGTGGCGCCGGGCCACGCGGATTGGCGGCAATGCCGGCGTTTCGACCGGGGCGCCCCGCGCTGATGCGGCCGCTGCTGGCGCTCACTCGCCTTGCCATTGCCGCGTACGCGCAAGCACGGCACCTGGAATGGATCGACGACGAGAGCAATGACGACACGCGCTTCAAGCGCAACCTGCTGCGCCACTCCATCGCGCCTGTAGTCGCGGCGCAATTTCCGGGCTACCCGCACACGCTCGTGCGCGCGGCGGCGCATCAGGCCGAGGCAAGCGAGCTGATCGACGCGCTGGCGCAACACGACGCCGCGACCGCGATCGACCCCATCGGGCTCGATCGCGCGCGACTCGCGCAATTGTCTCCAGCGCGCGGCCGCAATCTGTTGCGCTGGTATTTGCGCAGCCAAGGCCTCAAGGCGCCGTCCGAGGCACGTCTCGCCGAACTGCTGCACCAGGTATGCGCGGGCGCCGCCGACGCATGCACGCGCATCGTTCACGATGGCGCGGAAATCGGCTGCCATCGCGGTCGCGCTATCGTGCACGCGCCTACGCCCGCGCCGTTTCGTTCGGAGTGGCATGGCGACGCCGAAGTCAGATTACCCGGCGGACTGTTGCGCTTCGCGCGCGCGCGCGGAACCGGTATCGCAGCGGCGAAGCTCGCGCAAAGACAGGTGAGCCTGCGCTCGCGTAGCGGAGGCGAGCGCATCCAGCTTGTCGCCAATCGACCGCGGCGCGCGCTCAAGAAGATGCTGCAGGATGCGGGCTTTCCGGCGTGGCAGCGTGCTGCCGTGCCGCTGGTATTCTGCGGTGAGGAATTGGCCGCGGTTCCCGGCCTCGGCGTCGAGCTGACGTTCCAGTCCCGGGACGACGAGTATGGCTGGATGGTCGTCTGGCAACCGGATCGGCATCGAAGCTTTCGCAAAGATTGACAAGGCGCAAATACCTGGGGCTAAATGCCGGGATAATTAGATCGCTCGATTCTCGTGTCACCTCTTGGAGGAAACAATGAAATTTCAACACGCTATCGCCTTGGTCGCGGCGGCGACGCTGGCTTTTGCCGGCAGCGCCATCGCGCAACAGCCGATCGTCATAAAGTTCAGCCATGTCGTGGCGGAAAACACACCGAAGGGCCAGGGCGCGCTCAAGTTTAAGGAACTGGTCGAGAAGAAGCTCCCTGGCAAGGTACAGGTGCAGGTGTTCCCGAGCTCGCAACTCTTCGGCGACGCCAAGGAGCTCGAGGCGCTGCTGCTCGGCGATGTGCAGATCATCGCCCCGTCGCTGTCGAAGTTCGACCGCTACACGAAGCAGCTGCAGGTGTTCGACCTGCCGTTCATGTTCGACAACATCGAGGCCGTCGACCGCTTTCAGGACGGCCCCGTCGGCCAGAAGCTCCTTAATTCAATAGCCAGCAAGGGCATCAAGGGCCTCGCATACTGGCACAACGGCATGAAGCAGCTGTCCGATGACAAGGACCAGCTGAAGCGCCCCGAGGACGTCAAGGGCCTCAAGTTCCGCATCCAGGCCTCGGATGTGCTGGAAGCGCAGTTCCGCGCGGTCGGTGCGAATCCGCAGAAGATGGCGTTTTCCGAGGTCTACCAGGCGCTGCAGACCGGCGTGGTAGACGGACAGGAGAACACGTGGTCGAACATCTGGTCGCAGAAGTACCAGGAGGTGCAGAAGACGATCGCGGTCACTAACCACGGGGTGATCGACTACATGGTGATCACCAACGCCAACTGGTGGGACAAGCTTCCGCCCGACGTCCGCAAGGCGCTGGAAGAGTCGATGAAGGAAGCGACCGTCTTCGCGAACAAGCTCGCCAACGACCTCAACGAGGCCGATCGCAAGAAGATCGCCGACGCCGGCAAGGCCAAGATCCAGGAGCTGTCGAAGGACGACGTCGCGGCGTGGAAGAAGGCGATGCAGCCGGTCTGGAAGAAGTTCGAGGGCGAGATCGGCAAGGAGATCATCGACGCCGCCAGCAAGTCCAACGGCGGCTGACCGTCGGCCTGGCGTGGGCAGGGCGCCGTGCTGACGTGGCTGGGCAAGTTCGAGGAATGGTTGATCGCGGCCATCCTCGCGCTCATGACGACGATCACCTTTGTGCAGGTGGTCGCCCGTTACGTCTTCAACTATAGCTTCGTCTGGGCGCTCGAGCTCGTCACCTACCTGTTTGCGTGGCTGATCTTCCTGGGCATGGCCTACGGGGTCCGCGTCGGCGCCCACATCGGCGTCGACTCCCTCGTCAAGAACCTGAAGCCGGGCCCTGCGCGCAGCGTCGGCGCGATCGCCGCGCTGCTGTGCATCGTGTACTCGGTGATCGGGCTGATCGGCGGCTCGGTCTACGTTAAGAAAATGTACGACGTCGGCATCCTCGCGCAGGATCTGCCGATCGAGCAGTGGATTCCGCGGCTGGTTCTGCCCTTGGGGTTCGCCCTGTTGGCCGTCCGCTTCAGCGAGCTCTTCTACCGCATCGTCACCGGCCGCGAGAGTGGACTGCACCTTGCCGATGAGGCCGCCGACGCGCTGCGGCTGAAGGCCGAGGAGCCGCCGGCGGGCGGCGGAGAGCAGCGATGACGACGCTGGTGCTGTTCGTCCTGCTCCTCGCGTTCATGCTGCTCGGCATGCCGATCGCCATCGCGCTCGGACTGTCGTCGCTGCTCACCATCTTGTTCCTCGGCCAGGACTCGCTCGCCTCGCTGGCGCTGAAGCTGTTCGAAACCGCCGAGCACTTCACGCTGCTGGCGATTCCTTTCTTCATCCTGTCCGGCACCTTCATGACCACCGGCGGCGTGGCGCGCCGGATGATCCGCTTCGCCATCGCCTGCATCGGCCACCTGCGTGGCGGGCTTGGCATGGCCTCGGTGCTCGCCTGCATGCTGTTCGCTGCGGTCTCGGGCTCGTCTCCGGCGACGGTCGTCGCCGT
>JBDTLK010000099.1:0-14195 GCA_039934835.1 Edaphobacterium sp. (SeqCode) | reverse complement strand
CGCATGGTCTCGCGCAGCGCACTTCTCTCTCGATGCCGGAAAGGCTAGTTCAGGCACAGCACCTGGAAGGTGATCTGCGTTGCGTAGGTGGCAACCGACGTCGTCAGCCATTCCTGCGCGGTGGCGCCATCGGCGATCGCGGCCTTCCCGATCGACTGGTGCACGAAGTCCCTCGCCACTTTTCCCTGGATGGCGAAGTTGACGTTTTGCGGGATCATCCCATACTTTTGGAGCATGACCGGGTCAAGTGTTGCGACCACCACGCCGACGACAATGCCGCTCTTGTTGAGTACTGGACCACCGCTATTTCCACCCTGTATTGGAGCGGTGATCTGAAATAAGCTTGTGTCGTCGTTCGGCCCGGTCAAAGCACTGACTGTTCCAGTCGTCACGTTGATGCCGCCGAGGAGCGGAGCCAACGGATAGCCCACCACGACGACACTCTCGCCATACAGGAAGAAATGCTTGTCGTCAGGAAAGCGTGCATAGGGTAGCGAAGCGCCCGCGAACATTTTGCGATGACTGGCGCGATCCGCCATTCGGCTCGGGTCGAAGAGCAGCGCGAGGTCCTTAGTCGCATCGGACGCTATCAGAAGTACGGCATCCTCGAGTTGACCTCTCTTTACATGGATCGTGGTGCAGCACGCGACTACATGTTGATTGGTCAACAGATGCCCATCGTCGCTGACTTCGAAGGCGCTTCCGCCGCCAGATTGCGCGTGGCTCGGAAATGGGAAGACAAACAAAGCCGCGACGGCCAACAGTGCAACGACCTCCGAGGATCGTCGCGTGTTCACGAATGCGAGCGCAGATTCCAATCAGCGTGCGTCGGAAGTAGGCACCCTGATCGGCCGCCTGAAGTTGCCTTGACCACGCCGACCGTCAAGCGACCGTGACCCCCTGCATCATCCCCATGTCCTCGTGGACCAGCATGTGGCAATGCATCACGTACGGGCCGGAGTAGTGGACAAAACGCATTCGGAACGTGACCGTGGTCGGCACCTCCGGTGAGCCGTCGGGGGGCAGGCCGATGGTGTCGGCCCAGTATGGCTCGATGGCCCTGCCGTTGATCTTCACGATGTACATCGGGTTGACGTGGATGTGAAACGGATGGCGGATGTTGTTCATGTTGAGAATAGTCCATTCCTCGACGCTATCGAAGGCGACCGTCTGTGTGAGCGCGCGCGTCGACTGGAATGGAATGTATTCCGCCGGCATTCCCGGATTGGGTGACGCCTGCACGCCGGCGGAACCGAGCGCGAATACCTTGTTGGTAATCGACGGCGGTGGCGTGATCGAAGGGTTGGTGTAGACCCAGTCATCGAGATCGTCGCCAGGGTGCACGATCAGGCTGGCGGGAGGCTGGGTGATCGGAGCGCCGTTGGGATTGAACACCACCCGCATCACGATGTTGCGCTTGAGCCCGCCGTGCGCCGCGAGTTCTTCATCGGTGATCGGTGCCAGGAAGGGCGTGACCGGAAACGGAGCTCTCGGCAATTCCATGGGCTGCAGCTCATCGAGCACGACGACCTCGACCAGAACGTCGTCGGCGAGAATCGACGCGCCCTGGTTGGATGCGCGGCCCATTTCGAAAGCCATCGTGCGCAGGAAGTACGTGCCTGGTACGCCGGCTCTCACCAGTATGGAGTTACGGTTTCCCGGCGCCAGCACGACGCCATCCGGCATGGTCGGATCGTTCAGCGAAAAGGGGCCGGACGGTTTGAGATCGTGCCGCGGATTGCCGTCGTGACCGTAGATGTTGAGGACGTGGCCGTCGAGGCTCAGATTGAGGAATTTCCAGATGGAGGCATTGACGAATCGCCAGTTCTGGACTTCGCCACTGCGCATCGTCAGGCGCGGCCGGCGCAAACCATTGACCAGGAACGCCGGCTCGCTGGTGGGATTGTTGGCGACCTGGGCAAAGTTGTCGATGGTGCCAACTGTGCTTGGCGGCGTGACGAACTGGAACGGTGCCTGGAAAACGAATACGCGCTCCGCTGCGGCGGCAATTTCGGGCACCTGGTCGATAGGGCCCTTGATGAGCACTGCGCCGGCCATCCCGCTGCCGACCTGCATCGCGCTCGACCCGTGCAAATGGGGGTGATACCAGTAGACGCCTGCCGGATGATCCTGCCGGATCTCGTATTCGTATTGGCGCGATTGTCCCGGATGCACGCCCTTCTCTGGATCGTCGAGCACATAGTCACCATAGAGTCCCGCCGAAAACGACGATGGTTCCCTGATGATTCCCGGGTAGACGTGGAAGCCGTGCGTATGGAGATTCGTGCTGTTGTGATAACGAAGATGCGGCGGTTCGTCGCGGTCCTGCGGATTGGGAGGAAGCGAATTGACTAGCTTTATCCTGAGGGTGTCGCCGACATTCAATAGCAGCGTCGGCGCCGGGATCGTGCCGGACATGTTGCGCAGCGACACCTTGGTTCCGTAGAGCGTCGTGTCGAGGTAGGCGAGGTTGAGCGTGATGTCCAGCACGCCATTTACCGATTGCAGCGTCTGCGGCTGCGGGAACGTGGTCTCCGGCGTGTCGGATCCGTCGCCGTTGTTGCACGCCGAGAGCAAGGCCGGCACAACAACGCCGGCGCTGACCGTCCAGGACAGTTTCAAAAAGTCCCGGCGCGTGTATTCGTGTTTGAAGGTGTCGGACATCGCGACCTCGGCTCAGCTGATAGCGAAGAAAGGCAGCGGCTCGCGCTGCTGGAGAGCGGCCGCGCCGAGCTGACCCGCGTCGTTGCCGCCCCATCCATACAGGTAACCGGGTGCCAGCGCGACCGCATGCGTTTGCCCTGCCGCAATGGCGCGCACGTGCGCGATGCCGGGAACCCGCTGCGGCCGGTGTCTATCCTCCGCATCGCTCTGCCCCAGCTGGCCGTGCCCATTCCAGCCCCACGCGTACACGAGGCCGCTATCGCCGAGGGCCAGCGAAAAATACAGTCCCGCGGCGAGGGCCTGCACCGGTTCCGGCAGCACGACCTTCAAGGGCACCGGCGAATAGGGGAGGTGCGCGTGGCCGAGCTGTCCGCGCTGGTTGCTGCCCCATGCAAGCACTTCGCCGGCGGCGGTTACCGCCAGCGAATGGCTCGCACCCGCTGCAATCGCCGCGATTTTCTTTGGCAGCAGAACGCGCGACGGAGTGTTGCCCGTCTGCAGGTGCCCGAGCCCCAGCTGGCCCGCCGCATTGGTGCCCCAGGCATAGAGTTCGCGCTCGCGAGCAAGCGCCAGTGTGAAGCCCTTGCCAAGCACCAGCTCGCGCATCGGAGGCAGGCCGACGATACGTCCGGGCAGCGCATTGAGCGTGGCATTGGGGCGGCCTAGCGCCCCATCCAGATTGAGCCCCCACGTGAACACCGACCCGTCGCTGTCGATCGCGCCGAATTGAAACTCGCCCGCCACCACGCTGCGGGCGCTGGAGATACCGTTCAGTTGTTGCGGCGTCGCCAGCGCAATGGCGTCGACGCGTCCGCCGACACCCGCGAGGTTTGCACCCCAGATGGCGACTTCGTCCTGCGCAGTGATACCAAGGCTCACGCCATAACCGGCCGCGATGGCCGTCAGCGACTGCTGCGTGATGACCTCGACCGGGCGGCTCATCGCGGTCCGCGTACTGCAATATTCCGGCGTGTCGGGAGCGACCCGGCCACTGCCATCGCCGCCCCAGCCGATTACTTTGCCCGTGGTCAGGAGTGCCAGCGTGTGATCGCGGCCGCAGCTGATCGAAGCGACAACACGGGCGTCCGCAGAAGCGTCAGTCATCGCGACGGTACCTCGCTCAAGTGGTTGCTGCTCGTGATTATCGCGGATGCAGCGCCTCGGCCGAAGTATTCAGGGGCTATCAGCCGGCGTCAATCCGGCCGCCTCATTTGCTCACGTCCGGACTTCGAAAGAACCCGATTCCCTTATTTATTTCAACGTCTTGGCAATCTTGATCGAAAAACTTGAGGTTGGCGTTCACCAAATCTGGTAAACTGTTTGCCCTTTTCCGGTTGGCAGCCATGACCAAAATCCTGCAGTGCCTCAAGAAACACGGACAGCGACTTGATTCGGAAATCGCCAAGGAGACCGGCATGCCACTCGCCTTGGTGCGCCAAGGCGCAGCCAGCCTGGCGGCAACGGGTGAAGTCATCACCTGCAGCCTGACGCGCTACGAAAATGGAACCCGGATCGACGCCTGGCTGTATCGCGTGTCGGGTTACATTCCGCCCGCAGCGCCTGGCCGCAAAGCACGGCCTTCGTCGTAGGCCGCGGCAGCCCGCCCCAGCGCGTGCAACGCACGCGGACAATGCGCGCGACGTACGCTGCCTCGTCTCTCGATGATGCAAGCGCACGCGGGCTATATCGCAACTCGGGCGAGGCTTGACAGGAAGCGATCCTTGAAACGCAGCGGCGCACCCGCACAGTCGTGACTGCACGACTTCCGTTTCAACGACGCATCAGCATGAGTGATCACCAGCCGTTCCATCTCAGCGTTCCGGTGAGTGCCGTCGATCATTGGACGGGATCCGCACACGCGGCGGTCACCGTGGTCGAATATGGCGATTTGGAATGTCCGAACTGCAAGACAGCCGCGCCAGCTTTCAAGTTGCTGGTGAAGCACTTTGCCGGCCGGGCGCGGCTGGTGTATCGGCATTTTCCGCTCGAAGCAGTACATACGCACGCGCTGCTGGCGGCGGAAGCGGCGGAGTGCGCTGGCGGCCAGGGCAAGTTCTGGGAAATGCACGATGTCCTGTTCGAGAACCAGGCGCATCTGCAGCAGAAGCACCTGCGTGGCTACGCTGAACATCTCCGGCTGGACATGACGCGCTACACCGCCGACATGAGCGACCACGTTTACCTGCAACGCATCCGCGAGCATATCGCCAGCGGCACACAAAGCGGCGTGCGCAGCACGCCCGCAGTGTTCATCAACGGCGCGATCCTGGACGTCTCGTTTGGAGTGCAAACGCTGTTCGATGCGACCGAAGCGGCGCTCAAGCGTCGTAAAGGGTAAGTGAGGGTCGAGCGCGACTACCGAACCATCCGAGCGCAAGGCGACGGTACGTCAAGCAGAGCGTCAAGGCGCGGTGTAGCATGGGTCTGGACTCGCACCACGAGCGTGCGAATGCTCACGCCGAGTTCCGCTGCCAGCGCGGCGCCGGTCACCGGATAGCGGTGCCGGCGCAGCACTTGCAGCAGATCGAGCAGGCGCTTGGTGCGGGACATTGGCGCGGAGTGGGGTCAGACCCCATTTTGGCAGTTCAAAAAAGGGGGTCTGACCCCTAGATGGTGCGACCGCCGTCGACTGGCAACTCGACACCAGTGATAAAGCGAGCCGCGTCGCTCGCCAGGTACAGCGCCGCGTTGGCGACGTCCTCGGGCGTGGACATGCGACCGAGCGGAATGCCGGCGATAATGCGCGCGCGATTCTCCGGCGTGTCGGGCCCGCCCAGGAACTGCTCGATCAGCCCGGTCGCACCCATCACCGGGCAGATCGCGTTGACGCGGATGTTGTCAGGGCCGAGTTCGGCCGCCATCGATTTCGACAGCAGGTTCACCGCGCCCTTGGACGCGTTGTACCAAGTGAGGCCCGGTCGTGGCCGCATGCCCGCGGTCGAGCCGATGTTGATGATGACGCCATCCTTGCGCTTGCGCATCAGCGGCAGCACCGCCTGCGCCATGTGGTAGATCGACTTAACGTTCACCGCGAACACCCGGTCGAAGGTCGCCTCGTCGACGTCGAGCATAGGCTGGCTGCGATGCGTGGTGCCGGCGTTGTTGACGACGATGTTGGGGGCGCCGAATGCCGCCACGCATGCTTGTACGGCAGCGTGCACGTCAGGGCCGCTCGAGACGTCGCACTGTTGCGCCATCGCATTGGGTCCGAGCGCTTTGGCGACCGTGTCGGCCTTCGCCAGATCCAGGTCGACGATCAGCACTCGCGCACCCTGCGCGACAAACAGTCGCGCGATGCCTTCGCCGAAGCCACCCGCAGCGCCGGTGACGATCGCGATCTTGCCCTCAAGTTGTCCCACTTGCCGCTCTCCCGTCGAATGCGTCCGCCTTGTCATTCCGGCTCATTGATACTATACCTCGCCGGCACGTCCCAACCTCCCGCCGCGGGCGGGGCCATCCGGCGGGTTGGAGCGGGGCGCCAACATCACACAGACCCCCTGTCACTTGGAGAGCACCATGATCGTCGATCACCGCACCTACACGCTGCATCCGGGCAAGACCAACGAATACCTCGAGACCTACGAGAAGCACGGCTTTGCCATCCAGACCAAGCATCTCGGGCAGCCGGTCGGATATTTTTCATCGGAGATCGGGCCGATGAACCAGGTCGTGCACATCTGGAAATACCAGAGCCTCGCCGAGCGCGACGAGCGGCGCGCGAAGATGATGGCCGATCCCGGCTGGCTGACGTACATCAAGATGGTGCAGCCGCTGATCCTGCTGCAGGAAACCAAGATCCTGCGGGCCGCGAAGTTCATGCCGCAGGCTTAAGTGGCTGCCTAGCGCCGAGCTTCGCGTCCACGCTCATACCATGTCCTGGATAGACGTTACCTATCGCGTTCGTGGCGCGGCGGACGAGATCGGCGCGATCGCGAACGCGCTGGCGCTCGAGCAGAGCGTCGAAGTGCCCGCCGGAGTGATCCGTGACGCGTTCGTCGCGGAGCACATTGTCGGCCGTGTTGACACGATTCGCGATGCCGGCGATGGCACGCACCTGGTCGCGATCCGCCTGGCCACCGTGACGACCGGTGGTGACGTCGCGCAGACCATCAACATGCTGTTCGGCAACAGCTCGTTGCACGATCATGTCGAACTGGCCGATGCAGACTTCCCGCCGGACTTCCTGGCGCGCTTTCCCGGTCCGCGCTTCGGCATCGAGGGCCTGCGCGCGCTGCTCGATGCGCCGCGCCGTCCGCTGACCTGCGCCGCGCTCAAGCCGCAGGGGTTGTCGCCGGAGCGCCTCGCCGCGCTCTGTTACACGCTGGCGCTCGCCGGCATCGACGTCATCAAGGACGATCACGGCCTGGCGGATCAGGAGTACGCCCCGTTCGCGGCGCGGGTGGCTGAGTGCCAGCGCGCGATTGAACGCGCGCAACGCGAGACCGGACGCCGCGCGCTTTATGCCCCGAGCCTCGTCGGCGGCCCCACCGCGCTCGCAGTGCAGGCGCGCGTGGCGCGGGCTGAGGGCGCGGGCATGGTGCTGGTCGCGCCGGCGCTGGTGGGCATGCCCGCCTTCGCCGAACTCGTCGCCGGCGGCCTCGGCGTGCCGGTGCTCGCGCACCCGGCGTATGCCGGCGCGGCGCGCGTGGCGCCGTCGTTCCTGCTCGGTAAGTGGTTTCGGTTGCTGGGCGCCGATGCGATCATCTTTCCCAATTTCGGCGGGCGCTTCGCGTGGAGCGAGCGCGCCTGCGTGGCGATCGCGAACAATGCGCGCAAACCCTGGGCGCACCTGCCCGCTTCGCTACCGGTTCCCGGCGGCGGCATGTCGGTGGCACGCTCGTGCGAGATCGTGCGCTGCTACGGCGCTGATGTGATGCTGCTCATCGGCGGGTCGCTGCTTGCGGCCGGAGATCAGCTGCTGGAGCGAACGCGCGCGTTCGTTGCCGCGGTGCATGACAGCGCAGCCGTCCAAAATTAGTGTGAATTCTATAAATGCACGACAATTGTCGTCATTCCCGCGCACGCGGGAATCCATTTTCATTGACGCAAAGTGGATCCCCGCTTGCGCGCGGATGACGACCTTGCTTCGTCGGGAATTTCACAGCGATCCACAGAGGCCTGCATCATGACCACCACACCGCATCGACCGAAGACAGCCGCCGCGCGCTGGCGCGATGTCGAAGTGCGCGAATACAAGGCCGAAGGTAGCGCACCCTTCCGCGACGTGACGCGACAGGTGCTCTTCGACGACCCGGCGCTGGCATCGCAGCTGCGCTATTTCGAAGTCGCCCCGGATGGACATACCACCCTCGAGCGGCACCAGCACGCGCACGCCGTCATCGTGCAGCGCGGCGCAGGCCGCTGCCTGATCGGCGATCGGATCTACGACCTGGCCGAACACGATCTGGTGCACGTGCCAGCGCTGACCTGGCACCAGTTTCGCGCCGCGCCGGATCGGCCGCTCGGCTTCCTGTGCATGGTCAACGCCGAACGCGATCGGCCGCAGCTTCCGGGCGCTGCGGACCTGGCGCAATTGCGCCAGCTTCCGCAGGTCGCGGCGTTCATCGCGACGTGATCGGACCGCGGCGCATCGTCTGCCTGACCGAGGAGACGACCGAGACGCTCTATCTGCTTGGCGAGCAGGATCGTATCGTCGGCATTTCCGGCTTCACCGTGCGCCCACCGCAGGCGCGACGCGAGAAACCGAAAGTGTCGGCATTCACCAGCGCGAAGATCGACCGCATCGTCGACCTCGCGCCCGACCTGGTCCTGGGATTTTCCGACCTGCAGGCGGACATCGCTGCCGACCTGATCCGTGCGGGCATCGAAGTGCACATCTTCAACCAGCGCAGCGTCGCGCAGATCCTCGCCTTCATCCGCATGCTCGGCGGCATGATCGGTGCCGGTGACAAGGCCGGTCGACTCGCCGACGAACTGGAGCGTAACGTCGAGGCAATCCGCAGCGCCGGCGAGCGCCTGCCGACGCGTCCAAAAGTTTATTTCGAGGAATGGGACGACCCGATGATCTCGGCGATCCGCTGGGTGTCGGAACTGATCGGCATCGCCGGGGGACAGGACTGCTTTCCCCAACTCGCGACGCAGCCCGGCGGCAGGCAACGCATCGTCGTCGACCCGCTGGAAGTGGCGCGGCGCGCTCCGCAACTCATCATCGGCTCGTGGTGCGGCAAGAAGTTTCGGCCTGAGAAGCTCGCGGCGCGACCGGGGTGGGCGGATATACCCGCGGTGCGCGCCGGCAACCTGCACGAGATCAAGTCGGCCGAGATACTGCAGCCCGGCCCGGCAGCGTTGACCGACGGCTTGCGCGCGCTGCACTGCCTGATCGGGGACACGGCCGCCGCCGCACGTTGATTCGATGTCCGCGGCAGACGCATGGCACCCTCATCGCGTGCAGCTACACGGGCACCGGGGTGCTCGACGTTTGCGCCGTAGCAGCGCGCGCCCCGAGTTTGCCGTAGTGCTGCGATTGCAACATTTTGGAGCGCTTTTCTAGTGCCCGGTCATCGTGACGGTCGTGTAATAGACTGGAATGGATAGTGTCGCGAGCTTTTGTTCGCTGGAGCAGGCCATGGCCATGATTAACACGGAAACCCCCACGCCGGTCACCCTGATCGAGGGCGACGGCATCGGCCCGGAAATCACCGCGGCGACCGTGCGTGTGCTCGAAGCACTGGGCGCGCCCATCGCGTGGGGGCCGCAAGTCGCCGGAATGGCTGGCGTGACCGTCGCCGGCGATCCGCTGCCGCAGGCTACGGTCGACAGCATCCGCCGCAACAAGCTCGCGTTGAAGGGTCCGCTCATGACACCTTCGGGCGGAGGGTATCGCTCCCCCAACGCGCGCCTGCGCGAGGAGCTCCAGCACTCCGCCGCGCTGATCAGGCGCGCCGACGCCCACTGAGCACGTTCGTGACCGCTGCAACCCGCGCGGCGATCACAGCCGATGTGTCTGGTCGCCGTCGCGAAAGCCGAGCAGCGGCACATCGATGCCGCGCGTCAATGCCAGCACCTTGAACAGTTCGCCCATCTCCGCGGGCGAGAGCAGCTTCTGCACCGCGTTGGCTTCGCGCAGGTACGCCGCTGAAGCCGGGTTACCCGCTCGCGCGAGGAGAGCGAGCACTCCGCAGTTGATCAGGAAACGCGCTTGCGTGATGAATCCCGCGACCCGCATTCCCGCGGCGACGCCCGCGCTCGCGATGGCGGTGAAATCGATGTGCGCGGTGAGGTCCGTGAGCCCCGGCAGGAACAGCGGATCGGACAGTGCGCGATGCCGGTAGTGCGCCATCACCGTGCCGCTGCTGCGCTGCGCATGGTAATACTCAGCCGCGGGAAACCCGTAGTCGAGCAGCACCAACGCACCGGCGTCGCAGCGTTGCGCGAGGCTCGCGACCAGCGCCTGCGCGGCGGGATTGATCTCGCTGGCGTAGTCGCCGTGTGGTGGAAACCGGTCGCTGGCCGCGCTGCGCAACGCGCCTTCCGGCAACGGCCGATCGACAAGCGCAAGCGTATCCGCTTCCAACCCGACGCCGCGCTCGTACCACGTCCCGTCCACGCGCGCGATCACGTGCGGCGGAACGGCGTCGAGTACTTCGTTGGCGACGATCGCCCCGCGCCAGCGCGGCGGCAACACATCGATCCAGGCGATCCGCGGCAACAGCGCCGGCAATTTTTGCTCCAGCGTCCGCTGCTGGCGATCGCGCAAATCGGGGCTGACTTCGAGCAGCAGATAACGTTCCGGAAGCGCATCGCGCGCCGCCAGCGCGCCGAGGATGTCGACCGCCAGCCGACCGGTGCCGGGGCCCAGCTCGATGACGTCGCCCGGCACTTCGGTCAGCACTTCGGCAATTTGCAGGGCGAGCGCCCGCCCGAACAGCGTCGACATTTCCGGCGCGGTGACGAAGTCGCCGTCGCTGCCGAACTTGCGCGTACCCGCGGCGTAATAACCGAGTGCAGGGGCGTACAGTGCCGCGCCCATGTAATCGGCGAATGAAATCCAGCCGCCGGCATCGGCAATGCGTTGCGCAATGTGCGCGGTGACGCGCTCGCCGTGGGCGCGCGCGTCGGCCGACGGTGCGGGCAACGCGCGTGGGTCAGTGCCGGGTGGAGAGCGGGGCATCGATGTGTTACGCTTTGTAGTTCACCGAGTGTAGCCGGAGCGCTGCGTGCAGGGCAAAGTAGTGCTGATCACGGGAGGGGCCAAGCGAGTCGGTGCCGCGACATGCCGGCGTTTGCACGCTGCCGGCGCCAACCTGATGCTGCACTATCGCGAGTCCGCAGGCGAGGCGCGGCTGCTGCAGGCGGAACTCAATACCGCGCGCAAGGACTCGGTGTCTCTCATCCAGGCTGACCTGCTCGACCTGGGCAAGCTGCAATCACTGGTCGACCAGACGCTGCAAAGTTTCGGCCACCTCGACGCGCTGGTCAACAATGCGTCGTCGTTTTTCCAGACTCCTGTGGGCGAGATCACACCCGCGCAATGGGAAGACCTGATTGGAACCAACCTGCGCGCGCCGATGTTCCTGGCGCAGGCGGCAGCGCCGGCACTCAAAAAATCCCAGGGTGCCATCGTCAACATCACCGACATTCACGCTGAACGCCCGCTCAAGAACTACGTTGTCTACAGCGTCGCCAAGGCAGGGCTGGTCGGGCTGACGCGTTCGCTGGCGCGCGAGCTCGCGCCCGAAGTGCGCGTCAACGCGGTCGCGCCGGGCCCGATCCTTTGGCCGGACGATGACGCCTTCGATGAACTGTCGCGACAGCGCATCATTTCGCACACGCCGCTGCGGCGCGAAGGCACGCCCGAAGACATCGCCAAGGCCGTGCACTTCCTGCTGGTGGACGCAACCTACGTCACCGGCGACACCATCAACGTCGACGGTGGGCGGCACGTGGCGATGTAGCACCGGTTCGGGGTCCAAGCGCAAGCGTTGACCCATATGCGTGCCCCATGAAGGTGGATTCCCGCTTGCGCGGGAATGACGAATCCGAATAGTGTGCACGTCATTCCGCGCGCCGGAGTTTGGCCACTTTCTCCGCCAGCGCTTCGAGGTACGGGTCGACGATGCCGTGCGTGATCAACGCGATACGCGTGTGCTCCAGATAATCGGCAGAGGAGCCAAACGCGCCGGCGGCGCAGGCGAGCACCTGTGCTTTACGCTCGATGCTCAAATCCCTCGCGTAGTGCAGGTTCTTGCGGTCGACGACAAATGAAAGGGCAGTGAGTTCGCGACCCGCGGCGCGCACCCGCATCCATCGCGGCCGATACGCGCCAATGACCATCTCACGTCGCCATAGCAACGCCAGTTCCTGTTTCGCAAAGCGCGCCGGAAGTCGATACACGACGCCACGGCACGCACCGCCGGGCTCGAGCCCGAGCACAAGTCCGGGTTGATCGCACGTTCCACGCGAGGCCATCGACCACAGACAAAAGCTGCGATGCACGCCACGTATCGTCGCCGGGCGCGCATCTTCAAAAGGGAACAACGGATTCCACAGCAGCGACCCGTAGGCGAACACCCACCATCCGGCCTGCTTCGGCCGCTCGGCGAGCGTCCTGGCCAGCGACGCCGCGAGCGCGTCGTCGGAAAGCGCGCGCTTGGGATCGACCGCCATCGTGTAGATCGTACGCATGCGGCCTTCCTCGAGATCGCGCCGCGACAGCGTCATGCGTCGCCATCCGGTTCGCTGGCGAGCTTGCGCACTTCGACCGCGGCCTGGCGGCGCTTGGCCGCTGTCGTCTTGCCATGCGCGCCGCCCTTGCGTAACAACGGTGAACGCGCCACCGGATTGCGCGGCTTGGGTGCGGCGTGCTGCTTGGCGCGTTTCACACCAGCCCTCTGAACGGCAGATGCTGTTCGCACCAACGCGCCGTCGCAAGCAGCGCACGGTCTTTGCGTTGCGGCGCCGCAAGCTGCAAGCCGAGCGGCAAGCCGTTGACCGCGAGCGCGACGGGCAGACTGATCGCCGGAAAGCCGGCCAGCGACCACAAGGTGCAACAGGCGGGATCGCCGGTCTGCGTCAGGTCTTCTGGTGCGGGTCCGAGAGCGGGCGGCGAGAGGACCGCGGCAAAGGGCGCCAGCCACGCGGTCAGCGCGGCGATGACTTCGGTGCGTTCCGCGAGTGCTTCGGCATACGCTGGCGCGGTCAACGCACGCCCTGCGTCGAGCGCGGCGTTGAGCTTTGCCGACATGCGCAAGCGTTCCTTGTCCTGCAAGGGACCGAGATGCTGCGCGCCTTCATGGAGCATGATGGCCCGATGCACGATATGAGCATTGCGCCAGCGGTCGGGAAGCGTGACTGTCGTGAGCTGCGCGCCGGCGCGCCGCAGCAGCTCGACCGCGGTATCGATCGCGGCGCGCTGTTCGGCGCTGACTGCAGCCCAAGGAAACCCGGCGAGCAGCGCGAGGCGCGGCGCCGCGGGCAATGCGGGCACGGCAACGTCAAGCGTGCCGCGATCGGCGAGGCAGGCAGCGACCAGCGCGCAATCGTCGACGTTGCGCGCAAACACGCCGAGCGTGTCGAGCGTCTGGCTGAAGAGATACGCGCCCTCGTAGGGCAGCAAGTTAAGCGTAGGCTTGTACCCGACCACGCCGCAATACGCCGCGGGACGGATCACCGACCCGTTGGTCTGCGTCCCCAACGCCGCAGCAACCTGCCCGATCGCAACCGCGGCCGCCGATCCGGACGACGACCCGCCCGGCGTGTGCGCGGCGTTCCACGGATTGCGCGTCTTGCCGGGCTGCATGAACGCGAATTCGGTCGTCACCGTCTTGCCCAGCACGAACCCGCCCGCGCGTTTGAGCCGCGATACGCATTCGGCATCGCGCGAAGGCTGTGCGTCGGCGAAGATCGGCGAGCCGATTTGCGTGGGCAGGTCGGCGGTGGCGATGATGTCCTTGGCGCCGATACCGATGCCGGCCAGCGGACCGTCGGGGCGATTCACGTCGATGTCGCGCGCCGTGGCGATGGCATATTCGCGATCCAGATACGCCCACGCCTGCACATTGGCATCGGTAGCTGCAATGCGGTCGAGCATCGTGGCGGTCAGCGCTTCGCTGGTGAACGCACGCGCGCGCAGCGCCGCCGCGCTCGCATTCACGGTCAGAGCATGCGATGGCTTGATCATGGGACGAGACGTTCCATGGCGATCGTCTGCGCCGGCACACGCGGCGCCCGTGCGCCTGCTGGAAGGAACAGCGACTGCAGATCGTTGAGGAAGCGTCGCCCCCGCGGCGTCGGCCGGAGGATCACGTGGTCGCGCTCGATGAGTCCGCGTCGCTCGGCCTCGTCAAGCGGTTGCTGCACCAGCGTCACAGGAAACCCGGTGCGCTCGGCGAAGAGCGCCACCGGCACGCCCTCGGTCAGACGCAACGCATTGAGCATGAACTCGAAGCCCATTTCCTCACGTGCTATTGCGTGCTCCTCGAGCAAGGGCGCGCCGGTCGCCGCGCGTTCCATATATTGCTGCGGTTGCTTGTAGCGGACCTGGCGCAGCACCTTGTCCGGAAACGACAACT
>JBDTLK010000098.1:0-14442 GCA_039934835.1 Edaphobacterium sp. (SeqCode) | reverse complement strand
CGCGATGCGCCGGATGCCTGAATTGAGCGCGTTCGACAATGCGAAATCGATGATGCGCGATTTTCCACCGAAGTGAACCGCCGGCTTGGCTCGCCTTTCGGTGAGTTCCATCAGCCTGCTGCCGCGTCCGCCGGCGAGGACATAGGCCATCGACGATCGGGAGAGCGGCGACGAATAGCTTACTTTTTCCATGCCAGACCCGTGCGCATCTCAGACCTCACCGGGTCCTGCGCGCCAGATTTCTCGCGCGTACTCGTTGATGGCGCGGTCAGCGGAGAACCAGCCCATCCGCGCCGTGTTAAGGATCGCCATCCGCCACCACGATTCGCGGTCGTGCCACAGCGCATCCACGGCGCGCTGGGCCGCTGTGTAAGCGTCGAAATCGGCGGCCACCATGAAGTGGTCATGGTGCCACAGGCCATCGACGAGGCCGCGATAGCGAGTGCGGTCATCGGGCGAAAAGACACCCGAGGCAATCGCCTCGAGCACGTCGCCAAGCGTGGGCGACGCCGCGACGACCTCGGCCGCGTCGGTCCCGGCACGCCGGCGTTCGGCCACTTCGGCGGCCGTCAGTCCGAATATCAACATGTTCTCGGCGCCCACTCGATCCCGGATTTCGATGTTGGCGCCGTCGAGCGTGCCGATGGTGAGGGCACCGTTCAGCGCAAGCTTCATATTGCCGGTGCCGGACGCTTCCATGCCCGCGGTCGAGATCTGCTCGGAAAGGTCGGCCGCCGGGATGATCGCTTCGGCCAGGCTGACATTGTAGTTGGGCAGGAAGACGATCTTCAGGCGCCCGCGCAGCACCGGGTCGCCATTGACGACGTTCGCCACGTCGTTGGCGAGCTTGATGATCAGTTTCGCCTGGTGGTAACCCGCTGCCGCCTTGCCGGCGAAGATCTTTACCCGAGGAGTCAGGTGCAAGTTGGGATCAGCGCGCATCGCATTGAAAAGCGCGATCGCATCGAGGATGTTGAGCAGCTGCCGCTTGTATTCGTGAATGCGCTTGATGTGCACGTCGTAGAGCGCGTCAGGGTCGATGGACATGCCTGTAGTCTTGGCGACGAGGCGAGCAAGCGCGATCTTGTTCCCGCGGCGCACCGCCGCGTAACGCTGTCGAAACGCCGCGTCGCCTGCATAGGCGGCGAGCCCTTCGAGTCGGCCGGTGTCGTCGAGGACCTCGTGCCCGACCGCGGCCACGATGAGGTCGGTCAGATCCGGGTTGGCCTGAAACAGCCAGCGGCGGAAGCTGATGCCGTTGGTTTTGTTGACGATGCGGTCCGGGTAAATTGCGCACAAGTCGCGGAACACCGTCTGCCGCATGAGGCTGGTGTGCAGCGCAGAGACACCGTTCACCTTGCTCGATCCGACGAACGCAAGATGACCCATGCGGACCCGGCGGCTGTGGTCCTCGTCGATCAGCGAGATCGACGCCAGCATGGCGGCGTCGGTGCGTCCCTCGGCGCGCTGGCGATCGAGGTGCGCCGCGTTGATGAGGTAGATGATCTGCATGTGCCGCGGGAGAAGCCTGTCCATCAGTGCGACGGTCCACGACTCGAGCGCTTCGGGAAGCAGCGTGTGGTTGGTGTAGTTGACCACCGACGTGGTGATGGTCCACGCGGTTTCCCACGGCATGCCGTGGACGTCGACCAAAAGCCGCATCAATTCGGGGATGACGATCGCGGGGTGCGTATCGTTGAGCTGAATCGCGACGTGATCGGCAAGCGCTGCGAAGTCGCCATGCTGTGTCTGGTGCCGGCGGAGGAGATCCTGCAGCGAGGCAGAGGCGAAGAAATATTCCTGTCGCAGGCGCAGCTCATTGCCCGCTGCGGTGTCGTCGTTGGGGTACAGCACGCGCGAAATCGATTCAAGCCGCACGCGGTCGGCAAGCGCGCCGACATGGTCTCCGCGGTTGAAATCCTCGAGTCGAAGAGGGTCGCTGGCGCGTGCCGACCACAGGCGCAGGGTATTGACGTGCTGGCCGCGCCAGCCCGTGAGCGGCGTATCGAAGGCCACGGCGTTGACGCTCTCGCTCGGATGCCACACGCATTGCATGGTGCCGTCGGCGCGCTGCACGCTGTCGACCGAACCCCCGAAGCCGATCGCATAGTTGACCTCGGGTCGCTGGAACTCCCAGGGATTGCCGGAGGTGAGCCAGTCCTCGGGCAGCTCGACCTGCCAGCCAGCGTGCAATTCCTGGCGGAAAATACCGTGCTCATAGCGAATGCCGTAGCCATGAGCAGGAATTCCAAGCGAAGCCATGCTTTCCATGAAGCATGCGGCCAGCCGTCCCAGGCCACCGTTGCCGAGGGCGGCGTCCGGCTCGAGTGTGCGCAAATGATCGAGGTCCACGTCGAGGGAGCGCAGCGCCTCGCGCGCGGTCTCGGTCAGTCCGAGGTTGCCGAGCGCGTCGAACAGGAGGCGGCCGATCAGGAACTCGAGCGAAAAATAATACACGCGCTTTCTGCCGTCGCGGTAGGTCTTGCGCGTCGCATCGACCCATCGATCGACCATGCGGTCGCGCACTGCGAATGCTGTCGCGACGAACCAGTCGCGAGGCATGGAGTGACGCGGGTCCTTGCCCACCATGTACGTCAGCTTGTCGAGCACGGAGTTGCGGAACGCCGTGACGGCATCCGCGGCAGATGCTTCGAGGGCTGGCCCGGCCGTGTCGTTGTCGTGTGTCTCCAACGTCATCGACGCGGCGGAGCGGGAGGGCAGAACGATGCCGTCATCGGCCGGAGGGACGGAGGGCGGAACATCTTGATCGGCATGCATGGCAATGGGATTCGCTGGTTGGGACGACGATCGATTTGCGCTGCCGGACAGGTCAGGCTCAAGTCTACATTGACACAGCTGATTTGCGACGCCAACTCCGGGGCCAAGCGGGCGAGGCGCGACGCTTTCGGTTACGACGCTCCTGGCGACGACGCAGACAGGTTCGCGGCGGCCGGGTAGCATTGGGTGACGATACTGAATATCGCAGACCGCGAAACCACAAAATGGTCTGCTGTACGGGTCCGGCCAGCACAAGTTGTTCCAGTGGGACTTCGGTTTGCCGAGGCGGTGAACGCTGCGTCGTTTGTGGAACTTTTCGATTACGCCGCAAGTCACCCTAGCATCAGCCGTTCAATACAGCGATACTCTACGTGGGCGAGCATGACTACACTCGGCAAAGCATACGCGAACGATCCCACGGCGAGCACGCCGCTCGGCGAGCAGGACATCTACTTGTTTCGCGAAGGCACCCACGATGCCCTGTACTCGGTCATGGGCTGCGCGCTCGGTGCGCAAGGCGCCACGTTTCGCGTGTGGGCGCCGAACGCGGTGAGCGTGTCGGTGATTGGCGAGTGGAACGGGTGGAATGGCGACGCCGATCCGCTCGTCGCGCGCGGCGATCATACCGGTATCTGGGAAGGCTCTGTGCGCGGCGTCGCGCGCGGGCACGCCTACAAGTTCCGCATCGTGACACGCGACGCCGGTACGATGGACAAGGCCGACCCCTTTGCGCTTTACGCCGAGCCGCCTCCACTCACGGCATCGCGGGTCTGGACCCTCGACTACGACTGGGGCGATAGCGAGTGGATGACAACGCGCGGGCGCCGCAATGCTCTCGACGCTCCGATGTCCATCTACGAAATGCATCTCGGCTCCTGGCGACGCGCCGACTCGGCACGCTTGCCAACCTATCGCGAGATTGCCCAACCGCTCGCCGACTACGCTCACGAGCATGGTTTCACGCACGTCGAGCTGATGCCGATCACCGAGCATCCTTTCTACGGTTCCTGGGGCTACCAGACGACAGGCTACTTCGCGCCTACGTCGCGCTATGGCGAACCTCAGGATCTCATGTATCTCATCGACATACTTCATCAGCGCGGCGTCGGCGTCCTGCTCGACTGGGTGCCGTCGCATTTTCCTGACGACGTCCACGGCCTCGCCCACTTCGACGGCACGTACCTCTACGAGCATGAGGATCCTCGCCAGGGCTTCCATCCGGAGTGGAAGAGTCTGATCTTCAACTACGAGCGCCACGAGGTCCGCGCGTTCCTGGTGTCCAGCGCGCTGTTCTGGCTCGCCAAATATCACCTCGACGGCTTGCGCGTCGACGCCGTGGCGTCGATGCTCTACCTCGACTATGCGCGCAAGGAGGGGGAATGGGTCCCCAACGTTCACGGCGGAAGAGAAAATCTCGGCGCGATCCAGTTCCTGCGCCAACTCAACGAAGCCGTGTACCGGGAGCACCCGGACGTGCAGGTTATCGCGGAGGAGTCTACCTCGTGGCCGATGGTGTCGCGCCCGGTCTATGTCGGCGGGCTCGGCTTCGGCATGAAGTGGAACATGGGCTGGATGCACGATACGCTGGAATACATGCAGCAGGAGCCGATCTTCCGGAAGTATCGGCACGACCGCCTCACTTTCTCTATCTGGTATGCCTTTTCCGAGAATTTCGTGCTCCCGCTTTCGCACGACGAAGTCGTCTACGGTAAAGGTTCGCTAATCGGCAAGATGCCGGGTGACAACTGGCAGCAGTTCGCCAATCTGCGCGCGATGTACGGGTACATGTGGGGGCACCCCGGAAAAAAACTGCTGTTCATGGGCGGCGAGTTCGGTCAGCGCCGCGAATGGACGCACGACGGGCAGCTCGAATGGGGTATTCTCGACCGTAGCGAGCATGCGGGTCTGTTGCGATGGGTGTCGGACCTCAACGCGAGGTACCGCATGGAGCCGGCATTGCACGAGATCGACTTCGATCGCGCGGGATTCGAGTGGATCGACGATCGTGATTCCGAGGCAAGCGTCATCGCGTTTCTGCGGCGTTCACGCAATGGGTCACCGCTGCTCGTCGTCTGCAATTTCACACCGGTACCGCGAATGAACTATGTAGTGGGCGTTCCCACAGGCGGACGTTGGCGCGAGCTGCTCAACAGCGATGCCGTTGTATATGGCGGCAGTGGCATGGGCAACCTGGGTGGCGTACAGTCGGCGCCGGTCGCAGCGCATGGTCGCTTCCACTCGCTGACGATGACCCTGCCGCCGCTGTCCACGCTGTTCTTTGGCCCAGACAAGCCTTGACGTGATGCCTCGAAAAAAAACTCCAGCCGCAATGGTATTTCCCGATGATGGGCGCGCGCGCGCCGTCATCGAGAGCATTACGCCGCAGGTCGACCACGGACGCTTCGCCGTAAAACGCATCATCGGTGATCGCGTAATCGTCGAGGCCGACTGTTTCACCGACGGGCACGACGCGCTGGCGTGTGTTGTCCGCTTCCGGCGCGACGACGAGACGACGTGGGATGAGGCGCCCATGGTGGCACTCGGCAATGACCGTTGGCGTGGCGCGTTCACGGTGTCTGCGCTCGGTGGTTATCGGTACACCGTGTGCGCATGGGTGGACGCGTTTCTTTCCTGGCGTCACGACTTCGCGCGACGCGTCGACAGCGACGACATACGCTCGGCTTCTCAGGTGGGTGCCGACGTGCTCGACGCGGCCGCGGCGCGGGCGCGCGGAGACGACCGGCGAAGATTGACGCTAACGGCGCAACACCTGCGCGATGGCGTCGATACCGATGCCTTGCGCGAAATCGCTCTCGACGAAACGCTGGCGACGGTCGCGCAAAAGTATCCGGATCGACAGCGGGAGACCACGTATCCGATCGAGTTCCCGCTCAGTGTCGACCGCGAGCGCGCCGGATTTTCCAGCTGGTACGAACTGTTCCCACGCTCCACCGCGACGCAAGCGGACGCGCACGGTACCTTTCGCGACTGCGAGGCGCGTCTTTCCTACGTCGCCGCGATGGGCTTCAATGTCTTGTACCTGTCACCGATCCACCCGATCGGGCGAGTGCGCCGCAAGGGGCCGAACAACACGCTTACCGCCGGCGCTGACGATGTCGGCAGTCCCTGGGCGATCGGTGCGGCCGAGGGCGGCCACAAGTCGCTGCATCCGCTGCTCGGGACGCTCGACGATTTCCGCCGCCTGGTCGCAGCCGCGCAGTCGCACGGGCTCGAGATCGCGCTCGACATCGCCTTCCAGTGTGCTCCCGACCACCCGTATGTCGACGCGCATCCGGAGTGGTTCAAGCACCGACCGGACGGCAGCGTTCAGTATGCGGAGAATCCACCGAAGAAGTACCAGGATATCTATCCGTTCAACTTCGAATCCGACCAGTGGCAGGCGCTGTGGGAGGAACTCTACAGCGTTCTCGCGTTCTGGATCGACGAAGGTGTACGCATATTCCGCGTCGATAATCCGCACACGAAACCCTTCCCGTTCTGGGAATGGGCGATCGCAAGGGTCAAGCGCGAGCACCCGGAAATGATCTTTCTTGCCGAGGCGTTCACGCGCCCGAAGGTGATGCACCGCCTCGCCAAGGTCGGTTTCACGCAGTCGTACACCTATTTCACGTGGCGCAACACCAAGACCGAACTGACCGAGTACTTTACCGAGCTTGCAAGCCCGCCGGGGTGCGACTACTTCCGTCCCAATTGCTGGCCCAACACGCCGGACATCCTGCCGGAAAGCCTGCAGGTCGGCGGTCGGCCCGCGTTCATGGCACGCCTAGTACTCGCCGCCACGCTCAGCGCCAACTACGGAATTTATGGGCCGGCGTTCGAGTTGCTCGAGAACGTTCCTCGTGCGCCGGGCGCGGAAGAAAACATAGACTCGGAAAAATATCAGTTGCGGCATTGGGACCTTGATCGGCCCGACAGCCTCGCGCCATTCATCGCCAGGGTGAATTCCGCGAGAAACGACAATCCGGCGCTGCAGCGCGACGCTGGACTTGCGTTCGTTCCGACTGACAATGACATGCTGATCTGTTATGTTCGGACCGATGCCGACAAATCGGACGTCATCCTGGTGGTGGTGAACCTCGACCCGCGCCATACCCAGTCCGGCTGGATTTCGCTCGACCTCGGCGCCATCGGCGTTGATCCCGACCGCCCGTTCCAGGTTCATGACTTGCTTACCGATGCGCGCTATGACTGGAGCGGGCCGCACAACTTCGTTATGCTAGACCCGTCGCGAGTTCCCGCGCACATCTTCCAGCTGCGCCGGCGCGTGCGAACTGAGCGCGACTTCGATTTTTTTCTCTAGGGGTTGAGCTTGGCAGAAACAAACGCGGCACCTGTGCCCGCAGTTGTCTATTCTCCGGACGTCAATCTGGCGCACTGGTACAAAGACGCGATCGTCTACCAGCTGCACATCAAGGCATTCTTCGACTCCAATGACGACGGGTTGGGCGATTTCCGCGGCCTCACCGAAAAGCTCGATTACATCAAGGACCTCGGCGTCAACACGGTCTGGCTGCTCCCCTTCTATCCGTCACCGCTGCGTGACGACGGCTACGACGTCGCCGACTACCGCAACGTGAATCCGATGTACGGCACGCGTGGCGACTTCCAGCATTTCGTGCGCGAAGCGCACCGTCGCGATCTTCGCGTGATAACCGAACTGATCGTCAACCACACCTCCGACCAGCACCCGTGGTTCCAGGCGGCGCGCCGCGCACCGAAGGATTCGCCCAAGCGCGACTACTATGTATGGAGCGACGACCCGAAGAAGTACAGCGGTACCCGGATCATCTTCACCGACACGGAGAAGTCGAACTGGGCATGGGACGACGTGGCGCAGGCATACTACTGGCATCGCTTTTTCAGTCACCAGCCGGATCTCAATTTCGGCAATCCGCAGGTGCTCAAAGCGATCTTTCGGGTCATGCGGTTTTGGCTCGACATGGGCGTTGACGGGTTTCGCCTCGACGCCATCCCCTATTTGTGCGAGCGCGAAGGCACCAACAACGAAAATCTGCCGGAGACGCACGCGGTATTGAAGCAGTTGCGCGCTCAGGTCGACAAGAACTACCCGAACGTGTTGCTGTTGGCCGAAGCCAACCAGTGGCCCGAGGATGTGCGCGAGTACTTCGGGGACGGTGACGAGTGCCACATGGCTTATCACTTCCCGTTGATGCCGCGCATGTACATGGCGATCGCCCAGGAGGAGCGGCATCCGATCACCGAAATACTCGCCCAGACTCCGGACATCCCCGATGCCTGCCAGTGGGCGATTTTCCTGCGCAACCACGACGAGCTGACGCTGGAAATGGTCACCAGCGAGGAACGCGACTACATGTACAACATGTACGCCGCGGACAAGCGCGCGCGCATCAACCTGGGCATCCGGCGCCGCCTGGCACCGCTGCTTGAAAACGATCCGGGACGCATCAAGCTGATGAACAGCCTTCTGCTGTCGATGCCGGGCTCGCCGATTCTCTACTATGGCGACGAGATCGGCATGGGTGACAACATCTATCTCGGCGACCGCGACGGCGTCCGCACCCCGATGCAGTGGGCGCCGGAACGCAACGCCGGCTTCTCGCGTGCCGATCCCCAGCGTCTGTACATGCAGCCGATCATGGACGCCGTCTTCGGCTACGAGGCAGTGAACGTCGAAGCGCAGGCGCGCGCGCCGTCGTCACTGCTCAATTGGACGCGGCGGATGCTTGCGGTACGCAAATCCATCTCCGCATTCGGTCGCGGGACGCTGATTTTGCTGCGCCCTGGAAACCGCAAGATTCTTGCCTACCTGCGAGAGTACCGCGACGAGACTGTACTGTGCGTCGCCAATCTCGCACGCACGGCGCAACCGGTCGAGCTCGATCTCGCCCGCTACAAGGGACGCATTCCCGTCGAGCTGACGGGTCGGACGCGATTCCCGCCGATTGGTGAGCTCCCCTATGTGCTGACGCTCTCGGGACATGGCTTTCTCTGGTTCCGTCTCGCGGCCGACGAGGCGGCACCGACCGCGCCCGTGGAAACCGTCCCACGTCGGGAGCTGCCGGTGCTCGTGCTATTCGACGGCTGGGCGAGCCTGTTCCGCGACCGTGTCGTTCCATGGCGGATCAAGATGTCGGAAAAGGTTCGCAACCAGCTCGAAACCGAGATGCTCCCGGCATTCGTTGCCTCGCGGCGGTGGTTCGCGGCGAAGGCCGGGACGATAACGCGCGTCGAAATCGCCGATCACCTCGAGTGGAAACCGCAAGACCGCGGCTGGCTTGTGGTCCTGGCACGCGTCGAGAGCGCAACCGGTGAGTCACAAACCTACTTCCTGCCGCTTGCGCTCGCGTGGGAGGATTCCGAGGAGAGCCTGTTGCGCGCGCTGGGCGCGTACACGATCGCGCAGGTCCGACAGCAGGCTCGCATTGGGGTGCTCGCCGATGCGTTCGGGGACGAATCGTTCGTGCGCGCGCTGGTCGGCGCGGTAGGTGAAGGCCTGGAGATCGATTCCGCGCGGGGAAAGCTGCACTTCAGGCCGACCACCGCGTTTGCCCGTCTCGCCGGACCGGACACCAGCGCGCTACGGGTAACGCTGCCCGAGGCGCACAGCAGCAATACCGTCGTCGCCCTCGGCGAGCGATTGTTCGTCAAGGGCTACCGTCGACTACAGGTGGGCGTCAATCCGGAGGTCGAGATCGGCCGCTATCTCACCGAGATCGCAGGATTCCCGAACGCCGTTCCGGTGGCGGGAAGCGTCGAATACGTCGCCGAGGACGGCCGCATGGCGACGCTCGCGCTCATCCAGGGCTACGTGCAAAATCAGGGCAGCGTATGGGACTACACCGTCTCCTATCTCGAGCGGTTCTTCGACGACACCTCGCGTGGGTCGTCGACGGCGACGGGGTCCGACGTGCACGGCGGCTACATGGCGATTGCACGCACGCTCGGCACGCGAACGGCCGAACTGCACGCCGTATTTGCGCGACGCACCGGGGATCCGGCGTTCGACCCCGTCCCGCTGGGCGCGACCGACGTCGCCGCGTGGACCGAGCGTGTGCGGCGTGAAGCGATCGCCGCACTTGACAGTCTCGCACGTCGCCGTGATGGCCTCGACGAGCCGGTAAGGGCCGAGGCGGATCGCCTGCTCGCGCAGCGCGAGCGGCTGCTCGCGCGGATCGCGGGTCATGGCAACGACAGAACCGCGGGGGCCAAGACGCGCCTCCACGGTGATTATCATCTCGGGCAGGTATTGCTGGTGCAGAACGACGTCGTCATCATCGACTTCGAGGGTGAGCCATCGCGCACGATGGCCGAAAGGACGCAAAAGCTGTCGCCGCTGAAAGACGTCGCGGGGATGCTTCGCTCCTACGACTACGCCATGCATGCCGCGCTCGTCAATTTCATCGCCGAGCGTCCGGATGCGCGCGAGACCGTCGAAGCCGCCGGGCGGCAGTGGCAGGCGCAGGCGAGGGGTGCCTTCCTCGACGGTTACGACGCGGCCGCAGCGGCCGCCGGGATCGCGTCGGCGCGTGCGGAGATGGGTGCATTGCTTGAGTTGTTCATCCTCGAAAAGGCCGCGTATGAGCTGCAATACGAAGTCGACAATCGCCCGGATTGGGTGCGCATCCCGCTCAACGGTCTTCTCGATATACTCGACCAAGGTCGCTGAGGAACTGCACGAAGCCACTGCCGTGGGCCGGCGTCCGCAATTCGCACGTTCGCACCGGCTTAAATAGGAGACCCGTGATGGAAAACGTCAACATGCTGCTGGAGCCTATTCGCGAGTCGCTGCACCAGATCGGGACTTTTCTGCCACGGCTGCTGCTCGCGATCCTCATTCTCATCATTGGCTGGCTGATCGCAAAGGGAGTGCGCTTCGCCATCGTCAGGGCGCTGCGCGCACTCAATTTCAACGTCATCACCGAAAAGGCCGGAATCGATCAGTTCCTGCAACAGGGCGGGACTGAAATCGATACGATCCGCATTCTTGGCGGCCTGTTCTACTGGCTGGTGATTCTCGCCGCGCTGATGGTGGCGTTCAACAGCCTCGACCTGGCCTATGTGACCGATCTCATCGGCCGCATCCTGCTGTTCCTCCCGAAGGTCATGGTCGCCGTGGTGATCCTCGTCTTCGGCGCTTATTTTGCGCGCTTGGTCGGCGCGGCGTTGACTACCTACCTGCACAACATCGGTGTGGGCGAAGCCGGCCTGGTCGGTCGGATCGCGCTGTATGCGATCATGATTTTCGTGATCATGATCGCGCTCGACCAGATGGGCCTGGGCGATATCATCCGCCAGACATTTTTGATCATCATCGCGGCGATTGGACTCGGTCTCGCGCTGAGCTTCGGCCTGGGTGGACAAAAACGCGCCGCCGAAATGATCGAGCGCTGGACACGCAAGTCGGACGAGGGGCAGGCGGCTCGCGATCGAGCGAAAAAGCCTGTTCTATGACGGCGAAGGGGAGTTGGCGCGGTCCGGCGCGTGGTATACCGCCCCCGGCCGGCGCAACCCTTCGCGGCACTGCAGCCAACGCTGCGCCTGCACGGTATTCGGCGCTGGCCCGATGAAACCCATCACCGCTGTATGGGCCGGGCGCCCGTATCCGCGCGGAGCGCACTGGGACGGCGAAGGCGTCAACTTTGCGCTGTTCTCCGAGCACGGCGAGGCGGTCGACCTATGTATTTTTGACGCGGCGGGACGGCGCGAGGTGCAGCGCATTCGCCTGCGCGAGCGCACCGACCAGGTATTCCACTGCTACCTGCCGGAAGCGCGGCCCGGCACGCTCTACGGCTACCGTGTGCACGGTCCCTACCGCCCTCACCAGGGCTTGCGCTTCAACGCGCACAAGCTGTTGCTCGATCCCTATGCGCGCAACATTGTCGGCACGTTGCGATGGAGCGACGCCCTGTACGGGTACACGGTGGGTCACAGCCGGGAGGATCTGTCGTTCGATCGCCGCGACAGCGCCAGCGCGATGCCCAAGAGCAAGGTGATCGATACGGCTTTCACCTGGGGCGATGACCGCCGGCCAGAGGTTCCATGGCATGACACGGTCATTCACGAGCTGCATGTGCGCGGCTTCACGATGCAGCATCCGGACGTCGCGCCGGCGCTGCGCGGGAGCTATGCCGGCCTCGCGACTGCGTCGGTCGTCGACTACCTGAGGCGTCTCGGCGTGACCACGGTCGAGTT
Organism: Edaphobacterium sp. (SeqCode); assembly: GCA_039934835.1. Taxonomy (GTDB): domain Bacteria; phylum Pseudomonadota; class Gammaproteobacteria; order Burkholderiales; family Casimicrobiaceae; genus PALSA-1003. Next base: position 2,469 of record JBDTLK010000098.1, on the reverse strand, counting down.
GATGCCTGTGCATCACTTTGTCGACGATCGGCGCTTGGTGCAGCAGGGGCTGCGCAATTACTGGGGCTACAACACGATCGGTTTCTTCGCGCCGGACGTACGCTACTCGGCGTCGGGCAAGGTGAACGAATTCAAGACGATGGTGAAGACGCTGCACTCGGCCGGACTCGAAGTGATCCTCGACGTCGTGTACAACCACACCGCCGAGGGCAGTGAGCTCGGCCCCACGCTTTGCTTCCGCGGACTGGACAACAGTGCGTACTACCGCCTTCGCTCCGACGATCCGCGCTATTACATGGACTACACCGGCTGCGGCAACACGCTGGATATGCAACATCCGCGCGCGCTGCAGCTGGTCATGGACTCGTTGCGCTACTGGGTCACCGACATGCACGTGGACGGCTTCCGCTTCGACCTAGCCTCGGCGCTGGCGCGCGAGTCGCACGATGTGGATCGCCTCGGAGCGTTCTTCGACATCGTGCGGCAGGATCCGGTCCTCAATCAGGTCAAGCTCATCGCCGAACCCTGGGATCTCGGCGAGGGCGGCTATCAGGTCGGCAACTTCCCGCCCGGCTGGGCGGAGTGGAACGACAAATACCGCGACACGATGCGCGCGTATTGGCGCGGCGACGGTGGCAAGATCGGCGAGTTCGCGCGGCGCATGACCGGCTCGTCCGACGTCTACGGCGGCAATGGCCGCTCGCCGCACGCGAGCATCAACTTCATTACTGCGCATGACGGCTTCACGCTGCGCGACCTCGTCTCCTACGATGGCAAGCACAACGCAGCCAACCTGGAAGACAACCGCGACGGCACGGACAACAATATCTCGTGGAACTGCGGCGTCGAAGGGCCGACCGATGATCCGTCGATCATCGCCCTGCGTGCGCGGCAATCGCGCAACCTGCTTGCGACACTTTTACTGTCGCAAGGGGTGCCGATGCTCACGGCGGGGGACGAGGTCGCGCGCACCCAGGGCGGCAACAACAATGCCTACTGCCAGGACAATCCGCTCTCCTGGGTCGACTGGACTCCCGACGAAGCGCGGACGCAACTGCTCGCGTTCGCACGCCGCGTGCTGGAGCTGCGCCGCCTGCACCCCGTATTCCGGCACCGGCATTTTTTCAAAGGACGCTCGGCACCTGGCGATGAGGCGCACGACATTGCATGGCTCAAGCCCGACGGTACCGAAATGACCGACGAGGAATGGAACCATGACTTCGCCCGCAGTCTCGGCGTGTTCCTGGCAGGAAGCCGACTCGGTGGCACCGACGACCGCGGCCGTCCGGTGATCGATGACGACTTCGTCCTGCTCTTCAATGCCCATGACGGTCCCTTGGAGTTCGTGCTGCCGGCAAGCGACGGCCAGGGTTGGATCGTCCTGCTCGATACCGCGCGCGACAATGGAATATTGCCCGACGGCACATTCCAGTCGGAAGCGGGCTACCCGCTCGAGAGTCGCTCGCTGGTGTTGCTGCAAAAGGTTGCCGATTCGTGATATTGCTGCGGTTCGGGCGTGACACACCGCCAGCCGTCACGAGTGAGCGACACCATCCCAGACGGCGCTTGCATCACGATGTGCTGCGATCGGGGCCACATCGCGCCAAGTAGACAATCTCATGAAAATCCTTCGGTAGGCGTTTTCGCGTACCCGACGCGGGCGTCGAACATCGGCTACATCCTCTGAGGCGACAGCGCCCTGCTTGGCGTGACCAGCGAACCGCCGCGAGAGGCGCGACAGTGTGGCGGGTTTGGTCGCCGTCGGTTCACCTATCCTGCTTACGGCCAGGCGAGCTTGGAGCGCCTGGATGAGCGCAGGCGCCCCAGCCTGTGCGACTGCCACGTTGCGGCAACATAGGCGCGCCAGCCGAAGGTCGCGCCCACCGCCCGCCGTGCCCGATCGGCGTACGAGCCGCGGAGTGCCTCGGCCCCGTGGCGTTGCGCCAACTCGAGGTTGACCGCGTTGCCGATCATGCCGAGATGCGTTAGCGCCTGCGGGAAATTGCCGAGGAACTCCCCGCTGGCTGGATCGATTTCCTCGGCGTAGAGCCCTACATCGTTCGCGCGGTCGATCAATCCCGCGAGCAGCGCCCGTGCCGCGTCGATGCGCCCACGGGCCAACTCGGCGTCGATCATCCATGAACTGCAGACGAGGAACGCACCGTCCTGACCTTGCAGACCGTCCTCGCGCTCGTAACGCATGAAGAACTCGCCGCGGGCGAGCGTCTCGCGCACGCGTTCGATGGTGCGCTCGAGCGTTGCGCGATCGAGTGGAAAGCCCAACATCGGCGCCAATAGCACGGCAGCGTCCGTGCCGCCATCGTAGGCCTGACGCAGGCCCTCGTGGTCGGCGGGTCCGCCGCGGGCGTTGATGTCGGCGGCGATACGTTTCGCTTCGTCGGTCCACGCGCCACCGAGTAACTTGCCGGCACGATCCAGGCCGACCCAACTCATGAGCTTGCTGTGCAC
>JBDTLK010000097.1:0-14678 GCA_039934835.1 Edaphobacterium sp. (SeqCode) | reverse complement strand
TTCCCGCGCCGGCGATATCGACGCCTTCGCCGGGATGATCGAGCGTCCGGTCGAGCGGGCTGCTGGCGATGTAGCGAAGAAAGTCGTTGGATGGACCGGCCGCGGTGCCATCGACGCGCAGCAGCGGCGCCGGGGCGCGCACATCCGCGATATCGACCTTGGTCGGCCCCAGGGCTATGCCATAAATGCGGCCTTGCAGCGCATTCACCTGGACGCGAGCGCCGTCGATGCGCACGTCGGCCACGACATCCTCCATGATGGGCCAATGCTCGGCGTACTCGAGCCGGACGTCCTTGGCCTTGAGCACGACCTGGAACTGGCCGCTTTTGCCGTCGGCAAAGGGAAAATCCGCCATCGACCCGACGACGCGCACGTGCGCGTCGCTGACGCTGCCGTCCAGAATGGCGCCGCGCAGCCAATCGCGCACGTCCTGATGGAGGGCTGTAGGCAGATACCGATACACTGCGCGGGCATCAGCTCGCGTGAAATCGGCGGTGATGTCGGATCGGCCGCGACCTTCGCCGGTGTTCACGTAGGTGCCGCGGGCAGTACCCACGGCGTCGGCGTTGGCGAATGCCATCTGATCGATGTCGATCTTGGTCGTCTCGCCATCGCGCCGCCAGCGCAACTGTGCGCGCAGCGTGTCGAACAGGATGGGTATCTGCATCGTCCGCGGTGCATCCAAGGTCAGGTTGCGACTGTCGAGCTTCACCGTTCCGCCTTGCGGCTTCGCGTCGAAGTTCCCCGTTGCGCCCGCGAGCCCGGGCAACGTGCCTTGCGCGGTAAAGCCGAGGTCGACGAAGCGACCCGACCCGGTGAACGCGCGCATGCTGGTCGGCTCGCCGGTCCATTGCAGCGCCCCGGCTTCGAAGGTGCCGGTCGGCGCGAACCGCGCCAGCTCGTTGCGCCATTTCACCGGCAGCGGCAGATAGGCGGCGATTTCGCGCAAGGGCAGCAATTCGAGCCGCGTGAATTCGATGGCGCCGGTTGCCTCCGCGCCGGCCGGATCGCGCATCACCAGCTTGAAGTCAGTAGGTTCGAACCGCGTGCCATTGCGCGCCGCGAACGTCAGCCGCTGCGCCAGGAATTGCCGCTCGTTGCCATCGTCGCTCCAGGCAAGCCGGCCCTCGAGGCCCGTGAGCAGGAGTTCAGGGAGATCGGGAGCGAGCCTCGCCTCGACGTCCGCGAGCACGACGTCGGCGGTGACATTGGCGATTCTGCCCTTGCCAACATCGACCCACATTCGCAGCGCGCCATGGCCGCTGCGAATCGGCACCGCCATTGGCAGCCATTCGCGCCACGCCGCGATATCGGCGTAGTCCATGCGCGCATAAAGGCGGCCCGAGATGTGCTGCCAGTCAGTCGTCGACACCCCGGTCAGGTCGCCGCGCAGGTCCAACGGTGCAGCGAGCGCTTGCGGCGGCGCGCCGCGCAGGCCGAAGCGATGATGTCCGAAGCGCTGCTCGAGCAGCAGCTCGACGTTCTCGAGCACCAACTCCGAGCCGGCGCTGCGCTCGTCGCGCCAGGTCAGCACAGCGTCGTGAATGACGACGCGCGGCTGCTTTAGCAACCAGTCGGCGAGGCCGCGGTCGCCGGTGTGCACCGCCGGGTCGATCGTGAGTCCGGCGACGTGCAGCATGCCATCGACATCGCGGCGAACTGCCAGCTGCGGTCCGTCGATGGTCAGCACCTTGAGGCGCAGTTCCATCACCACCAGCGAGGTCCATGCGGCGACCAGCCGCACGTGCGGCAACGTGACGATGGCGACGCCGTTGTCGGCATTCAGCACGCGGAAGTCTTCGATGTCGAGGCGCGGGTTCCAGCCGTCCCAGCCGGTGCGCAGCGATGCAACCGCCACTGGCGCTCCGACCTGTTGCGAGAGCATGCGCATGAGTTCGTCGCGGTTGCTCTCGATCCGGGGAAATACGATATAGCGCACCGCTAGCAACAACAGGCAGAAAGTGACAACGCCGATCTGCAGCACGATCCATGTTGCGCGCAACACCGATCGAAACCAGGAACGGGACGCCGCGGCTGACGTGGGGGAAGCGCTTTCCAAGGGCATAATGGGCGGAGTTTCTGCAGTTTAACCCGGAACCGGGACACCGCCTCGTTGGACACTCCGATGGACCTTGCCGCGGCCTTCGAGTTCAGCCGCTATGCATCGCGCCTGCGCACGGCCCAGCCGGATCTGGTCGAATCGGTCCTGACGACGCTCGATCATCCGTGGCATTGGGGGGTGGCCGAGAGCGATGACGTCGACGCAGCCGATCCCCTCACGCTGGCCGCCGCGTTGCGGCGGATGCGTCAGCGTGTCTATCTTTCGACGCTACTGCGCGATCTCACCGGGCGCGCCGATCTCGGAGAGGTTTGTGCTACGACCAGTCGGCTGGCCGAGAACGCAGTGCGGCGCGCCGTCGCGGCGCACTCGCGCTGGCTCGCCGAGCCCCACGGCGCGCCGATCGGCGAGTCCGATCGCGCCGTCCAGCAACTGCTCGTCGTCGGCATGGGCAAGCTCGGCGGCGGCGAACTCAACGTGTCATCGGACATCGACCTAGTCTTCGTCTATCCCGAAGACGGCGTCACCGGGGGACCAAAGGCGATCACGAATCAGGATTTTTTCGAGCGCTTGGGCAAGCGCGTGATCGCCACCATCGGCGAAGTCACAGCCGAGGGCTTCGTGTTCCGGGTCGATATGCGCCTGAGGCCGTACGGCGAGTCGGGACCGCTGGCGAGCTCGTTTGGCGCGCTCGAACAGTACCTGGTCACGCAGGGACGCACCTGGGAGCGCTACGCATGGCTCAAGGCTCGCGCGCTCACCGGAAACCGGGCCGATGAGTTGATGGATCTCATCGCGCCGTTCGTCTATCGCAAGTACCTGGACTACGACGCCTACGCCGGCTTGCGCGACGTGCACCGGCAGATTCGCGAGCAGGGACGGCGCAAGGACTATGCGCGCAACATCAAGCTGGGGCCGGGCGGAATTCGCGAAATCGAATTCATCGTCCAAGCCTTGCAGTTGGTGCGCGGCGGCCGCGAAAGCGGCTTGCGCGAGCGCGGTACGCTCAATGCCCTCGCGGCGCTGTCGACCCGCGGCCTGCTGCCCGCCGCCGCCGTCAGCGAGTTAACCGACGCGTATGTCTTTCTGCGCAATCTCGAGCATCGCCTGCAATATCGCGATGACGCCCAAACGCAGGACCTGCCGTCCGACGCGGGCGAGCGCGAAACGTTGTCGCAGGCCTGCGCCTGCCGCGACGCTACGACATTTGACGAACTGCTCGAACGCCATCGCGGCGCGGTCGAGCGGCACTTCGAAGCCATGTTCGGACAAGGCGACGACCCGGCGGCCGACCCGATCGGCACTGTCTGGATCGATCCCACGGAAGGCGATGACTGCGCCGCCGCGCTCAAAGCGGCGGGATACGCCGAGCCAGCGGCGATCATTGCGATGCTTGCTCGCGTGCGCAAGAGTTCGCGCTATCTGCAATTGCCGGCCCTGTCACGCCAGCGCTTCGACGCGCTCCTGCCGCAATTGCTGCGCGCCGCCGCGAACACCCCTGATTCGCAAAAGCTGTTCCTGCGACTGTTGGCATTGCTCGAAACCATCAGCGGTCGCAGCGCGTACCTGGCGCTGCTCGCCGAGCACCCGCCGATCCTGCCGCGGATCGCGCAGCTCATGGCTGCAAGCGCATGGGCCGCGGAGTATCTGACGCGGCATCCGATCCTGCTCGACGAATTGCTCGACAGCCGCGCCCTGCTCGCCGAGCCCGACTGGGACGAATGGCGCAGCGAGCTCGCCGCGATGATGCAGGCGCATATCCACGATCCGGAACGCCAGAGCGATACCTTGCGCCACTTCCAGCATGCTCAGACTTTCCGGCTGCTGGTGCAGGATCTCAACGGCCTGTCGTCGATGGAGCGGCTGGCCGACCATCTTTCGGCGCTCGCCGACATCGTCCTGGAGGCGACGCTTGCCGCATGCTGGACGCAGGTCGCCGGTCGCGACACCGCGCCGCCGCGCTTCGCCATCATCGGCTACGGCAAACTGGGCGGCAAGGAGCTCGGCTATGCGTCCGACCTCGACGTCGTGTTCCTGTACGACGATCCCGACGAAACCGCGCCCGAGCGCTATGCGCGACTCGCGCAGCGCCTGAACACCTGGCTGACCAGCACGACGACAGCTGGACGCCTCTACGAGACCGATCTGCGGCTGCGCCCCAACGGCAGCAGCGGCTTCCTGGTGTCTAGCCTAGACGCGTTTCGGCAATATCAGCGCACCCAGGCATGGACGTGGGAGTACCAGGCGCTGACGCGCGCGCGTTATGTCACCGGCGATGCCGCGATCGGCGCGGCCTTCGAATCCGAGCGCGACGCGCTGCTGCGTTTGCCGCGTGAACCGGCCAAGCTCAACGCCGACATCGTCGCGATGCGCCGCCGGATGCATGCCGCGCATCCCAATCGAAGCGCCTTCTTCGACCTCAAGCACGATCCAGGTGGAATGGTCGACATCGAGTTCAGCGTGCAGTACCTGGTACTCGCGCATGCGCACGCGCATCACGAGCTTACGCGCAATATCGGCAATATCGCCTTGCTAAAACTCGCTGCGCAGTTGGAACTGGTGGATGCGCCGCTGGCGCAGGCCGCCGCCGACGCGTATCGCGAATACCGGCGCCTGCAGCACCAGATCCGTCTGCAGGGCGCAGCCGAGGCGCGCATCGATCCCGCACCCGAAGCTGCGCGCAGAGCGGCCGTGGCGTTGCTGTGGCAGACGGTGTTTGGCGCGCCATGGCCGGAGCCGGCAGCGAAAATCGGCTAAAATCACGCTTTTAGCAACGCAGGGAGACGCGATGTCGATGGCAGACCGCGATGGGATGATTTGGTATGACGGCAAGCTCGTGCCCTGGCGCGAGGCGACCACGCACGTTCTGACCCATTCGCTGCACTATGGCCTCTCGGTATTCGAAGGCGTTCGCGCCTACAAGACCGTCAACGGCACTGCGATCTTCCGCCTCGCCGAGCACACCGACCGCCTGTTCAATTCGGGGCGCATCTATCTGATGCAGATCCCGTACGGCAAGGACGAGATCATGGCGGCGCAGCGCGAAGTCGTGCGCGTCAACAAGCTCGAGGCCTGCTATCTGCGCCCGATCGCGTTCTATGGCTCGGAAAAGATGGGCGTGTCGCCCAAGGGCGCGCAGGTGCATGTCGCGATTGCCGCGTGGCCATGGGGCGCATACCTCGGCGCGGACGCGCTGGAAAAAGGCATACGCGTCAAGACTTCGTCGTTCGCGCGGCATCACATCAACGTGACCATGGCGCGCGCCAAGTTCGCCGGCACCTATGCCAATTCGATCCTCGCCAACCAGGAAGCGACCATGGATGGCTACGACGAGGCGCTGCTGCTCGACGTCGACGGCTTCGTCGCCGAAGGTTCGGGCGAGAATATTTTCATGGTCAAGAACGGCAAGCTCTACGAGCCGGAGCTGACCTCGGCACTGGTCGGCATCACTCGCGATTCGGTAATCACCGTGGCGCGCGACTTCGGGCTCGAGGTGGAAGCGCGCCGGCTAACGCGCGACGACATCTACATCGCCGACGAGGCCTTCTTTACCGGTACCGCCGCCGAAGTCACGCCGATCCGCGAGCTCGACAACCGGCCGATCGGCAGCGGTCAGTGCGGCCCGATCACTAAAAAATTACAGGCGGCGTTCTTCGACATCGTCAACGGCCGCAACCCGAAGTACCAGTCCTGGCTGACGCCTGTCTGACCATCATGCCCGCCGCCACTGAACGCACGCTGCCCATCGTCGACGTCGCCGCCCGCGACCTGCCACTGCACTGCCCCAATCCGGCGATGCCGCTGTGGTCCAGTCACCCGCGCGTGTTCCTCGACGTCGCGGTCACCGGCGAGGCAATGTGCCCGTATTGCGGCACGCGTTATCGACTCATCGGCCCGCCGCCGCGCGGCGGGCACTGAACGCAACCACCGCCCGCGTCACGCGGGCGTGTTCGAACCCAACGACCGGTGCCTGAACGCATTCTAATCGTCGCGCCGTCATGGGTCGGTGACGCCATCCTGTCGGAGCCGCTGGTCGCGCTGCTGCGCGAGCCGCTCGAGCCTTCGATCGTCGATGTGCTCGCGCCTCCCTGGTGCGCACCCGTCTACGCGCGCATGCGCGGCGTGCGCGGCGTCATCGACAATCCGATTGGCCATGGCGTGCTGGATCTGCGTCAGCGGCGGGCACTCGCCGCACAGCTGCGCACCAACGGGTATACGCGCGCGTTCATACTGCCCAATTCGTTCAAGTCGGCGCTCGTTCCATGGCTCGCGCGCATTCCCAAACGCACCGGCTACACCGGCGAAGCGCGCGGCGTGCTGCTTACCGATGCGCGCCGGCTCGACCGCCGTGCCACGCCGCGCCTGGTCGATCGTTTCGTCGCGCTCGCCGCACAGCGCGGCGAGCGCCCGCCCGCCGCGCCCTCCCCGCTGCTAGTACCCAACGCGACCAACGCCAGCGCGGCGATGCGCGCACTCGGTCTCGTGACGCGGCGGCCGGTGGCGATCTTCTGTCCGGGCGCCGAATACGGTCCGGCCAAGCGTTGGCCCGCCGAACATTTCGTTATCCTGGCGCGACGTCTGCTCGATTCGGGCTACGCGGTCTGGTTGATCGGCTCGCCCAACGATCAAAGCGCTGCCGAGCCGATCGCCGCCGCTGTCCCCGAAGTTCGCAACGTCTGCGGCCGCACCGATCTCGGCACCGCCATCGATCTGCTGGCGCAGGCGAGCGTGGTGGTCAGCAACGATTCCGGCCTCATGCATGCCGCTGCCGCGGTTGCCCGCCCGCTGGTCGCGCTATTCGGGTCGTCGAGTCCCGAATACACGCCACCGCTGTCGCCGCTGGCGCAGATCGCCCGCATCGACATCGAATGCAGCCCCTGCTTCGAGCGCGTATGTCCGCTCGGCCACTTCAAGTGCATGCGCGAACTCTCGCCAAATCTTGTGTATGATCTGGCGCGCGCCCCTCGGTAGCGCGTAACGTCACACCTCATGGCCAAAGCCCGCACGCCAACGATTTTCACCTCGCCGCAAGACGCCGCCATTGCGTTCTACCAGGCCTTCGAGGGTAAGGATGTCGACGCCATGATGGCGACCTGGGCCGAGGACGAGGACATCGTCTGCGTGCATCCCGCCGGACCACGGCTCGTCGGATACGACGCGGTGCGCGCCGGATGGGAGCAACTCTTCGCCGGCGACGCCAAACTGTCATTCATTCTCGACGAGATCGTCGTGCTCGAAACGGTGGGCATGGCGATGCAAAGCGCGGTGGAACACGTCAGCGTCGGCGATGACCCCAAGCCGCGTGGGTCGGCGATCGCGACCAATGTATTCCTGAGAACGCCTTCAGGCTGGCGGATGGTGGTGCACCATGCGTCGCCGGCGCCGACGATCGTCACGGGGTCACCGGCGGGTCCCCTGCACTGAAACGCCTGGGTGTGGCTAAAGAATCCGGCTGAACCAGAGCACCGAGAGGAATGCCGCCAGCAGCGCGAACAGCGCGGCGGCACCGGCTACCAACGCGGTGATCTCGGTCTGCTTCTTCTCGAACACCAGCTTGGAATTGAGTGACTCGTAGACGGCCTTGAGTTCGGTCGCGGTCCCGGCGTAGAAATATTCGCCTTGCGTGACGTTGGCGATCGCCTTGAGCGACGTTTCGTCCAGGCGCACCCGCATCGACCAGCCTTCGGCGCCGATCAACTCGCCCTTGGTCGTGCCGATGCCAACGGTGTAGACGCGAATGCCGCGATCCGCGGCCATGCGCGCCGCATCGACCGGATCGGGGCCGACTGTGGTTTGACCGTCGCTAAGCACGACGATGACGGCGCCCGAGTTCGAGCCGGCGGGCACCGGCGTGAACGCCGGCTTGTCCTTGTCTTTGTCCTTCTTCGGCGCGGAATCCAGTGGCGAGGCCTTCTTCGCGTCGCCGCGCATGCTGCCTGCACGCAGATCGAATTCAGCATCCGGGAACAGCGTCTTGAGCGACACCAGGATGCCGCTGCCCACGGCGGTCCCGCGCTGCAGCTGGAAGCGGTCGATGGCGGCGAGCATATCGTCGCGATTGCCGGTAGGCGGTTGCACCACCGACGCCGTCGCCGCGAACGAAACGATACCGATGCGCGTGCGTGACGGCAGGTCGTTGACAAAGGCGCGCGCCGCGACCTGCGCCGCGATGATCCGGCTCGGGTCGACGTCGGTCGCCCGCATGCTGCCGGAGACGTCCATCGCCAGGATCACCGTCTGATACGCCGACGGCAGTGTGACCACCGCCGCCGGCCGCGCGATTGCCGCGATCATGAGTACCAACGCAATGAGGAACAGCGCCGGCGGCAAGTGCCGGCGAAGGCGCTGGCCGGCACCCCCGGCTGTCTGGAAAACACCAAGGTTGGCGTAACGCAGCCCCGCGCGCTGCTTCCGGCGCAGCAGCATGAGATAGACGCCGACGAACGCCGGCACGAACAACAGCAGCCAGAGCATTTCCGGCCAGAGGAAGGTTACGCCGGTCATGCCTTGGTCATCAGGTGTTGCGGCATGCCGCCCGCCGCGAGCTGGCTGCGGCGTTTGCGCAGGTCGGCAAAGCGCATGATGCTGTCGACCAGGTCATCTTCGGTGGACAGCTCGAGGCAATCTACCCCCGCAGTACGCAGCGAAGCGCGCAGCTCGGTCTCGCGCTTGGCCGCGGCGGCGGCGAAGCGCTTGCGAAAGCCGCGATCGTGGGTGTCGACAAAGAGCTGCTCGCCGGTTTCGGCGTCCTGTACCACCAGCAGGCCGAGGTCGGGCAGGACCATCTCCAGCGGATCGTAAAGTCGAACCGCGATGACTTCGTGGCGCTGTGCAAGGCGCGCCAGCACCTCGCCCCAGCCCGGCTCGCTGATGAAATCGGACACCACGAACACCACCGAGCGCCGCCGCACCATGTCGTGGGCCGTGCGCAGCAGCACGCGCAGATCGGTGCCCTGTGTGGGTTTGCGTTCCGGCCGCGCAAGCATGTGATGCAGGATGTGCAAGACGTGGGTGCGGCCGGTACGCGGCGGAATGACGGTGTCGACTTCTTCGCCGTAGAACATCGCCGCGACGCGATTGCCGTGACGGGTGAGCAGACGCGCAAGGACGGTGACGAAATCGCTCGCAACGGCTTTCTTGCGCACCTGAGTCGAACCGAAGTCCACCGAGGCGGAGAGGTCGAGCAGGAACCACGCCGCAATCTCGCGCTCCTCGTTGTACTCCCTGACGTAGGGCGTCTGCAGGCGCGCGGTGACGTTCCAGTCGATATGCCGGACGTCGTCGTGATACTGGTACTCGCGCAGGTCCGCAAGGTCCAGGCCCGCTCCGCGAAACAGCGTCCGATAGTCGCCGTGCAGCAATCCGTCGAGACGACGGATGACGGTCCACTCCAGGCGGCGCAGGACGCTGTCAGGCGCTGGCGCCGACTTTGACATGGGTCTCCAGCGGCTTCTCGGGCGCCGGAACGCGCTGCATGATCCGGTGAATGATCTGGTCCGGCGTCAGGCCCTCGGCCAGCGCCTCGTAGGTCAGTACGAGGCGGTGCCGCAGTACGTCCGGGGCGAGATCGGCGATGTCCTCGGGCAGCACGTATGTGCGGCCACGCAGATAAGCCAGCGCACGCCCACCTTCGATCAGATGAATGGTCGCGCGCGGGCTCGCGCCATAGGTGAGGTACTTCTGCAGGTCGGCGAGCCCGTAACGTCCCGGCTGCCGCGTCGCCGACACCAGGCGCACCGCATACTGCATGAGGTTTGGATCGACGTAGCCGGTGCGGCATTCGCGCTGCAGCGCCGCGAGCTGCTCAGTGGTGGCGACGGGCGTGACCTCCTGCGCCGGACCCGTCACGCGCTGCACGATGACGAATTCTTCCTCTTCGGACGGATAACCGACCAGCACCTTCATCATGAACCGGTCCACCTGTGCCTCGGGCAGCGGATAGGTGCCCTCGGTCTCGATGGGGTTCTGGGTCGCCATCACCAGGAACGGCTCGGGGACGCGATGCGTCGTACCGGCGATCGTCACCTGATATTCCTGCATCACTTCGAGCAGCGCGCTCTGTACCTTCGCCGGCGCGCGATTGATTTCGTCGGCCAGCAGCAGGTGCGTGAACACGGGTCCCAGCGAGGTCGCGAATTCGCCGGTCTTCTGGTTGTAGATACGCGTGCCGACGAGGTCGGACGGCACCAGGTCAGGCGTGAACTGGATGCGCTTGAAACTGCCGCGTATGGTGCGCGCGATGGTCTTGACGGTCAGTGTTTTCGCCAGGCCCGGAACGCCTTCGACGAGCAGGTGGCCCTGCGCGAGCATCGCCACCAGCACGCGCTCGAGAAAATGATCCTGTCCAACGACGACTTTCTTGACCTCGTAGAGGATGCGTTCCATCAGCGAGGCGACGTCGGTGCGGTGCGGTGCGGATTCGTTCATGCGTTCCTGCCTAAATGGTCAATGCGTGGTCAAAACGGCGAAATGCCGACGGCCGCCGCCGCGTTCTCGATTGGCACCGCGAAGCCGATGCCGATGAAAACGCGCTGCTCCGAGGGATTCAAAATCGCGGTGACGATGCCGACTACTTCTCCGTCCGCGGTGACCAGCGGACCGCCGGAGTTGCCTGGATTGGCGGCGGCGTCGAACTGAATCAGATTGGTGAGAAGGCGCTTGCCTTCCTGCGACTGGTACTCGCGGCGCAGACCGGAGACGATGCCGTACGACGCCGACGGGCCGATGCCGAATGGAAAGCCTACTGCCACCACCTCGTCGCCGACGGCGAGATCTGCGGTCGAACGCAGCGTCGCCGCGATTAGGTCGTCGGGAATGGTCTTCGCCTGCAGCACCGCGAGGTCATGTTCGGGTCGCGTTCCGACCACGACCGCTTCGGCCATCATGCCGTCGAAGAATTCCACCATGACCTTGTTCGCGCCATTGACCACGTGCAGATTGGTCAGGATCACACCCTTGTCGACGACGACCACGCCGGTGCCGACGCCCGTGCTGTTACCGCGGTTGAGGCCATTGCCCTCGCCGGGATCCGGTTCGGGTCCGAGTCCGATCACGCGCACGACCGAGGGCCGAACCGCTTCGTAGGCCTTCGACGCGAACGATGCAAGCTGCGTATTCTCCAGCGTGTGCAGCACGGCGGCGTCAATGTCCTTCTGGGACAGCGCGCGCGGACCCACGTGCGTGGTCGCGTAGATGCCGAGGGCGGCGCCGGCGATCAGCAGACCGGCCAGCAGCCACAACGGCCGCTCGAAGCGTTCGACGAGGTGCCGCAGGCGTCCCTGGCGCGCGCCGGCTCCCTGGACTGCCGCCGCGTGCATTGAAGTGCCTTCGCGCTCGGGGCGGCCCTTCGCGCTCACCGCCGCCTCCCGCTTCAACGCGCGATTGCGGTCGTTGCCCGGTTCGGGCCGCGTCTGCGCCTGTGGTCCCGGTGAACTGCTGTACAGAGGCACTTTTCTCATGTGCGGCTCTCAGGGTTCAACGCACGTGCGTTGGTTCGCTATGCGGTACCGCCGACGGTCAGACCATCGATGCGCAGCGTCGGCTGGCCAACGCCGACCGGCACGCTCTGGCCGTCCTTGCCGCAGGTGCCGACGCCCGAGTCGAGAGCCATGTCGTTGCCGATCATCGACACTCGCGTCAGCGCGTCGGGACCATTGCCGATCAGCGTCGCGCCCTTGACCGGATGGGTGAGCTTGCCGTCCTCGATGAGCCATGCTTCAGCTGCGGAGAAGACGAACTTGCCGTTGGTGATGTCGACCTGCCCGCCGCCGAAGTTGCCGGCATACAGCCCGGACTTGACCGAGGCGATGATTTCCGCCGGATCGCGTTCGCCGTTGAGCATGATGGTGTTGGTCATGCGCGGCATGGGCACATGCGCGAACGATTCGCGCCGGCCGTTGCCGGTGGGCGCGACGCCCATCAAACGCGAATTGAGCGTGTCCTGCAGGTAGCCCTGCAGAATGCCGTCGTCGATGAGCACCGTGCGCTGGGTCGGATTGCCCTCGTCGTCGACATTGAGCGAACCGCGCCGGTCGGCAATGGTGCCGTCGTCGACCACGGTCACGCCCTTGGCCGCCACGCGCTGCCCGACTCTGCCTGCAAAGGCCGACGTGCCTTTGCGGTTGAAATCGCCTTCGAGGCCATGCCCGATCGCCTCGTGCAACAGGATGCCCGGCCAGCCAGGCCCCAGCACTACTGTCATCGGACCCGCGGGCGCGTCGCGCGCGCCGAGGTTGAGCAGCGCCTGATCGACCGCCTTGTCGGCGTAGTCGCGCAGGACGGCGTCGGTGAAGTATCGGTAATCGACGCGCCCGCCGCCGCCGCCGGAGCCCTGTTCTCGCCGGCCATCTTGTTCGACGATGACGTTGAGCGACAGGCGCACCAGCGGCCGCACGTCGGCGGCGATCAGGCCGTCGCTGCGTGCAACCAGGATCGCTTCGTATTCGCCGGCCAGCGAGGCCATGACCTGCGTGACGCGCGAGTCACGCGCACGGGCCATGCGCTCCAGACGTTCGAGCAGCGCGACTTTGTCCGCGTCCGAGATCGTGGCCACCGGGTCGTCGGTCGCGTACAGCGAGCGGGCGCCGCCAATGCGTTCTTGCGTAGCCACCGCGGAGCCACCCTGGCGACCGATGGCGCGCGTCGCGGTGGCCGCCGCGGCCAGCGCGTCGAGGCTGATATCGTCTGAATACGCAAATGCCGTCTTCTCGCCCGACACCGCGCGCACACCCACCCCGCGGTCGATCGAAAACGCGCCCGACTTGACGATACCCTCTTCGAGACTCCAGCTCTCGACGCGCGAATACTGGAAATAGAGGTCAGCAAAATCGACATGGCGGATGTGAATGTCGGCGAGCACCTGCGAGAGCTGCCGGAACTCCAGCGCGGCCGGCGCGAGCAACAGCCGGGTCGCTTCGTCGAGCAGACGGGGATTGACGGTCGGAAGGGCGAGATCGGTCACGGGGTTCCTGCGTCGGGTCGGCAAGCCGTCATTGTCGGGCCGGCAGGCTGCCGGCACAAGCCGCAGGCATCGCGGCTATGCATGGACAGGGTGAGCCGCTCCCGGTTCCCGTTTCTGCCCCAGATACGTCGCGGCCACCCGCGGATCGACCGCGAGTTCCGCGCTGGGACCTTCGATGGCCATTTCACCGGTCTCGAGCACGTAACCGTAATCTGCAACCTGCAGCGCGGCCCGCGCATTCTGCTCCACCAGCAGGATCGACACGCCGGTCGCTCGCAGCGCAGAGATAATGGCAAAAATCTCCCTCACGATCAGCGGCGCCAGGCCAAGGCTCGGTTCGTCGAGCAGCAGCAGCCGCGGCCTGGCCATCAGTGCCCGGCCAAAAGCGAGCATCTGCCGTTCGCCGCCTGACAGCGTGCCGGCAAGCTGAGTGCGCCGGTCGGCCAGCCGCGGAAAGCGCTGGTAGACTTCATCGCGCGTTTGGGCGACGGCCTTGTCGCCGCGGCGGTAACGCTGGAACGCCCCCAGCTCGAGGTTGTCGGCCACAGTCATCGCCGCGAACAATTCGCGTCGTTCCGGAACCAGGCACAGGCCCCGGGCAACGCGCTGCTCGACCGTCGTGCGCATGGCGGGAGTGCCGAACAGACTGATCGCGCCGCGCGAAGGCAGCAAGCCCATGATCGCGCCCAGGAGCGTGGTCTTGCCGGCGCCGTTGGGGCCGATGACGGTCACGATGCGCGCCTCGTCGACGGTCAGCGATACGCCGTGCACCGCCTCGACCTTGCCATAGGCGACGTGCAGATCGCGGACGTCGAGCAGTCCGCTCGTTGGAGCAGCCTCGCGCCGGGAGCGGACGGTCGCGCTCATACGCCCCCCAGATAGGCTTCCATGACGACCGGATTCTTCTGGATGTCGGCGGGCAGGCCTTCGGCCAGCTTCTCGCCAAAGTCCATCACGACCAGCCGGTCGGTGAGCCCCATCACGAAGTCCATGTCGTGCTCGACCAGCAGGATCGTCATGCCTTCCTGCTTGAGGCCCTTCAACAGCACGGCAAGCTCCTGCTTCTCCATGTAGCGCAGGCCGGCCGCGGGCTCGTCGAGCAGAAGCAGCAACGGATCGGCGGCGAGCGCCCTGGCGATTTCCACGATGCGCTGCTTGCCCAGCGCGAGCGAGCCAACCGGCGCATGCAGATGCTCGAGCAGGCCGGCGCGCTCTACCTGCGCCGCGGCTTCGGCCATGGCGCGGCGCTCTTCTTCGCGGTCTAGCCGCAGCGCCGCGCGCATGATTCCCGCGTGGCCACGCAAATAAGCACCGAGCGCGACGTTGTCGAGCACCGACATCGCCGGGATCAAGCGCACATGCTGGAATGTCCTGCCGATGCCGCGACGGGCGATGTCGAAGGGCTGGTGGCTGCCGATGGGCTCGCCGTTGAAGCTGATCGCCCCGCGCGTCAACGGCAGCGCGCCGCTGATAAGATTGAACATCGTGCTCTTGCCGGCGCCGTTGGGCCCGATCAGGCCGAGGATTTCACCGGCGCGCAACTCGAATGACAGATCGTTGACCGCGACCAGACCGCCGAATTGCTTGCGCGCGCGATCGACCACGAGCAGCGGCGCGGTGGCATGACCGCGCGCGCGCCTGACGAGCGGCGCGGCCGGT
>JBDTLK010000096.1:0-14743 GCA_039934835.1 Edaphobacterium sp. (SeqCode) | reverse complement strand
CCTGAGCTCAAGGGCATGTCGGCGCCGATGCTGCGCGCGCTATGGCGCTATCGCGATCGTGTCGACGCGGCGTTCCGCCGCGACCCTGCCAACCGGCAACGGTTCATCGAAATCCTGCGCCAGCCGCGCGGCGTCACGCACGAGCTGCGGCGCATGAACCAGTACGGCATCCTCGGTCGCTATCTGCCGGTGTTCGGCCGCATCGTCGGCCAGATGCAGCACGACCTGTTCCACGTGTACACCGTCGACGAGCACATCCTGATGGTGATTCGCAACCTGCGCCGCTTCGTCGAGCCGCAGCACGCGCACGAGTATCCATTGTGTTCGCGCCTGATCGCCGACTTCGAGCGGCCTGAAGTGCTGCTCGTCACGGCGCTGTTCCACGATATCGCCAAGGGGCGCGGGGGCGACCACTCGGTGCTCGGCGCGCGCGACGCCCGCCGCTTCTGCCGCGAGCACGGCTTGTCGCGTGACGACGCGGATCTTGTCGCATGGCTGGTCGAGCAACACCTGACCATGTCGATGACCGCGCAGAAGCAGGACATCAGTGACCAGGCCGTCGTCGATGCGTTCGCCAAGCGGATCCGGACCCAGCGCCGGCTTGCGGCGCTGTATCTGCTTACCGTCGCCGACATCCGCGGCACCAGCCCGCGCGTCTGGAACGCGTGGAAATCCAAGTTGCTCGAAGACCTGTTCCACGCCACCAAGGCGCGACTCGACGGCGGCGCCGGCGACCGGCGCCTCCATGACAGCCTCGACGCGCGCCGCGTCGAGGCAATCCGCCAGCTGCGGCTCTATGCCGTTCCCGACGGCGCTGAAAATACGCTGTGGCAGCGGCTCGACGCGGTCTATTTCCAGCGCCACAGTGCCGACGAGATCGCCTGGCACGCACGGCAGCTGTATTCGCGCGTGGATATCGCCGAGCCGATCGTCAAGGCGCGCTTCGCCCGCGACGGCAGCGGCCTGCAGGTGATGATCTACATGCCTGACCAGAAGGAGCTGTTCGCGCGCATCTGCGGATTCTTCGGCAGCGCCAGGCTGTCGATCCTCGAGGCGCGCGTCCATACTACCCGCCATGGCTACGCGCTCGACACCTTCGTCGTGCACGATCCGGGCAACCCGAATCCGAGCTACCGCGAAGTCATCAGTTACATCGAATTCGAGCTGCGGCGCGCGCTCGTCGAGCGGCTGCCGCTCGAGCCGCCAGCGGTCGGCCGGGTCAGCCGTCACCTCAAGCATTTCCCGCTGTCGCCGGAAGTGCGCATCTTTCCCGACGACAAGGGCACCCACTACATCCTGGAAATCGTCGCCGGAGACCGCTCGGGCCTGCTGGCGCGCATCGCCTACACCCTGGCCAAAGCCAACGTCAATGTCGCCAGCGCCAAGATCAACACGCTGGGCGAGCGCGTCGAGGACGTGTTCCTGCTCGAAGGCGCGCGGCTGCACGACGAAGCAGCGTTGCTGAAGCTCGAAACTGCGCTCCACGAACAACTGCGCCTGAACTGAGGCGCCGCGCCGCCGGTCATCGGGCCCGCACGACCGGTCAATCGTCGACGACTTCGGCGTCTGGAAACAGCACGTCGGTATAGCCCAACTGGCGCAGGTCGCGCATGCGAAAGGGATAGAGAATGCCGTCGAGGTGATCGCATTCGTGTTGCACCACGCGCGCATGAAAACCTGTGACTTCACGATCGATGCGCTGGCCCTGCGGGTCGAAGCCGGTGTAACGCAGCCGCGCGTGACGCTGTACCCTGCCGCGAAGTCCGGGCACCGAGAGGCAGCCTTCCCAGTCTTCCTCAAGCTCGGGACCAATCGGCGTAAGGACCGGATTGACAATTTCGGTATACGGCACCGGCTCGGCGTCGGGGTAGCGGTCGCTGTGTTCGAAGCCGAAGATCACGACGCGTAGGAGCACGCTGATCTGCGGCGCGGCCAGTCCTGCACCGTGCGCCGCGATCATGGTTTCGCGCATGTCCGACAGCAGAGTACGCAATTCCGGCGTGTCGTAGCGGTCGACCGGGAGCGAGCGTTGCAGCAGGCGCGGGTCGCCCATGCGAAGAATAGGCAGAATCATGACGTCGTGGGTTCCGTGACGAAGTGGTCAATCAGCTTGCGCACCTTCTCCATGGCCTGTTCCAGCACCCCCGCGATGCGCTCCATGGCGATCGCCTCGGCACTGTCGCCGCGACCCGCGGCATGGTTGACGACGACTGCGATCGACGCGTAGGCGAGCCCCGCTTCGCGGGCGAGCACCGTTTCGGGCATGCCGGTCATGCCGACCAGCGTCGCTCCATCGCGATCCAGCCGATCGATCTCGGCGGCGGTCTCGAGGCGCGGCCCGGAGACCGCGGCGTACACCCCGCCATCGTGCAACGCCAGCCGGGCGCGATGGGCGGCGGCAAGGCAGCGCTGTCGCAGGGCCGGCGTGTACGGATGGGTGAAGTCGACATGCACCACGTTGCGGTCGCCGCCGTCGAAGAACGTGCTCTCGCGGCCGCCGCTGTAGTCGATGATCTGGTGTGGCAAGACCAGCGCGCCGGGCGCATGGCCGCCGGCGATGGCGCCGACCGAGGCGACGGCGAGTACCGCATCGACCCCGCGCTCCTTGAGCGCCCATAGGTTGGCGCGATAGTTGACGCGGTGCGGCGGAATCGTATGGCCGTGGCCGTGGCGGGCGAGGAACACCACGTCGTGTTCCATGATCCGGCCGTATACCAGCGCCGACGAGGGCTCCCCGTACGGCGTGCGGACGACCTCGCGGTGGGCGATGGCAAGCGTGGACAAGCGGGTGAGCCCGCTGCCACCGATGATGGCGAGCATGAAGGGTACCGGTTGTTCCGGACAAGGCGGACGGCGCGTCCGCGGGCAAAAGCCGGCTGATTTCGCAGCCCAGTTGTTACTTTGCTCGACCTTGGTTATTCTTGTCAATTCATGACATTGTCAAGAGCGCGGTTCGCAGCGGCACAAAGCCGGGCGGCGCCTCTCCAACTGACTCCGGGATACCGCCATGTATCTTGATCGACTGTTCAAGCTGATGTCCGAGAAACAGGCGTCGGACCTGTTCATTTCGTGCGGCGCACCGATCAACATCAAGATCAACGGCGTCGTGTCGCCGATCTCCACCCAGCCGATGGATGTGGAGGCAGTCCGCCGCATTGCCTACGAGCTGATGACCAAGGACCAGGCGCGCGAGTTCGAAAACGAGATGGAAATGAATCTCTCGTACCTCGATCGCTCGGTCGGCAATTTCCGGATCAACATCTTCCGCCAGCGCGGCACCATTTCGATGGTGATCCGCTATGTGCGCAGCTCCGTACCGCCGTTCGAGGATTTGAAGCTACCGCCGGTGTTGCTCAATCTGGTGATGGAAAAACGCGGCCTGATCCTCATCACCGGCGCGACCGGATCGGGCAAGTCGACCACGCTCGCGGCCATGATCGATCATCGCAACAGCACCCGCTCGGGCCACATCCTCACCCTCGAGGACCCGATCGAGTACCTGTTCGAGCACAAGCAGTCGATCGTCAACCAGCGCGAAATCGGCGTCGATACCCAGGGCTACGCCAAGGCTCTTCCCAATGCGCTGCGCGAGGCGCCTGACCTGATCATGATCGGCGAGATTCGCGACCGCGACACCATGCAGCACGCGCTGCTGCACACGCTGACGGGCCATCTGTGCCTGTCGACGCTGCACGCCAACAACAGCTATCACGCCATGTCGCGGATCATCAACATGTTCCCCTACGACGCGCGTTCGGGCCTGCTCTCCGACCTCTCGATTGGCTTGCGCGCAATCATTTCGCAGCGACTTGTCCGCAACAAGGAGGGTCAGCTGGTGCCGGCGGTCGAGATTCTGCTCAACACCTCGCTGATCGCCGAACTCATCAAGAACGGCGAAATCACCCAGATCAAGGAAGCGATGGAGCAGAGTCTGTATCCGGGATCGCAGACCTTCGAGCAGGCGCTGTGCCGTCTCTACCTCGATGGCGACGTGTCCTACGACGAGGCGCTCATCGCGTCGGATTCGCCGACCAACCTCGCCTGGCTGGTCAACCAGAATTCACCGACGACACGGAGCGTGGCGCAGACGCACGAGGAATCGGCGCAGAGCCTGTCCGGCAACTTCGTCAAGCTCGAGATCGATCCCGAATTCCTTAATCGCCAGCAGTGAAGGCTGGCGGGAGCGCACCGGTCGGCCAGGCGACCCTGGCGCTGACCCGTGAACTGATCGCTCGACGCTCGCCGACGCCCGACGACGGCGGTTGCCAGGATATCCTGCGCGCGCGCCTTGAACCGCTCGGTTTTCGTTGCGAGACCCTCGTCTCCAACGGCGTCACCAACCTGTGGGCGCGCCGGGGTATGGCCCGCCCGATCGTTTGCTTCGCCGGCCACACCGATGTCGTACCGACCGGCCCGCTCGACGCCTGGCATTCCGATCCGTTCGTTCCGACCGAACGCGACGGCTACCTGTACGGCCGCGGCGCCGCCGACATGAAGACCTCGATCGCCGCGTTCGTCGTGGCGATCGAGCGGGTCATCGCCGCCACTCCGGACATCGGCGGCTCCATCGCCCTGCTCATCACGTCGGACGAGGAAGGGCCCGCCACCGACGGCACCGTGAAGATCGTCGACAAACTCCGCGACGCGGGCGAGAAACTGGATTACTGCATCGTCGGCGAGCCGTCGGCGGTCGAACGCCTGGGCGACATGATCAAGAACGGCCGGCGCGGAACGCTGTCCGGAACGCTGATCGTGCGCGGCGTGCAGGGGCATATCGCCTATCCGCATCTGGCGCGGAATCCGATCCATCTGATAGCGCCGGCGATCGCCGAGCTCGCCTCGATGCGCTGGGACGAAGGCAACGAATACTTTCCGCCGACGACGTGGCAAGCGTCGAACGTGAAATCGGGGACCGGGGCGACCAACGTCATTCCGGGCACGCTTGAGCTGCTATTCAACTTTCGCTATGCGACCGTCAGCGCGCGCGACACACTCGAACAGCGCTTCGAAGCGGTATTGCGCAAGCATCGCCTGGACTACGAGCTGCGCTGGACCGGCTGGGGACGGCCATTCCTCACGCCGCGCGGCAAATTGGTGCAGGTGGTGAGCGAGGTCATCCGCGACGTCTGCGCGATCGAAACCGAGCTCTCGTGCACCGGCGGCACCTCCGACGGCCGCTTCATCGCCGACATCTGCCGCGAAGTCGTCGAGCTGGGCCCGGTGAACGCGACCATCCACAAGCTCAACGAGCGGGTCGCACTGGCGGACCTCGAGCCCTTGACCGAGCTCTATCGCGCAATCGTGGCTCGACTGCTGAGTGCGCCGACAGCGCCGTGAGCGCCGCGCCGCAGGAACTGCAGAGCGTACGCGACTGGATTCGCTACGCCGTCTCGCGCTTTACCCGTGGCGATCTCAGATTTGGCCACGGCACCGAGAGTGCCTACGATGAAGCGATCTACCTCATCCTGCATGGCCTGCACCTGCCGCTCGACCGGCTCGACCCGTTTCTCGATGCACGGTTGACGCATGGCGAAAATGCGGTGCTGTTCGCGCTGATCGAGCGCCGAGTCAACGAGCGCATTCCAGTGGCGTACCTCACGCACGAAGCGTGGCTGGGACCTTTCCGGTTTTACGTCGACGAGCGCGTAATCATCCCGCGCTCGTACATCGCCGAGCTGCTGCCCGACGCACTCGGTCCGTGGGTGCCGAGCGCTTCCATGGTGCGCACCGCGCTCGATATGTGCACCGGCTCCGGCTGCCTCGCGATCCTGCTCGCACACTTCTATCCGGATGCCGAAGTCGACGCGGTGGACATCTCGGCCGATGCGCTCGCCGTCGCGCAGCGCAATGTCGCCGAACACGGCGTGCAGGCGCGCGTCAACCTCATCCGTTCGGACTTGTACGCGAATCTCACCGACAAGACCTACGACCTGATCATCAGCAACCCACCCTACGTGACCGGGTCGTCGATGGCGAACCTGCCTGCTGAATACCGCCACGAGCCCGAAATCGCGTTGGCGGGCGGCGACGACGGCCTTGACGCCGTACGCACGATCATTGCGCGCTCGGCGCAGTTTCTCACTCCGGATGGGATACTGCTGGTCGAGGTGGGCCATAACCGCAGCGGCACCGAAGCCGCGTTCCCGCGTCTGCCCTTCACCTGGCTCACCACCGCGACCGATGCGGAGAGCGTGTTCCTCTTGCAGCGCGCCGATCTGGTCGCCGTGGCCTGACGCTAGCCTACAGCCCGAAGAACTCGCGGACGCGTCGCAGCACGTCGCTTGCGCGCGTGCCGGTCGCTTTCGCGCGGGCCTCCGCCGAGAGTGTGGCCAGCGTCGCGTCGTTGGCCGCCAAGCGCGCGGCAACGGTCTGCGCCATGCCGTTGGCGATTTCCGGCCTGGCGCGGAGGATCGCTTCGAAGCCGCCCTTGTCGAGCCGGTAGCATTGCACCTCGGTGTCCGCCTCGACTGTCGCCCCGCGCGGCGCGCCAGCCAGCAAACCCATCTCGCCGAAGTAATTCGGCGCACCCATCGTCGCCATGCGCTGACGCGTGGCGAAATTGCCATCTTCGGCATTGCGAAAGATGGCAACGTTGCCACGGGCGAGAATGTAGAGCGAATCCGACGGCTCGCCCTGCTTGGTGGCAACGTCGCCCTTAGCAAACGGCGTGGGCACGAGCTGCGTGGCCAGCGCGCGCTTTTCGTCGTCGGTCAGCGAAGTGAACAGTTCGAGCGAACCGAGCAGCGCGATGCGCTGTTCCTGCTCAAGCATCGCCCGGCTCGCCTGCAGGCTGCGCGCGGAATGCAGATACAGATCGGAGCGCGCGATCGGGAACTCCATCCCGGCGCGACCCAGCGCGGCGTAGACGTGCACGCGCACCTGCGAGTCGGTGACCATGTAGTACTTGATGTCGGTGAGCCAGTAGTAGACCAGGAACTTGATCGCGTTCGTATCGAAGCCTGCGCACAGGCAAATCGCCTTCGGATCCGCCGCCACCAGCGCGATGTCGACCCGCTCGAGCGCGGCGTTGACAACCGCCATCACCTGCCCCGGCGTAAATTCATAGCCGACCTGGAATTCGATCGGCCGCCGCCACGGGATGCGCAGGTCCCCGCGGCGCCCCAGCAGCGTGACCGGGTTGTTCATCAGCTTGGCGTTGGGGATGATGATAGTCACGTTGTTCACTGTAGCCAGCGCCGTGTAGCGCCAGCGGATCGAGACCACCTCGCCGGTCACGCCCTCGGTCTCGATCCAGTCGCCGATGCGGCAGGTGTTGTCGAGCTGCAGCGAAATGCCGCCGAGCAGGTTGCCCAACGTGGCCTGCATTGCGAAGCCGACGGCGGCGGCGAGCGCGCCCCACGATACCGTGATGGTCGTCAGGTTGACGCCGAGCGCATCCATGCGAAAGAGCGTGTAGACGACCAGCGTCACCGCGATGGTGACTTCGCCCAGGATGCGCGGTACCGCGCGTCGCGCCAGCACGACGTTGATCAGGAAGCTGATGTAGATGCGTATATTGCACAGCGCGATGATCAGCAGGCAGATCTCGCGTGGCAGCGCGGCGATCGCCAGACGCGCGGGAATGACCTGGTAGCGTCCGAGCAGCGAGAGCCCGCCGAGGGCGAGCGTCAATATCAGTAGCGTGACCAGCACCGAGCGCCGCATTTCCGGGCGCACCCGCATGATGATCAGGGAGAACAGCAATGCCCACGCGCTGAATGCGAGCGATTCCTGCAGTGTGATCAACTCGACCATAGGCCGTGGCTCCCTGTCCGACGCGGCGCGGCAGTCCGGGGCCGATTATACGGCCCGCGCGCCTTCGAGCGCGTTGCCACCTGCGCCGCCGCGGCCGGAACGCGCAGCGGCCCGTGTAGAATGGCCACGCCCTTTCCCGCTCCATCCATCGCCTACCATGCGCACCGGCGGACAGATTCTCGTCGATAGCCTCGTACAGCAGGGCGCCGACCTGGCCTTTTGCGTTCCGGGCGAGAGCTATCTCGCCGTGCTCGACGCGTTGTACGACGCGCAGGCCGCGCTGCGGCTGATCATCTGCCGCCAGGAAGGCGGTGCCGCATACATGGCGGAAGCCTATGGCAAGCTGACCGGCCAGCCCGGCATCGTGTTCGTCACCCGCGGTCCCGGCGCGTCGAACGCGGCCATCGGCATCCACACCGCGCAGCAGGATTCGACGCCGCTGATCGTGTTCATCGGCCAGGTCGGCAGCAACTTTGTCGATCGTGAAGCGTTCCAGGAAATCGACTACAACCGCATGTATGGCGGCATCGCCAAATGGGTGACGCGCATCGACCGCGCCGAGCGCATTCCCGAATACGTGGCGCGCGCCTACCGTGTCGCGCTGGCAGGACGGCCCGGACCGGTGGTGCTCGCGCTGCCCGAGGACATGCTTACCAGCACAGCCGACGCCGTCGCTGCACCGCGCGTCGAGGCCGTCAGCGTGTCGCCTTCCGCTTCGCAGATGGCCCGGGTGCGCGAATTGCTGGCTGCTGCGCAGCGGCCGTTGGTGATCGCCGGCGGCGCGGGCTGGAGCGTCGCGGCGTGCGCCGACCTGCGCCGCTTTGCCGAGGCCAACGACTTGCCCGTCGCGAGCGCGTTTCGCAACCAGGATGTGGTCGACAACGATCTCCCTTTTTACGCCGGCGAAGTCGGCATCGCGCCCAACCCGAAGCTCGCGGCCCGCGTGCGCAACGCCGACCTGTTGCTCGTGATCGGTGAGCGGCTGGGCGAGATGGTCACTGGCGGGTACACGCTTCTAGCCGCGCCCCGACCGCAACCGATACTGATTCACGTCTTGCCGGGCGAGGAGGATCTTGGTCGCGTATTCCACCCCGCGCTCGCCATCGTAGCGTCGGTTCCCGCATTCGCCGCCGCGCTGGCGCAACTACCGCCGGTCACTGATCCAGTGTGGCAGGGGACTGCCGCGGCCGCGCATGCCGACTACCTCGCGTGGCAGGCACCGCGTCCCATGCCCGGCGCGCTCGATATGTGGCAGGTCGTGGCGAGTCTGCGCGCGGCGCTGCCGCACGACGCGATCGTCACCAACGGTGCCGGCAATTATACGGTCTGGCTGCACCGCCTCTTCCAGTATCGCGGCTATCGTTCGCAACTGGCGCCCTACGACGGCGCGATGGGGTACGGCGTGCCGTCGGCGATCGCTGCCAAGATCGTGCATCCGGAGCGCGTCGTCGTGTCCTGGAACGGCGATGGCTGCTTCCAGATGAACGGACAGGAGCTGGCCACCGCGGTCCAGTACGCCGCCAACGTCGTGTTCATCGTCGTCGACAACGGCATGTATGGAACCATCCGCATGCACCAGGAGCGCGAGTATCCGGCGCGGGTGGTCGGCACCGACCTGGTCAACCCCGATTTCGCCGCGCTCGCCCGGGCGCACGGCGCACTCGGCGAGACGGTTACCAAGACCGCCGAATTCGCCCCGGCACTGCAGCGGGCGCTGAGCGCGGGCAAGCCGGCGCTGTTGCATCTGCGCATCGACCCTCAGGCGATCACCATGAGCGCGACTATCGACGACTTGCGCGCGCAGGCGCGAAAGCCCGGCTAGACACGGTCCCCCGAATTGAACTGCGCGTGAATTCCCTGACCCCGTCCGGCCCGCTGCTCGCGGTCGACAACCTGTCGGTCGAG
Organism: Edaphobacterium sp. (SeqCode); assembly: GCA_039934835.1. Classification (GTDB taxonomy): domain Bacteria; phylum Pseudomonadota; class Gammaproteobacteria; order Burkholderiales; family Casimicrobiaceae; genus PALSA-1003. Next base: position 5,083 of record JBDTLK010000096.1, on the reverse strand, counting down.
TTCCGCACCACCGAGCGCGTCGTCCAGGCGGTGCGCGGCGTGTCCTTTTCCGTCAGCCACGGCGAGACCGTCGCCATCGTCGGCGAATCGGGATCGGGCAAGTCGGTAACGGCGCTGTCGCTGATGCGTCTCATAGAGCACGGCGGTGGCCATATCACCTCAGGCAGCATGCAGTTCGACCGGCCCGAAGCCGAGCGCGCCGATCTGGCGACCGCCGACAACGCGACCATGCGCGAGATTCGCGGCGCCGAGATCGCGATGATCTTTCAGGAGCCGATGACTTCGCTCAATCCGGTATTTACCGTGGGCGAACAGATTGCCGAATCGATCCGCCTGCACCAGGGCATGAATCGCGCGGCAGCGCGGCGCGAGGCCTTGCGCATGCTCGAGCTGGTGCGCATACCGGAACCGGTGCTGGTGCTCGGCCGGCATCCGCACCAGCTCTCGGGCGGCATGCGCCAGCGCGTGATGATCGCCATGGCGCTGTCGTGCAAGCCGCGGCTGCTGATCGCCGACGAACCCACCACCGCGCTCGACGTCACGGTGCAGGCACAGATCCTCGAACTCATTCGACTGCTGCAGGATGAATTGCACATGGCGGTGATGTTTATCACGCACGACATGGGCGTCGTCGCCGAAGTCGCGGACCGGGTGCTGGTGATGTATCGCGGCGAAATGGTGGAGACGGGCACCGCTGTGCAGATTTTTGCCGCGCCGGTGCATGCGTATACGCAAGCGTTACTGGCGGCGGTGCCGCGTCTGGGTTCGATGCGCGGCACCAATGCGCCGGCGCGTTTTGCGGTTCTCGACGCGACGTCGTCCGACTCGCCGCCGCCGCTGCCGCTGGTCGAGCCGATGCGCGGCGACCAGCCGCCTCTACTGCGGGTGCGTGGCCTGAACACGCGCTTTCCAGTGCGTGCCGGCATACTCGGCAGGGTCACGCGTCGCGTGCACGCGGTCGAGCAGGTGAGCTTCGACCTCGCCGCGGGCGAAACGCTGGCACTGGTTGGCGAATCGGGATGCGGCAAGTCAACCACCGGCCGCTCGCTGCTGCGTTTGGTCGACATCGATGGCGGCAGCATCGAGTTTGCGGGGCGCGACATTGCGCAGGTGCCGGCCGACCAGATGCGACCCTTGCGCCGCGAAATTCAAATGGTGTTCCAGGACCCGTTCGCGTCGCTCGACCCCCGTCTGACGATCGGATTTTCGGTCGCCGAACCGCTCTATGTCCACGGCATCGCCGAAGGCGCCGCCGCCGTCGATCGCGTGAACTGGTTGCTGCAGCATGTGGGCCTGCCTGCGGACAGCGCCAACCGCTACCCGCACGAATTTTCCGGCGGCCAGCGCCAGCGCATCGCCATCGCGCGGGCGCTGGCCCTGCAGCCCAAGCTCATCGTCGCCGACGAGGCGGTGTCAGCTCTCGACGTGTCGATCCGCGCCCAGATCGTGAACCTGCTGCTCGACCTGCAGGCCGAGTTCGGGCTCGCCTATCTCTTCATCTCGCACGACATGGCGGTGGTCGAGCGCATCAGCCATCGCGTGGCGGTGATGTACCTGGGCCAGATCGTTGAGATCGGACCGCGCCGGGCGATTTTCGAGAACCCGCTGCACCCCTATACCCGCAAGCTGCTGGCCGCCGTTCCGGTGGCCGATCCGGCGCGACGGCGGCGCAAAAGGGAGCTATCATCCGACGAGGTCCCGAGCCCGATTCGCGCGCTTGGGGATGAGCCTGTCGTCGCCCCGCTCGAGGAGATGGAACCCGGGCACTTCGTGGCGACGCACCGGATCGCGGGTAACTATTGATCGGTCTGCCCACCACGCCGATTTGTCGTTTTTGCATTGGAGAGCATTCATGAAGAAAATTCCCCGTTCGCTGCTGGTGGGCGCCCTAGCTCTGCTGGCCCTCGCCGGCGCGCCCGCCTACGCCGCCAAGGATGTCGTATTCGCGGTCGCGTCGCAGTTTACGACGACCGATCCCTACGATGCCAACGACACCCTGTCGCAGGCGATGGCCAAATCCTTCTACGAAGGCCTCTACAGCTTCGACAAGGACATGAAGATGGTGCCGGTGCTGGCCGAGAGCATCGACGCAAGCAAGGACGGCCTGGTCTACACGATCAAGCTCAAGAAAGGCATCAAGTTCCACGACGGCACGGACTTCAAGGCCGACGCGGTGAAGGCCAACCTCGACCGCGTCACCAATCCCGACAACAAGCTCAAGCGCTACGGCCTGTACAACAACAACATCGCCAAGACCGAAGTCGTCGACGATTACACCGCGCGCATCACGCTCAAGACCCCGTTCTCCGCGTTCATCAACCAGCTGGCGCATCCGGCGACGGTGATGATCAGTCCGACCGCACTGGCCAAATATGGCAAGGAAATTGCGACCCATCCGGTCGGCACCGGCCCGTTCAAGTTCGTCGAGTGGAAGCAGACGGATCACCTCAAGGTCGCGAAGAACGACAACTACTGGCAGAAGGGGCTGCCCAAGGTCGACACCATCACCTGGAAGCCGGTCATCGACAGCAATGCGCGCGCTGCGGTGATGCAGACCGGCGAAGCCCATTTCACCTATCCGCTGCCCTACGAGCAGGCCGACGCGCTCAAGGCCAAGCCGGAGCTCGACGTTGTCGCAGCGCCGTCGATAATCCTGCGCTACCTCTCGCTCAACACGCAGCAGAAGCCCTTCGACAATCCGAAGGTGCGGCAGGCCATCGCCTACGCCATCAATAAGGACGCGATCGCCAAGGTCGCGTTCAATGGCTATGCGACGCCGGCGGACGGTGTCGTGCCGGAAGGCGTCGAGTATTCGGTGAAGCTCGGCGTCATGCCCTATGACGTCGCCAAGGCCAAGCAGCTGCTGACCGAGGCGGGATATCCGAACGGCTTTGAGACCGAATTGTGGTCGGGCTACAACCACAGCATCGCGCAAAAGCTCACGCAGGTGCTGCAACAGCAACTCCAGCAGGTCGGCGTCCGCTCGAAGATCACGTTGCTCGAAGCCGGACAGCGCGTCGAGAAGGTCGAAAGCTGGCCTGATCCGGCTACCGCGCCGCTGCGCATGTACTACATCGGCTGGTCGTCGTCGACCGGCGAGGCCGACTGGGCGATCCGGCCACTGCTCGCGTCCGATTCATGGCCGCCGAAGTTGTTCAACACGGCCTACTACAAGAGCGATCGCGTCGACAGCGACATCAAGAGTGCGCTGGCCACGACCGACAAGACCGAGAAAGCCAAGTTCTACAGGGACGCGCAGGAGACGATCTACAAGGACGTACCATGGGTGCCGCTGGTGACCGAGAAGCTGCTGTCGGCGAACAACAAGAAACTGAGCGGCGTTTACACCATGCCCGACGGTTCGTTCAACTTCACCGAAATCGACCTCAAGCCGTAACCGGACTGTAATCGATGCGGCTAATCGTTCGCTCTCGCTCGCGGATCGAACGAGCGCGGCGTTGATTGACCCGGCGACCGGGTCGCGGCGTCGCGCGTTGGTGCTGCGCCAGCGCAGAGCGTAGCGAGCGATGCTCCAATATCTTCTGCGGCGGCTGCTCGGCCTGATACCGACGCTGCTCATCGTCGGCGTGCTCGTATTCATGTTCGTGCACCTGCTGCCGGGCGACCCGGCGCGCCTGGCAGCCGGGCAGGACGCGACCCCGGAAACGGTCAAGCTGGTGCGCGAGGACCTGGGCCTCGACAAATCGCTGCCCGAGCAGTTCCTGCGGTTTGCGGGTGGGGTGCTGCGTTGGGACTTCGGCAAGTCCCTGCGCACCAAGCGCCCGGTTAGCACCGAAATCGCCGAGCGTTTCACGCCTACGCTCTGGTTGACGATCGCGGCGATGGGATGGTCGGTCACCTTCGGCATGATTATCGGCACGCTGTCCGCCGTGTGGCGCAATCGCTGGCCGGATCGCCTCGGCATGACGCTGGCCGTGTCGGGCATTTCGTTTCCGGCTTTCGCGCTCGGCATGATGCTCATGCAAATATTCTCGGTTCAGTTGCGCTGGCTGCCCACGGTCGGCGCCGATAGCTGGCGCCACTACATCCTGCCCTCGCTGACGCTGGGCGCGGCGGTCGCGGCAATCATGGCGCGCTTCACCCGCTCGTCCTTCGTCGACATCCTCGGCGAGGACTACGTGCGCACGGCGCGCGCCAAGGGGCTGTCCGAGACGATCGTCGTCCTGAAGCATGGGCTGCGCAATGCGCTCATTCCCGTCGTCACCATGATGGGGCTGCAATTCGGCTTCCTGCTCGGCGGCTCGATCGTCGTCGAGGTCGTGTTCAACTGGCCAGGACTCGGGCGCCTGCTGGTCGATGCCGTCGACCAGCGCGACTATCCGGTGATCCAGGCGCTGGTGCTGCTGTTCTCACTCGAGTTCATTCTCATCAACCTGATCGTCGACGTGCTCTACGCCGTGATCAATCCGACCATTCGCTACCGATGAGCGCTGCGGGACCGCCCCAAAGCGCTCGCTCCCTTGGGGGGAGGCGGCGCCCAGCGTCGCTTCGGGGGGATCGATGAGCACACTGGTAACCGAAGCCGCACCGCAAACCGAGGTGCGGACGCCCTGGACCGAGTTCTGGCGCAAATTCAAGCGTCAGCACGTTGCGGTGGTCGCCGCCGCGTTCGTAGTGCTGCTCGTCGTGCTGGCGATACTGGCGCCCTTCATCGCGCCGTACGACGCCGAGAATTTCTTCGACTACGATTCGATCAATGCCCGGCCTTCGCTGAAGCACATCTTCGGCGTCGATCCGATCGGCCGCGACATCTTCAGCCGCATCCTGATGGGCGCGCGCATCTCGCTCACCGCCGGCTTCCTTTCGGTCGCGATCGGCGCGATCGTCGGCACCGCACTTGGCCTGATCGCCGGCTACCGCGAAGGGTGGTGGGACCGCATCATCATGCGCCTGTGCGACGTGCTGTTCGCCTTTCCGGGCATTCTCCTGGCGATCGGCATCGTCGCGATTCTCGGTGGCGGCATGGCTAACGTCATCATTGCGGTTTCCATCTTCAGCATTCCGACTTTCGCGCGGCTGGTGCGCGGGAATACGCTGTCGCTGAAGCACCTGACTTACGTCG
>JBDTLK010000095.1:0-14804 GCA_039934835.1 Edaphobacterium sp. (SeqCode) | reverse complement strand
ACCCTGTCGCGCCTCGTTGCGCATGCCTACCTCGACGCGCGCGAAGCCCTTGGCTTTCCCATGTTGCCGCCAGAACGCGGGAAGCCGCCGGCATCCGGGCAGGCGCGGGCAGCGACATGAGTGACACCGCGACGCTGCTCGTCGAGTTGGTCTGCGAAGAGCTGCCGCCCAAGGCGCTCAAGCGCCTGAGCGAGGCGTTCGCCTGCGCCGTCGAGATCGTGCTCCGCGCGCGCGATTTCGCGACCGCGGACAGCGTTATCAGCGTGTTCGCGACGCCCAGGCGACTCGGCCTTACCATCTCGCACGTGCTCGCGACCGCGCCCGACAAGCCGTTCAAGGAAAAGCTGCTGCCGGTCAGTGTCGCCTATGACGCGCACGGCAAGCCGACGCCGGCGCTGCTCGGCAAGCTCAAGGCGAAGCAACTCTCGCACCTCGATCCGGCGACCCTGCCGCGCGAACACGATGGCAAGGCCGAGGTGCTGTACTACGCCGACGTGGCCAAAGGTGGCCCGCTGGCGAACGCGCTGCAGACGGCGCTCGACGAGGCGATAGCAAAGCTGCCGATCCCCAAGGTGATGAGTTACGCCGGCGCCGGCGGCTTCTACAACGACCAGAAATTCGTCCGGCCCGCGCGCGCGCTCGTCGCCATCCACGGACTCGACATCGTTGCCGTTACAGCGTTGGGATTGCACGCCGGGCGCACCAGCGCCGGTCATCGTTTCCTGTCGCGCGGGGCAATCGACATCGCCAGCGCCGAAGCCTACGAGCCCACGCTCGAAGCCGAAGGCAAGGTCACGCCTGGCTTCGCCAAACGGCGCGCCGCAATCGTCGCCGCGCTCGAGAGCGCCTCCGAGCAGGCACGAGTAATCATGCCCGATGCCCTGCTCGACGAGGTAACGGCGCTTGTCGAGTGGCCCGCGGTGTATGCCGGCACCTTCGACCGAGCCTTCCTCGACGTGCCGCAGGAATGCCTGATCCTGACCATGCAGCAGAACCAGAAATACTTCGCGCTCGCCGATGACGCAGGCAAACTCAGGCACCGCTTCCTGGTCGTCAGCAACATCGTCACCGACGATCCGGCGTTGATCGTCCACGGCAACGAGCGCGTGCTGCGCGCACGTCTCGCCGACGCCAAGTTCTTCTACGACCAGGATCGCGCCAGACGGCTCGAGACGCGGCTCCCGCGACTCGCCAGCGTCGTGTATCACAACAAGCTCGGCAGCCAGCTCGATCGCGTCGGACGCGTGCGCGCGATCGCTGCCGCCATCGCCGCGAAGACCGGCGCCGACGCGGCACAGGTCGACCGCGCCGCCATGCTCGCCAAGGCGGACCTGGTCACCGACATGGTCGGTGAGTTTCCGGAATTGCAGGGCACGATGGGCCGCTACTACGCGCTGCACGACGGCGAAGCGGTCCCGGTCGCCGACGCGATTGCGCAGCACTACTGGCCGCGGTTTGCCGGCGATGCGCTGCCGCAGGGTCCCGCGGCGACGACGGTCGCGCTGGCCGACAAAATCGAAGCGCTGGTCGGCATGTTCGGCATCGGCAATGCGCCGACCGGTGACAAGGACCCGTTCGGTTTGCGCCGCGCCGCGCTCGGGGTCCTGCGCATACTGCTCGAAGGTGGTCTCACGCTGCGGCTGGACGAACTCATCGACGCCGGATTCGCCGCCTTCGCGCCGGGCATTGCCTTGCAGGACACCCGCAACGATCTGCATACCTTCGTGCTGGAGCGGCTGCGCGGCACACTGCGCGAACAGGGCTACACCGCCAACCAGGTCGACGCGGTCGTGTCGATGCGACCGGTGCGCATCGACCAGGTTCCTGGACAGATGCGTGCCGTGAAGGCGTTCGCCACGATGCCTGAAGCAGAATCGCTCGCGAGCGCGAACAAGCGCATCATCAATATCTTGAGGAAGTCCGGAAACGAAGCCGCAACCAGCGTGAACCGGTCGCTGGTGGGCACGGGCGCGGAGGAAGATCTCTACGGGGCGGTGCAGGTGCTGCTGCCCGTGGTGCGCGGTCACGTCGAGCGGGGCGACCATGTCGAGGCATTGCGCGCGCTGGCGACCGCCCGGGGCCCCGTCGACCGGTTCTTCGACGACGTGATGGTGATGGCCGACGATCCGGCGCTGCGCGCCAATCGCCTGGCCCTGCTGCGCGGGCTGGCCGAGGCGATGAATCAGGTCGCTGATATTTCCAAGCTCGCCGGCTGACGCAAAGCCCATGGTCCAGTTCGCCTCCGAATCGGTCGCCCAGACGCGCCACGCCAAGCTGATCGTTCTCGATCGCGACGGCGTGATCAATTACGACAGCGACCAGTTCATCAAGTCGCCCGACGAATGGCGCCCCGTCCCGGGCAGCCTCGAGGCCATTTCCAGACTCAACCACGCCGGCTTCCGCGTCGTCGTCGCCACCAACCAATCGGGCCTGGGCCGCGGCCTGTTCGACATGGCGACGCTGATCGCGATCCACGAGAAAATGCACAAAGCCCTGGCACTGGCGGGCGGACGCATCGACGCGGTGTTCTACTGCCCGCATACCGCCGATTCGGAATGCGCCTGCCGCAAGCCCAAACCCGGAATGCTCGTCGAAATCGGCCAGCGTTTCGGCGTCGACCTGATCGGCGTGCCCTGTGTCGGCGACAGCGTGCGCGACCTGCAGGCCGCCGACGCGACCGGCGCGCAGCCGATCCTGGTGCTGACCGGCAAGGGCGAAAAGACTTTGCGCGACGGGGTGTTTCCCAAGAACACGGTGATCTTTCCCGATCTGGCGTTCGTCGCGACAGCGCTGCTCGCCGGCGAGTAGGCGCGATTCATCTGCATGTCGGCACTGCGCTCGATCCTGTTCACGCTCTACCAGCTGGTGGTGACGCCGCTCTGGGCGATCATGGTCCTGCTGCTGTTCTGGCTGCCGCCGCTCGCGCGCTTCAAGTTCATCATGGGCTGGTGCTGGCTCAATCTGTTCGGTGCGCGCTGGATCTGCGGTATCCGCAAGCGCGTGATCGGTGGCGAGAACATTCCCGCGACCAGCCAGCCGCACGTCATCATGTCCAAGCACTCGTCGACCTGGGAAACGCTGGCCCTCAATTTCCTGTTTCCGCCGCTCGCCTTCGTCGCCAAGAAAGAACTGCTGTCGATCCCGTTTTTCGGTTGGGCGTTCGCGCTGGCCTCGCCGATCACCATCGATCGCAAGGCCGGCCAGGACGCGATGACGCAGATCATCACTCAGGGACGAGCGCGAGTGAAGCAGGGATTCTGGATCGTCGTCTATCCCGAAGGAACCCGCATTCGCGCCGGTAAGCGCGCGCACTACCGCACCGGTGGCGCGCGCCTGGCAATGGCTCTGGGCTTGCCAATCGTCCCGGTGGCGCATAATGCCGGCTACTTGTGGCCCAAGGGTTCGCTAGGCAAGCGTCCCGGAACGGTCACGGTGTCGATCGGTGCGCCGATTCGTACCGACGGCAAGGACATGCAGCAGCTGATGAACGAGGTCGAATCCTGGATCGAGAACGAAGTCGCTCGGCTGGGCAATCCGCTGCTACCCGGCGCCACTCCGGCCGGATGAACGAGCGCGATGGCGCGAGCATCAGGCGACTGACGCTCGTTGGACAGGTCGTCGAATATCGACTCTTTCGCGCGCGCCGGCGCTCGATCGGCATGCTCATCGACCAAAGCGGCCTCACCGTGCGCGCGCCGCCCTGGGTCTCGCTGCGCGAGATCGAACTGGCGCTCGCCGAACGTGCGGAATGGGTCCTGCGCACGTTAGTGGAGTGGCAGGGACGCGACCGCGAAGCCCTGCCCGCGGAGTGGCGCGAAGGTGCCGCCTTGCTCTACCAGGGACGCCCGCTGACGCTGGCGCTGTTCACCGCCAGGCGACAGGCGATCGCGGCGGATCTGTTGCATCTTACGGTGCGCCACCCGAATCCCAGCGATGAGGAGCAGATCGGCGCGTTCGTCGGCCGCTGGCTCAAGGAACAGGCGCTGGCCCTGCTCGCGCCGCGGGTCGAGCATTTCGCCAGCCGCGTCACCACGTCTTCACCGACGCTCAAGCTGTCGAATGCGCGCACGCAGTGGGGAACCTGCAACCACAAGGGTGAAATCCGGCTCAACTGGCGCCTGGTGCAGTTGCCGCCGCGCATCGCCGACTACGTGGTTGCGCACGAGGTCGCGCACCTGATCGAACTCAATCATTCGCCGCGCTTCTGGGCGCTGGTCGAGGCGCTGCTGCCTGGCCATGCCGCTGCCCGGCGCGAGCTCGACGCGCTGACGCCGCTGCTGGGTTAGCCTGCGGTGGAGGCGCTAGGTGGAAGCGCGCGGCGGCGCGGGAAGCGCGCTGAAATCAGCCTCCACGCCCGCCTGCGCGCGCAGCAATCCACCAAGCGCCACACCAAGGGCGGATGCGTTGCGCGTGTCGCGCCAGCCACCGTCGTGGACGCCAAAGTGAAAGCCGCCGGACCGTGCCGCGACCCAGATTTCGCCGCTGGGCACGTGGCGGTTGACGATGAGTTTGCCGTCCGCGCCGCAATCGATCGTCAGGACGCCGTCGTTGAGCGTCCAGTCCACGTCGGCATCGGCGGCATCGAGCGCGGCGCCGATCGCCCGCAACACCCGGTCGGCGAGCGCGCTGAAATCGCTGTCCGCGCTCATCCGGTGAGGCGGCGGCAGCGTGCTAGACTCGCCGGGAATTTCACGATGATGTGCAGTCGCATGACGCTCCGGATGTTACGCCGTTTCGTTGCCGCATTCCTGGTCTGCCTGACCATTGGCGCGGTGGCCGGATGCGGCATCAAGGGTCCGTTGAAGCTGCCGCCGGCGAAGCCCGGCGCGCCCGAGCCCGCAGCGATGCCGCAGCCGTCGCGACCCGACGCCGAGACGCCGTCGCCCGTCCCTCCCGACGCCACGCCCGAGGTCAAGAAGTAATGTCGGAATTCGCCTATCGCGACGGCGAACTCGCCGCCGAAGGCGTGCTGCTGGCGGACATTGCGGAACGTTTCGGCACGCCCTGCTTCGTGTACTCGCGTGCCGCCATCGAGGCGGCGTATCGCGCCTTCGACAGAGCATTTGCCGGCACGGAACACCTCGCCTGCTATGCCCTGAAAGCCAACTCCAACCTGGCCGTGCTGAACCTGCTGTCGCGGCTCGGCAGCGGTTTCGACATCGTTTCGGGAGGCGAACTGGCGCGTGTAATCGCTGCCGGCGGCGAGCCGGGCAAGGTGGTGTTTTCCGGTGTCGGCAAGACCGAGGCCGAGATGATTCGAGCACTGGAAGCCGGCATCCTCTGCTTCAACGTCGAGTCGGCAAGCGAGCTCGAGCACCTGCAGCGGGTCGCGCAAGGCCTCGGCAAGCGCGCGCCGGTGAGCTTCCGGGTCAATCCCGACGTCGATCCGAAGACGCATCCGTACATCTCCACCGGGCTCAAGGAATCCAAGTTCGGCGTGGCGCTCGACGCCGCGCTGGCACTCTACCGCCACGCCACGACATTGAGCCACGTCACGGTTCGTGGCATCGATATCCACATCGGCTCGCAGATCACGGAACTCGCGCCATACGTGGCAGCGGCGGGCAAGGCGTTTGCGCTGGTCGACCAGCTCGCCGCCGAAGGCATCCATCTCGAGCACATCGACCTCGGCGGTGGCATCGGGATCCGCTATCGCGACGAGGAAACCATCGATCCCTACCAATACGCGCTGGCAATTCGCCGCGCCGCCGGAACGCGCGCGATCAAGCTGCTTTTCGAGCCGGGCCGCGTCATAGTAGGTAACGCGGGCGTGTTGCTGACGCGCGTCGTATACCTCAAGCCGGGACCCGAGAAGAACTTCGCGATCGTCGACGCGGCCATGAATGACCTGCTCCGCCCGGCACTCTACGACGCCTGGCACGACGTGCGTCCGGTGCGCAGGCGCGACGCGCCGCCAAGCGTCTGGCAGATCGTCGGGCCCGTCTGCGAGAGCGCCGATTTTCTCGCGCACGACCGCAGTCTTGCGCTCGCCGAAGGCGACCTGCTGGCGATCGCTTCGGCAGGTGCCTACGCGATGGCCATGAGCTCGAATTACAACTCCAGGCCGCGCGCGCCGGAGGTCATCGTCGACCGCAATGCAGTGCATCTGGTGCGCTCGCGCGAGACCGTCGAAGAACTCTTTGCGCGCGAAAATTTGCTGCCTTGAAGTGCTGCGCATCGTCGAAAATCGCATGTGCAATTTCGCAACACTGACGCGCAGCGTCACTCAATTCAGCAATTAAATCTTGTATTTCGAATAAAATTGGCTAGAATTCAGGCAGCAGGTGTCGATGGGTTTGTCAAGAGGTCAAGCAACACTCTGTCGACGAATTCAGCGAACCCTGCGATGAAACAGAAGCACTCATAACAGTTATGGCAACTCAGACAGGAGAACTAAAGATGATGGCAGACATGCTGACGATGGCGTCCCCGGCCGCTCCGGCCGCCGCGCCCAAGCGAAAAGCGAAGAAGAAGGCTGCAACGAAGAAAAAGGCGGCGAAGAAGAAGGCTGCCCCGAAGAAGAAAGCGGCGAAGAAGAAGAAGGCCGCCCCGAAGAAGAAGGCCGCCAAGAAGAAGGCAGCCCCCAAGAAGAAGAAGGCCGCCAAGAAGAAGAAGGCTGCCCCGAAGAAGAAGAAGGCCGCCAAGAAGAAGAAGGCTGCCCCGAAGAAGAAGAAGGCTGCGAAAAAGAAGGTCGCGAAAAAGAAGGCCGCGCCCAAGAAAAAAGCAGCGAAAAAGAAGCCCGCCAAAAAGGCCAAGAAGGCCAAGAAGGTCTGAGCTTCGAGCAGCGAAACGTCCGTCGCAAGACTGCGATGGACCTCAAAACAGGCGACGCGGAAGTGTCGCCTGTTTTGTTTGTGGGCTACGAATTCAGGGGTGCGAGCCGGCCGCTGCGCGCGGACGCAACTTCGGCTTGGCGGGGTGTCCCGCGGTCCGCGACACGCTGGCTTTCTTGCGGCTTTGCTTGGATGCGGCGGCCGGTCCAGAGTCGCTGATGATGCGCAACTTCTGGCCCGGGACGAGCTTGGTCGCGGCTCCCCCGTTCCACGCCTTCAGGTCCTGCTGCGTGACGTCGTAACGGGTGGCGATCGAGGCCAGCGTGTCGTTCTTGCCGACGCGATGGAATACGGTGCGACCGCTCGGCACTGCCGTGAACACGGTGTTCTGCAGCGTCGCGGCAGTCGCATCGGACGGCGCCTGCGAGGGTACCAGCAAGGCGTGGCCGACCGGCACCGTAGCGCGCGCGCCAATGCCGTTGACCGTGCGCAGCGTTTCCAGCGGCAATCCGAAACGGACAGCCACCTGCGGCAACGTGTCGCCAGGTCGGGTCTTGTAGGCCTGCCACGTGACCATCGGCTGATCGGACAGTTCGAGCTTGGCCGCAAACAGCTCTGCCTTGTCGTACGGCAGCAGCAATGTCGCGCCGTCGGCACCGGCGATGACCGGCCGGTTGTGCTGCGGATTGAGCGACAGGAATTCGACGAGCGGCATCTCGGCAAGCTGCGCGGCGATCTTGACGTCAATCTTTTTGGTGGTGCGCACGACGGCGAAGTACGGCGCATCAGGAATGTCGGCGAGATCCAGGCCGAATGCCTCAGGGTCGCTGACGATGTTCTTCACCGCCTGCAACTTGGGCACGTACTGGCGTGTCTCGGCAGGCATGGCAAGGCTCAGATAATCGGTGGGCAGGCCACGCTTGGCGTTGGCTGCCCTGGCACGGCGCACCGACCCTTCACCCCAGTTGTACGCGGCCAGCGCCAGATGCCAGTCGCCGAATTCGGCATAGAGCTTCTGCAGGTAGTCGAGTGCGCTGTCGGTGGCCGCCACGACGTCGCGACGTTCGTCGAACCACCAGTTCTGCTCCAGCCCGTAGTGTTTGCCGGTCGACGGAATGAACTGCCAGATTCCCGACGCGCGGCTGCGCGAGTACGCCATCGGGTTGTAGGCACTTTCGATCATTGGCAGCAGCGCGACTTCGGTCGGCATGCCGCGTTTCTGGACCTCGCCGACGATGTAATATAGATATCGCCGGCTGCGATCAACCATGCGCGCCACATATTCCGGACGCGACGCGTACCACGTCTCGGACTGCTTGACCTCGGGCGTCTCGAGATCCTGCAGTGCAAAGCCATCGCGAATGCGCGTCCACAGATCACCATATTCGGAGCGCAGTTCAATCGTGGCGTTGGTGACCGACGCGGGATCGCCACCGTCGGCGCGGAATACCGGGGCGGGCAACACGATCGGGATTTCCACCACGATCACCGGCGTCTCCGGAACGGCTTCGGCCGGCTGCACGAACGCGATGGGTTCCTGCGGCACCCGTGGCGCGGTGGCGCATGCAGCAAGCGCCAAGGCAAGAAAAAGGGCCGCTACGTTGCGTGGCAGGCGAGGGATGGCGGCTGGCAAGGTGCCGCGATGGTAGAGGTCGGACTCCCGGGCAGTCAAGCGCAGGCCGCAGCTCAAAAGCTGTTCTTCCACGCGCGGAGTTCGGCAAAAACGCCAACGCGGTCGCGCAACGCCCGCCCCGCGTGCTGCTCGACGGCAGCGCGCACGGTCACCTCGCCGCAGCGCAGGAAGGGGTTGGTGGAGAGTTCTTCAGCCATGGTTGAGGGTAACGTCGGCACGCCGCGGTCGCGCTTGGCCTGATCGCGCGTTTGGCGCTGCAGCAACGCGGCACGGTCCGGTTCGACCGCGCGGGCGAAGCGAAGGTTCGACATGGTGTATTCGTGCCCGCAATAGATTGCCGTATCACCGGGTAATGCGGCGAGCTTGTCCAGCGACGACACCATCTGTGTGGGCGAACCCTCAAACAAGCGTCCGCATCCCGCCGCGAACAGCGTGTCGCCGCTGAACACGAGGCCCGTGCCGACGAAGGCGATGTGTCCTGCCGTATGGCCCGGAATATCGAGCACCGACAGCCTGAGATCGAGGCCCGGCACCACGATCGCGTCGCCTTCGCCGAGCGCATGCGTGCGCCCGGGAATGGCCTCGGTGGCGGGACCGAATACGGGCACCTTCGCGCGCGCGAGCAGCGCCGGAATGCCACCGACGTGGTCGCCATGATGATGCGTCGCAAGGATGGCGCTGAGCGCGAGTCCTTCGCTCTCGAGGTAGGCGATGACCGGCGCGGCATCGCCTGGATCGACGATCGCCGCGACGTTGCCGTCGCGCAGCAGCCAGATGTAGTTGTCTGAGAAGGCGGGGATGGGGATAATCGTGGGCATGGCCGAATCTTCGATAGTGCCGCAAAGCCTGTCAACCGGAACGCTCGCCGCGTGGTTCGCGACCCCGCTTGGCAGTTACCTGCGGGAGCGCGAGCAAGCCTATTTCGACGCGACGCTCGCCGATATCTTTGGCTATCACGCGCTGCAGATCGGACTGCCAGAATACGCCTTCCTGCAGACATCGCGTATCACGACCCGAGTGTCCATCGACCTCGAGGAACCGGCGCAGGTGCTGGCCGATCCGCACTGGCTGCCCTTCGCCGAGAACAGCATGGACCTGATCGTGCTGCCGCACACGCTTGAATTCACCGACCAGCCCCACCAGTTGTTGCGCGAGGTCTATCGCGTCATACGGCCCGAGGGCCAGGTGGTGGTCGCCGGCTTCAATCCGTTCTCGCTGTTCGGCGCCAAGCGTTACTTCGGCCGCGAGCAGACGATGCCCTGGAACGGCAATTTCATCCCGCTCTACCGGCTCAAGGATTGGTTGGCGCTACTCGGATTCGAAGTCACCGGCGGCAAGCTGGACGCGTATGTGCCGCCATTCGCCCGGGAGAAGTGGCTGCATCGCTTCGAATTCTGCGAAAAGGCCGGCGACCGCTGGTGGCCGATCGCCGGCGGCGTGTACTTCCTGCGCGCGACCAAGCGGCTGCTGGGCATGCGCGTGATCACGCCAGCGTGGACGCGTCGGGTGCGCAAGAAGTCACTCGCATCGGCGGCCCGGCAGGCGCGCGAATGCGCCGACGTCCTCGAGTGAGCGGCGCCGCATGACGGCGCCCGTGATCATCTACACCGACGGCGCGTGCAAAGGCAACCCAGGACCCGGTGGCTGGGGTGCATTGCTGCTGCGCGGGGACAGCGAAGCCGAGTTGTTCGGCGGCGAGTCGCACACCACCAACAACCGCATGGAAATGACCGCGGTGATCCAGGCGCTTGCGAGTCTCGAACCGCGTACGCCGGTAACGCTCTACACCGATTCGCAGTACGTCAAGAGCGGCATCCAGACGTGGATTCACGGTTGGAAGAAGAATGGGTGGAAGACATCCGACCGGAAGCCGGTGAAAAACGCCGACCTGTGGCGCGAACTCGATGCGCTGGCCGCGCGCCACCCGATCGAGTGGCATTGGGTGAAAGGCCACGCCAATACGCCCGGCAACGAGCGCGCCGATGCACTGGCCAATCGCGGGGTCGAGTCGATCGCCCGCTAGTTGTCGCCGTCCCCGGCGATGGCGCGCCGCTAGAGGGTTGCATAGGCGGATGACCATCTGCATGCCGGACAGATGCAGCCGGCTCCAGAGTGACCTTCAACGCCGCGATTGACTCGGCGCTGCCATAACTCTGCGCGCCGACTGCCTTGGCGTTGAAGAACACGAAATTCTTTAAGTTGTTCGCGACCAGGCGCTGCACCCACAAGAGCGTATGCATGCCGCCGCCGCGGCTCGACCCGACCATGAACGCGGAGGGGCAATCGGCAACCAGCGGCGCTGTGTGTTGCGACGCAACACGGCGACTCTACTGCTGGCCTAAAACCTTGGCAACTCGCCGCGCGTACACCTGCATTTCCTTCATCGCCTGTTTGTCGCCGCTGCGCTCGGCCGCAGCGATTCCCTCGTGGTACGCGATCAAGGCCTCCTCATTGCTGCCAGCAGCGACCAGCGACTTGCCGAGCAACTTCCATGCGGCGGAATAACCCGGATTCATGCGCACCGCGTGGCGCAGATGCTCGATCGCGCGCAGCGCGTCGCCGCTGCCGAGGTACGCACTGCCCAGCCCGAAGCGCAGCAGCGCGCTGTCCTTGCCTGCGGCCAAGAGCTTTTCCAGCGGCGCGGCGGAGGGTGTCACTTGTGAAGGAGCTCTCCCGACTGGCAGTCGACGTGACGAAATGGGTAGATCACTTCCTTCGCCTCGCCGTTGACCGTGCCGCCAACGTGCGCGTAAAGCCAGCCGCCGGATCCATGACGATAGATGATCCGCTGCGGAAACTCGCCGGTCGGATTCTCGAAGGTGAAGATCACATCCTCACCTTCGGTTTTCTTGCTCGACAGGCGGAACAGCGTTTCCTTGTGCCCAGAGGGAATCGGGATATAGTAGATCGCATCGGCGCGCGGCTCGATGCGCAGGAATTCGTAGCTTTGGGTCTTGCCGAGCGACGCGGTCTGGCTCGCGCCAACCATGACGTCGCCACGCAGCGGCAGCCACTCTTCACGAAAATCGCGCTGGTTGACCTTGCCTTCCCAGCATCCCGCCAGCCAGGCGAAGTCCTGCAGCGGCAACGGCGCCACCGGAGCTGCCGGCGGCGCCGTTGCCTGCGCGGCTGCGACCCCGGGCAAGGCCAACATCAGGACGGCAAACAGGCGGCAGGCGCGCAAGGACGGATTCATGATCGGGACTTTCTCATTGTGAACGCGACAGCGGCAGATTGAGCAGCAGATTCTGGGGCTTCAGGCGTAGGCGATGCTCGCGATCCATCGCCATCGCCAGGTACACCGGACGGCCGGCGATCGCTGCGCGCATCGCGGTGGGATCGGCGAAGCTAAGCTCGAACAGGCAGAGCAGGCGTTCCATGCGCTCGTCGGTAACTTCGACGCGATTGTACAGGTCGTTCAGCAGCGCGCTGCCTTCGGCGTCGAGACCAACGTGCCACACCCAGCGCGCGTCGTTGATTTCGCGTTGCGGCTCGATGGTCACCTCCACATCGAGGAAATGCGCGATCCAGCGTTCGAGGACCCGGCACAGCGCCGCGAGCGCGGGACGCCCGCGATTGAGACTGATCGCGCAATCGAAGCGCTCATCGCGAGTCCAGTACGTCGCTGCGTTGTCCTCGGACAGCACGTCGAGGTCGACGGTTCGCGCTGGAGTGCGGTTCTGCGCAAGAAACTCGCCGAGGCTGCCGAAACCCGCGGTGGTCGCATACAAGTCGACCGTCAATTCGTCGGCCGCCATCACGGCGCCGTCTTCGCTGACGCTTATTCGTTGCGCGCGAAACAGCATTTCCGCCGCGCGCGCCTCGAGCGCCTGCGCCTCTTCGCCGAGAATGTGCCTGAGGATAATCTGCGTGAGCTGATGGACGAACTGCGGCGGAACGTCGACGCCGTCGCCGATGAACAACGCCGCGTAGCTGGCTTCAACCGTGGCGCTGGCCAGCAAGCGCTCGCGAAAGGCAAGCCAGATGCGATAGTTGTCGCGCGCGTCGGCGTCGGCGATGCTCGCGAGGTCGGAATTGGCAACGGGTCGCCGCGGCGCAGCGAGCAGCGCCGCATGCAGTGCGAGCTCCGCCGCACAGGACTCAGCGACCGGCGTCAGTTCGGGGCGTATCAAATAGCTGCGCAGGAATCCATCGGTGACGCGCAGCCGATTGTCGGCATCGATGTCGAGGTGGCGGTAGCCGCAGGCCTGCCAGAAATCGGGCATCGGCGTCTAGTGTGGCGCGCGGCGGCAGTCGTTAGCCGCCAAGCATCGCCTTCTTGAGATCGGCCTGCACCGGCTTGTCGCCGAGCCAGATTCGCGTCAGCGCCTGATTGAACGGTTCACCCGCGACGCTGCCCTTCGCTTCCCCGTTCCAGCCGATCCTCGTCGCGCCGTCGACAAAATCGAGCGTGACGACATCCTTCTCCTTCACTTCCTTGAACGCCTTCATGATCGACACCAGCTGGTCGACCTGCGCCTTGACCGCCGCTATCTGTTCGGGCGTGTTGGATTCATTCAGGCCGTCGACCAGCGCGTCGACGAGCTGATCGGCCGACAGCGTACGCAGCAAGTTGAGCTGGATGCGCCGCGGACCCTTGGCCAGCACCGCCGGCAGGTCGGACGCCTTCTGCGGCAAATACAGGCTGGCGACATAGATCTTGAACACGACCTTGGTGCGGATGCCGGCGCCGTTGAGAACGAGCGTCTGGCCGCCGACCGCCATGGTGTCCTCGAGCTTCACCCCGCCGACCTCGGCAGCATGCGCCGCAACCCCCGCGCCGAATCCGAGGCCCAGAATTGCAAGCCGTGCCAGTGCCGCGGCCATCGTCAATATCCGTTTCATCGCTCCTCCTTCATCCATTGATCAGACCGCCTCGAAGATACCGGCCGCACCCATGCCGGTACCGACGCACATTGTCACCATGCCGTACTTCTGCTTCCTGCGCCTGAGCCCGTGCACAATGGTTGCGGTGCGCACCGCGCCAGTCGCCCCCAGCGGATGTCCGAGCGCGATGGCCCCGCCCAGCGGGTTGACTTTCACCGGATCGATGTGCAGTTCCTGCATCACCGCCAGACTTTGCGCGGCGAACGCTTCGTTGAGTTCTATCCAGTCGAGTTGCTGCAACGTCAGCCCGGTTCGCTTGAGCACTTTTGGAATCGCCGCGATCGGGCCCACTCCCATGACTTCGGGAGCGACGCCGCTGACCGCGAATCCGACCCAGCGCGCCAGCGGCGTCAGGCCGAGCTCCTTCAGAACACGTTTGCTGACCAGGATCGACGCGCCGGCGCCATCGGACATCTGCGAGCTGTTGCCCGCGGTCACCGAGCCCTTGACGGCGAATACCGGACGAAGCTTGGCCAGTCCCTCTGCGCTGGTGTCGGCACGTGGCCCCTCGTCACGACCAAATTCGCGACTTCGAGTTACGACCTTGCCCGCGGCGACATCGGGAACGTCTTCGCGGATGGGATACGGCGAGATCTCGGCGGTGAAATCGCCGTCGGCCTGCGCCGCGAGCGCTTTCTGATGGCTGGCCAGCGCAAAGGCGTCCTGCGCCTCGCGCGATACCTTCCAGCCGCTGGCGACCTTCTCGGCGGTGAGCCCCATGCCGTAGGCGATGCCGAGGTTTTCGTCCCGCGCGAACACCTCGGCGTTGAGCGCGAGGCGGCCCAGCATCGGAATCATGCTCATGCTTTCGGTGCCCGCGGCGATCATTATGTCGGCTTCGCCGGTACGGATGCGGTCCGCGGCAATCGATACCGCATTCAATCCCGACGAGCAGAAGCGATTGATGGTCATTCCAGCAACCGAGTTGGGCAACCCGGCCAGCAGCACCCCGATGCGCGCGACATTCATGCCCTGCTCGTATTCCGGCATTGCGCAGCCGACGATCACGTCGTCGATGCGTGCCGGCTCGATCTGCGGAGTTTGCGCCAGCACGCTTCGCAACACGTGGGCCAGCAGCGAATCGGGACGCGTACTACGCAGGGCGCCGCGCGGCGCCTTGCCAACGGGCGTGCGCGTCGCGGCGACGATGTAGGCGTCCTGAAGTGCCTGGCTCATGATCGATGTTCTTTCGGTTGCGACTCGAATGTGCTCAGTTGCGTACCGGTTGCGTGTCGCTTGCGTCTCAGTTGCGTCTCAGTTGCGCAAGGGCTTGCCGGTCTTGAGCGTATGCGCAACCCGCTCCGCCGTCTTCGGATTCCTGAGCAGCGTCATGAATTCGCGCCGCTCCAGTTGCAGCAGCCACGGCTCGTCGACCAGACTGCCGGACTCGACTTCGCCGCCGCAAAGCACACGGGCGATGGCGAGCGCCACGACAAAATCGTAGGCCGAGATGAAGCCGCCGTCGCGCATGTTGACCAGCAGCATCTCCAGCGTCGCGATGCCGGTCTTGC
>JBDTLK010000094.1:0-14913 GCA_039934835.1 Edaphobacterium sp. (SeqCode) | reverse complement strand
GCCTTCTTGCCTGCCACCGGATCCCAGGCCATGAACTCGCCCCAGTTACCGCCGGGCGCGGCGTGGCGCGTCATCTCCATGCCGTCATAGGGCGTGCCGGGGATGTACGACTGCGGGTGATCGGTCACGTCCATGCAGAGGTTGAAGATGCCCGAGTAGACAAGACCGGTGCGCGGCGAGAACGCGGACGGCTGCCAGTCCTTGCCGCCGATGTCGGGGGGGCACACGTTCGACAGTTTCACGTTCGGCTTGGGCTGCATCTCGGCGACTACTTTGGGCATGCCGGTTTTGAGGTCGATGCCATGCGACCAGTTCTGATACGCGAAAGGCGCGGCGACCAGCACTTCGCCTGTAGTGCGATCGATCGTGTAGGCAAACGCATTGCGATCGAAGTGCACGAGGACCTTTCTCGGTTTGCCGTCGAAGGTCAGGTCGAGCAGCATATTTTCGTTCACGCCGTCGTAATCCCACTGGTCGTGCGGCGTGAACTGGTAGGCCCACTTCGCCATCCCGGTCGTCGCGTCGCGGGCAAATACGGCGCTGGTCCACAGGTTGTACCCTGGACGCTGTGCCGGCACACGTGGACCCGGGTTGCTGGTGCCGTAATAGAGGAGATTCGTCTCCGGATCGAACGAGACCCAGCCCCACGCCGAACCGGCGCCGGTCTTCCACATGCCTGCCGGCCAGCTCGTCTCGCCGAGATCCTTGCCGCGCATCCATGCGTAGAAGGGCTTGAAGTCGGCGCCAATGAGAACTTCCTTGTCGGTTCCGGTGCTGTGTGCCCGCCAGAGTTCCTTGCCGGTCTTCACGTCGAGGGCAGCCAGCCAGCCCCAGACCCCGAGCTCACCGCCGCTGTTGCCGACATAGACCTTGTCGCTGACCGCGAGCGGCGCCATGGTCATTGTCATACCCTGGGTGACGTCGCCCATCTTCGTGCGCCAAAGCTCCTTGCCTGTCTTGGCGTCAAGCGCGATCGTGTGAGCGTCGAGCAGGTTGTAGATCAGCTTGCCGTCGACGTAGACCGCGCCGCGATTGACGGTGTCGCAGCAGGCCTTGCCGATCGCAAGCGGCGTCGGCTTGGGGTTGTACGACCATTTGATGGGCGCCCCGGCCTTGCTGAGATCGAGCGCGTAGGCGAGGTTCGGAAACGGCGTGACGATATACATCGTGTCGCCGACGACCAGCGGCGCCGCCTCGTGACCGTTCGGCGTGCCGTCGGAGAAGCTCCATGCGACGCGCAGCTTGGCTACGTTCGCCGCAGTGATCTGGTCGAGCGAGCTGTAGCGTGTGTTCGCGTAATCGCGAGCCTGACTGTGCCATTCGCCCGCAGGATCGCTCGGGGCGAAGTTCGCGTGAGCGTTGTTCAGCACATCGCCCGGGTTCGGCTGCGACGCAGTATTGCTTGGCTTCAGCTCCGGCTCGGGAATCGAACCGCTCTGCGCTGGCGGCGCAGTTCCGGCACTCGTCGGGGCGACAGTGGAAATCGGCGCGGAAGGGGCGGCCGGGGGCATCTGTGCTCCGGCCCCTAGCGGCTGGCCGAGCCACATGATTAGCACGCAAGCGAATGCGTAGCTTCGCGGTGGTGCCAGCGTCTCGGCGACGATATTCATGCGCGCTCCGGGTCGGGGTCGAAGAATCGCCTCATGGCATCAGCGCGACGTATTGCGACACCGCGTCAATGTCATGATCCGACAGTTGCGCGGCGAGTCTGCGCATCATGGCGTCAGGGTCGGTCGTGCGGGTGCCCACGCGGAAGCGGCGCAGTTGTTCTGCAAGATATTGCTTGTGTTGTCCCGCAAGCCGTGGAAACAGGTTCGGCAGTCCTTCGGCACGCGTGCCATGGCACGACGCGCATGATGCGACACCCTTCGCCGGAAGACCTTCAAAGAAAATGATCTCGCCCTTCTGCGCGAGAGGCGCCTCGGCAAGCGCGACCGGACGCGGTGTCTGGCGCGAGAAATAGGTGGCGACGCGCTTCATCTCATCCGAACTGAGGTTCACTGCAATCGCGCCCATTACGCCGCTGACTCGCTGTTCACCCTGCGCCGCGAAGGCGTGCAATTGTCCTTCGAGGTATGCATGGACCTGACGGGCGAGGGAAGGAACGTCCGCGCGCGCGCTATTGCCGTCGATCCCGTGACAAGCGGCACAGACCTGCGAGACGAGTTGACGCGTCGTAACCGGCTGCTGCGGCATTGCATACTGTGCATGCGCGCTTCCCGTGGCGAACAGCGTAGTGCACGTGAAGGCGCAGGCGATCTGACGGAGAGGGCTTTTCATTGTGTTGTCACCGCGGTGGCAACGGCGAGTGCCTTGCGTTGCTTGGCAACGGCCACGGCATCGATCGGCGACGCTCGATTGCCCCACGCATTGCGGACATAGGAGACGACCGCGGCGATCTCGTCGTCGTTGAGTTTTTGATCGAACGCGGGCATTGCTATGTAGACATACTGGCCCGGTCGAGCGGGCTCGCGAGCTCCTGCGAGAACGATTCGTACCACCGTCGCCGGCTCGCGCGCCTGAATCGCAGAGCTCCCCATGAGTGCCGGGAAAAATCCCGGAATTCCCCCGCCATCGGGCATGTGGCACGCCGCGCATTGGTCGGTGAAGAGTCCTTGGCCGCGCTCGAGCATCTGCCGGCCGATGGGTTCGACCTTGGACTCCGCAGGACGCGGCGACAGGCTCTTCAGATAGACCGCAATGGCTTCGAGATCATCGTTGCTCAAGTGACTGGTCGAGTTCGTGATCACTTCCGACATCGGGCCGGCCGACGCGGTGCGCTTGTTAGCCCCGGTCTTAAGGTACGTGACAATATCGGCGATGCTCCAGCCGCCGAGTCCTGCACGCGGTTCACCAGTGAGGGTCGGCGCGAACCAACCCTGATCATGGCCGCCTTTGGTGTAGCCCCCCGCGAGCGCAGCCGCGCTTTTCGCGCCACCGAAATAGCCTTTAGGAGTGTGACAGTCCCCGCAATGGCCGAGGCCCTCGACCAGATACGCCCCGCGGTTCCACTGCGCCGACTTTGCGGCGTCCGGTCGAAATTCTCCTTCGTCGAAATTGAGCAGGTTCCATCCCACAAGGCTCCCGCGCCAGCGCATCCACCAGTCCAGTTGCGGCGGCTTGTTCTGCCGGCGCACGGGTGCAATCGTATCGAGATACGCCTTGATCGTGTCAACGTCGCTGCGCGTGACCTTGGTGAACCACGGATAGGGAAACGCGGGGTAGAGGTGCTTGCCTTCATCGTCGTGACCGGTGTGCAGCGCGCGGTAGAACGCGTCGGACGACCAGTTCCCGATACCGGTGTCGCGATCAGGGGTGATGTTGGGTGCGTAGATAGCTCCAAATCCCGTCTCGAGCGGTTTGCCGCCGGCCAATGCTTGGCCGTCCTTGGCGGTGTGGCAACCCGCGCAGTCGCCGATTCGAACCAGATAGCGGCCCTGATCGATCTGGGTCGTCGCCGGCGGGGTGGCTGCTTGCGCGTTCGCGGTCGACCCGCCGCCAACGGCCGCAACGCCGGCAATCAACGCAACCACGAACAGCCAGCGATACAGGTTCATCAGTCGCCTTTCATGCCTGGACCAACGGTCCGAGCTCCTTGAGATACGTATTCCTGATCGCATCGGCAGCCCAGAAGGCAAGCGCACCGACGGTGCCGGTCGGGTTGTATCCATGATTCTGCGGAAACACGCTTGAGCCGAGGACGAATACGTTCGGCACGTCCCAGGATTGCAGATAGCGATTGACGACACTTGTCTTCGGATCGGCTCCCATCGCCGCGCCGCCGGTGTTGTGCGTCGTCTGATAGGGCACGATCGAGTAATGTCCCTCGCGGTAATTCTTCTTGATCGAGCGCGGCTTCATCGCGTTCGCGATCAGCGTCGCCTTGTCGGTCAGGAAGCGCGACATCTTGTGCTCGTTGGCGTGGAAGTCGAAGGTCATGCGCAGCAGTGGATTACCGTAGATGTCGCGATAGGTCGGATCGAGGTCGAGATAGGAATCGCGAAACGACATCACACTGCCATGCGTCGCGATCGACATTGCCGAAAGGTAGTTTTCGGCCCGGGCCCGCTTCCATGCGCCGCCCCACTTGGGGGTGCCTTCGGGCACCTGGGTCTGCTGGTCGATGGGCCGGCCGCCGGTGTTCCACAGCGCAATGTAGCCGCCGCCGATGAAGCCGTAAGGGCCGTGGTCGAAGTTGTCGCCGTTGAATTCGTCGATCGCCTGCCCGAGTGCGCCCGCGCCCATGTACGGATTGACGATGTCGTCCTGGAACACATCGACCGAGGACGTGATCTGATAGGCGTAGTTGCGGCCGGTCACTCCGCTGCCCTGCTGCGGATCGTAAGGCTTGCCGATGCCCGACAGGAGCAGCAGGTGGACGTTGTGCTGGGCGAAGGCGCAGAGCACGACGAGTTGCGCCGGTTGTTCGAACTCCTTGCCCTCTGCATCTACATAAGTCACACCGGTGGCGCGTTTGCCGCTGGCATCGAGGTTGACCCGCGTGACGTCGCACTCGGTGCGATATGAGAAATTCTTCTTCGCCAGCAGCACTGGCAGGATCGTCGTCTGCGGCGACGCCTTGGAGTAGTTGCCGCACGCAAACCACTCGCAGTAGCCGCAATACGTGCACTTGCCCATCTGCACGCCAAGCGGATTCTTGTACGCCTCGGAAGTGTTTGCCGCCGGGCAGGGGAAGGGGCTGAACCCGGCTTCGCTAGCGGCGAGCTGGAACTTCTCGGTCATGAAACTGCGCTCGAGCGGCGGCAACGGGTAGCCGCGCTGGCGCGGCCCTTCGAATGGATTGCCGCCAGACTGGATCGCGCCGTTGACGTTGCCCGCTTGCCCCGAGACGCCGCAGAGATATTCGAAACGGTCGTAGTACGGCTCGAGCTCGGCGTACTTGACGCCCCAGTCCTGGATCGTCATGTCGGCGGGGATGAAGTCCTTTCCATAGCGCTCGATCGTGTGCGAGCGCACGACGAAGTCTTCCGGCAGAAAGCGCCAGGTCTGGCCGTTCCAGTGCACGCCGGCACCGCCGACGCCCGACGCCGGCAGGAACGAGCCGAGGTGGCGCATCGGCAAGGCGGTCTGGTCGACCGAATTGCGGAACGTCAGCGTCTCTCGCGCCGGCCGCTCGAAAAGCGCGCGCCGGACGGCGTAGCGCAGCTCATCCTGGATATGCGTGGTGGCGAAGTCGGGCACCGTGTCGCGAAATTTGCCGCGCTCGAGCGCCAGCACGTCAAGCCCCGCCTCGGTCAGCTCGTGGCCCATGATCGCGGCGGTCCACCCGAAGCCGACCAGCACCACGTCAATCGGGGGAAGCTTGGTGCTCACAAGGAACTGGGCCTCTTGGACGGATCGCGCCCCATCAAACCGACGGTAGGTAGGGGATAACGTTCGCCAAAATGGCGGATCGCCCCATCGTAGTTGTAGCGTGGTCCCGGGTAGCCGACAAGCTTCCAACCTGCGAAGCCGCGATTACCGAAATAAATCGGATCGGCGAAGAAGCCTTCCTGGGTGTTCTGCCAGAGAAGGGTGAAGAACGTGCTCGCAGAGACATCGCCAAGATCGATCTTGTCTTCTGCCAGCGCGTGTAGAAGACGGTCTTGCTCTGACCCAGCAAGCATCGCGAAGGTGTTTCCTGACGCTTGGCGCACGTGATCGTCGATGCCGCCAATTGCGGCGCGATACACCTCTGCCGGCGTGCGCCGACATTGATAGCCTTGCTGCTTTGCACCGTCGGCCCACGGTCCCGCCATGTACCAGTCGGATGCCTGTCCGAAGGGACCAGCGAGCTGATGATCGATGAATACTGCGACCCCGGCCTCGTTGGCACCCGGACCGAGTGCGTCGTCGGGAATCAGGCGACTGATCGCGGCATCGATGAAACGGGCTTCGTCCGGACGAAAGAATTTGAGTGGATCTGCCCTGTCCACTATCGGCAGGCCAGCAGCATTCGAGGCTGCTGTTGCGCGACCACGAACAACCGGACCTCCAACCAGCAGCAAGGTTGCAGCAAGCAACCATTCACGTCGTGTAAGGCGCGGACCCTTTGCAGACTCCGCCAACAGACCGATCGGCGATGCTATCGGGGCCTTGTTGAGGAGGGGCATGGCGTTGTCCGCCAATCTCGATCTCGGGACCGCGCGACCGCGTTCAAGGCCCATGAGCATCCCTGCTGCGGAAGCTTTCTCAGTTTTCCTAAGGTTCTCATATGCTGATATTACGCTCGCGACGCCGATGTTCGCGTAAGACGAATGCCTAACATTGCGTAAGCGTGGCCCCTACATGATTCGCGCACGGGTATACCTGAAGTGGGGTGGTCCTCGATGCGTTGCGGTGCATTTTTTTACAGGACGTTCTACGCGCGGTGACCCCAGGCAATCGGCGGCGAGGGCGCACCCCCTATGAGCACGGGCGTTTCCACGATACCTTCGCGGCCAACTACCCCCTTCAAGACCCGCGCCACAATCAAGCGGCATTACGACGAGGAGATATCCGATGACGTCCGCCGTAGATGCGATGTTCTTCGACGGTTGGGGGGCGTTGCTGCGCACCGGGATCGTGGGCGTCTGCGCCTATGCGACGCTGGTAGTGCTGCTACGAATCTCCGGCAAGAGAACGCTGTCGAAGATGAACGCTTTCGATTTCCTGGTCACGGTGGCACTCGGCTCGACGCTGGCAACAGTGCTTCTAAGCAAGGACACATCGCTGGCACAGGGCGTCTTTGCTTTCATGCTCTTGATCGCATTTCAGTTCGGTGTCACCTGGTTGAGCGTGCGCTGGCGCTGGGTCCGCAGGCTTGTTACCGGGGAGCCGCAGATGCTGCTCTTTCGAGGTGAATTCATTAAGTCGGCGCTGCTCAGGAGTCGTGTTACCGAAGACGAAGTGCTTGCGGCCCTGCGCTCGCACGGAATCGGCGACCGGCAGGATGCGTACGCCGTAGTTCTGGAAACAGATGCTTCGTTCAGCGTTGTCGGCATGTCCGGCGTCACCGGGACATCGACCTTGTCTGGCGTGCGAAAACCCGACTCTCTCTGAGGCGCCGGGGAGGCGCGATTGCGGCGCTGTGTGAGTTACGGGCGGAGGATGAGCGCCCGTCGCGAAGACTCATAACCTTCGCCGCGCTGCAGCCGTGCGGCCGTAGGAGGACTGAAAGAACGCTGCCGGCCCGCCTCGCGCGGGCTACCGGTCGCGGTACCGCATTTTCAGTATGCGGCTGGAGCCTTCTGGCGCGGCAGTTATGTCGAACGCAAGCGTCTGGTTCGGCAATCGATGGTAGGTGCCGTAGTAGGAGACGGACCCGTTTTCGTGGTCGACCTTCATCTCGATCGGCAGCTTGCGGCCGGTAAGATCACGAATGTCAACGGTAAGGACGGCGGGTACGGTCGGCTTCCCGGCGCGGTCTTTTTCGATCACCGTCACGTTCAGGATAGAGACCGACGGTGCCTGCTCGAAGCCGTGCGCCTTCGCCATGGACGCCGAAATGGACTCACTGTTGACGGTGCTGCTGCGCAATGTGTAGTTACCTTTCGTCACCTGATGAGGTTGCGCGCCGGCGAAGAGCGGCGTCCAGGCGGCCAGGAAGATGAGGACGGTCGTGATGTGATTCAATCCGTGCATGGTTGCAGTTCTCCCGTTGAGAAAAGTATGCCGCTCTAGGCGATCGGGGGCGAGAAGAAGAAAGCGAGACCGAGCAGCACATATACGCCAAGGAGCAATACGCCTTCGAACCACGTCGTCTCGCCGTCGGTCGCGATCGCGTTGACGATAAAGGCGGCGCTGGCGATGGCAAAGAGTGCGATGGGATTGTGAAATACGAGACTCATGGGGTTGCCCATCAGCCAGGAGCCGATAACAAGGAGCGGTGCCACGACCAGCGCGACCTGGATTGCCGAGCCGACGCAAATGTTGAGGACGAGCCCCATCTTGTCTTGGCGCGCAAACCACGAAGCCGCAAACAGATCGGAGGCCGTGCCGACGAGGGCCAGCACGATCACGCCGACGAAAACGGGGGAAAGACCGAGCGTGCTCGAGGTCTCTTCGAGCGCGCTCGAAACGAGATGCGCTTCCAACGCGATGCTGGTCGTAGCCACGGCAAGGACGGCGATCGCCGCCCACGCAGTCCAGCTTGTTCCGCTCGCATTTTCGTTGTCGCTTTCACTCCGCGCGTCGTCCGACGCGAACACGTTCCGGTGCGTGACTAGCGTGTAGATGAGGTTGGCCCCGTACAACAAGATCATAATGACCGACACGCCGAGGCTGAGGTGCTCGTCGGTGACCATTTGATTTTCACCGGGGGCGAGCTGACGGCCGGCAAAATCGAAGACCGCAGGCAACAGCAATGCGATGACGACCAGAATGAGCAAACTGGCCAATTGCCCGGCCTTGTCGCGATTGAAAAGCTGCTGCGAGCGGCCGATGCTGCCGATAACGATGGCCAAGCCGAGGCCGAGGAGGCTCGTGCCGATGATCGACCCCGTAATCTGGGCGCGCACGACGTCGATCTTCCCGGTAGCGAGCACGAAGAACGCCAGCACGACCTCGGCAAGGCTGCCGAAGCTGACGTTGAGCAGGCCGCCGATGGCGGAGTTCGTTTTTGCGGCGAGGTGCTCGGTGGCGCGCCTCACCCAATCGGCCAGGACGCCAATCGCCACGGCGCCGGCGACAAAGATCCAGATCGCGCCGACTGGGGCAAAATAGTGCAGCACGGGCGCTAGCGGGACGATCAGGAGCAAGCCAAGCGGAATCGCAAGTTTGCGCATGTATCCGCCAGTTTCATTTTGCCGAGCCAGCTCCCCGACGCCGGACTCGAAGTTCGATTCCATAGCTGAGTGTGGTGAGGTTGGTGATGCGGGTCAAGGGTGACTTCCATGCTGGTGACGCGTCCAGTTCGGACTTACTACCGCGTCCTACACAACAAATGGAACGGGTCCTATTCCCTTTAGCGGTTTCGGAGGAGACAGTTAGACAATTCCCGAGTGGGGCCTGCAAATGAAAATGTATCGTAGATTTGGCGTGATGATTGCGGTGTCGACCCTCGTGATGTTCGGCTTGATGTATCTGAACACCTACGAGCTAGACCATGTATTCGCAAGCGAGACGCGAGCGTTCATGGCGCTCATCATGGGTGCCGCGATGGCCGTCATCATGCTTACTTTCATGATGGGCATGTATACGGACCGGACCGTGAACGGAGGCATCATCTTAGCAAGCGTAGTCGTATTCTGTGTAGCGCTCTGGCTTGTCCGCAGCCAGGCCACGATTGCCGATGTGGCGTACATGAAGGCAATGATCCCGCATCATTCAATCGCCATCTTGACGAGCGAGCGAGCCAAGATACGTGATCCCCGAGTTCGCAAACTGGCCGATGGAATCATTGAGGCGCAGCGACGTGAAATCGGTGAAATGAAAGCCCTGATCGCTGATTTGGAACATTCGCCCTAGCAGAGGCATGATGTTCCTCGAAATCTGCACGGATTCAGGTTGATCGCGCCAGGCCCCTTCTGTGAACCGACGCCATAGCGCGCTGTCCCACGTTCGCCAAATCCTTGCGGGCCTCCTCGTTGTGGCTTTGATGGGGCCGCTGCCCGCGCTCGGTGCCGAGGAAGCCGCGACCTCGGCCGCGTCGCAAGGAAAGGTCGAATCGACGATCGCGATCACGTCGGACACCGCCACCGATAGCCGCATCAAGCTGCGCGTCCGGCAGCTCTTTGCCACAATCGATGGACTGCAGGACGTGGACGTCGCGGTCAACGGCGGGGTCGTGGTGCTGACGGGCATCGCCGCGTCCAAAGCCGTGCACGAGCAGGCTATCCGGCTTGCGCAGCGCGTGGAAGGCGTCGTCGACATTCGGGACAGGATTGAAGCGTCGCGCGATCTACGCAGGCGAATTGCACAGTTGTCGGACCGGTTGACGGCGCAATTCCTGAGTTTTGTCGGGTATCTTCCACTGCTACTGGTAGCGGCGGTCGTCGTCGCGACTTTCTGGTGGATCGCCCAGCGCATCGCGACCAGCAGGGTGGTCGCGCGACATTTGACGTCCAATCCCTTCCTGCGCGACTTCGTCAGACAACTCATCCGGGTCGCGGTCACGGGACTTGGTTTGCTTTTGGCACTGCAGGTCCTCGACGCCTCGACCTTGGTAGGTTCGGTCCTTGGCGCGGCCGGCGTCATTGGTCTGGCGCTGGGATTCGCCCTTCGGGATACGGTCGAGAACTACATCGCGAGCTTGCTGCTCAGCCTTAGGCAGCCATTCTCCCGTGACGATCTTGTTACCATCGAGGGTTTTGAGGGCCGCATCGTGCGCCTCACCGCGAGGGCGACGATCCTAATGACGCTCGACGGCAATCACACGCGAATTCCGAACGCGAAAGTATATAAGGCCATCATCGTCAACTACACGCGTAATCCCAGGCGGCGCTTCCAGTTCGAGGTTGGCGTGGACACGGAGCAGAATCTGGCCGCCGCGCAGGCGCTGGCCGCCACCACCGTAGCGCAGATGGACGGAATTCTAGCGGAACCGCCTCCGTCGTGCACAGTGCAGCTTCTCGGGGACTCGAACGTGATTCTGCGGGTCTTTGGCTGGATCGATCAGCGAGAGGCAGAGTTTTTGAAAGTGCGCAGTGAAGCGATTCGACTGGTCAAGGGCGCATTTGATCGCGCGGGTGTGGTGATGCCGGAGCCGATCTACAACGTGCGTGTCGGGCCCGGCTCTGCAACTTCAGGCTTTGCCACCACGCCGGACTCGACCGGCAGCCCTTCATCGACGACCAGCGGCGTTAGAGCGGGGGGAGGTAGCGAGCCACTTGGCGCGATTGACATTGCGCCACGCGACGAACTCAAAGGCCAGATCGCCGCCGATTATCAACCCGACGACGAGGACCTCTTGCGCAATCACGCGCCAAAGGAATAGCGACGACGGCTGGAACAATCGGTTCGGATCGCGCGAAATCCGGAAGGCAGCACGCGCTGCCCGACATGCGCTAAACTCGCGTCCGGGAGGTTGCTCGCCCGAGGCGCCCGCCATCGACCTTAACTGGAGTTGCCATGATCAAATGGGCCGTCATATTTTTCATCATCTCGCTCGTCGCCGGATTTTTCGGATTCTCCGGCGTAGCCGCGGGCTCAAAAACGATTGCCAAGGTCCTGTTCTTCATCGCGCTCGTAATCTTCCTTGTCGTGCTTATTTTCGGGGTGTTCATGGGTGTGCTCGTCTTCTGAAGCATCGTGGTGCCGATCGTGCTTGAACGAGGCTTGCACCCCAGCCCTGGTTTGAGCCTGGCTCGGTCGCGTGGCGTGAACTCTTCCTGGCGCCCACGCCTTCGTTGATGGACAGCACGTCAAAGCGACCGCGGGCGCCCTTAATGGCGCCCGCGGCCGCACACCACAGAGCCGGTGCCTTTGCTTACTTCTTCTTGTTCGCCGCCTTAACGCGGTCGGTGCCTGCGGCATCCCACACGTTTGTCGCCACGTCCACCTTCGTCGCCATCTGGGTCTTCGGGTCGCGGTCGATCTGCACTTCGAAGCTGTTCTGGCCCTTCACGATCTCGTACTCCACATAGTCGGGCTCACGGTCATTGACCGAAGAGATCGTGTAGCCCATTTGCTGCAGTTTAGTCTTGTAGTCGGCGACCTTCATGTTCGGCGGCAGCGCGGCTTGGAGCCTTTCCTTCTCGCTGGTCCACTCCTTCATGTAGCGCCGATCGCTGTACTTACCGGTTGGATCGGCCACCATCGGGGTCGCGGACTTGTAGCTGTTGTCCTTCTCCATGCGCTTGGTGGAATCGGCGCGCCACATGTTGCTGGTCACGTCGATGCCGGTTGCCCGATGGGCGCCGTCTTTGAAGTCCAACTGTACTTCGAGACTGTGCGTGCCCTTGACGATTTCGTATTCGAGGTAATCGGGCTTGTCGGCGTTGATAGCCGACACCCGATAGCCGTTGGCTTCGATGATTTTCTTGTAGCTGGCGCGATCGGTTCCGGCCTTGAGCTTTTGCTCGAGCATGTCCTTTTCGTTTGTGAATGCTGCGTTACGTTCGGCCGGGCGGACGACAGGCGCAGTCGCCCGCATTGAATCGGAGGGATTGTTCACGGTTCTATCGGCGGCCATTGCCGTTCCAAACAGCGACGCGACAGCCAATGCAATGAAACGTTTTTTCATGATCTTGATCTCCTGTCTTAAAAGCGGTCGGAAATTATCGAGGCGTAATAGTTGGTGCACATGGCCCCAGCAATCGGTTGCGAACTCCGGTACCTGAACTTACGGGTAAGCACCTCTTCGAGCTTCTCCTTGTTCAGCCGCACCACGTACTTTCTTGGTTCACGTCGTCCCCCACGGCATCCAATTTATCGATGTGCGGTTGTCTCCGGAATCGGCGCATTGCTCATACGCACGTAAGACAGCCACTGACAAGGAGCGCATATTGAACACGGCGTGCCAGCCAGGCTCCCAGTCACGGCGCCGGCGCGCGATGTGCAGCGGTCGGCGCGGGCGGATCGCTCCCGCCGAGGTCGTCTTTATCCGAGCCGCGTCGTGGGCGCGACTCGGGGGCCACCACGGTCTTTTCGCTCGCCCGATGCTCTGCGGGGCCCCCACGCATGGACAGGTTGCGTGCCGTGTTGACGAGCGCGACGTGCGTGAGCGCCTGCGGAATGTTGCCGAGGAAGCGGCGATTGCGCAGGTCGTATTCCTCGGACAACAGCCCGACGTCAGTGCGCAGGCTGAGCAGGCGCTCGAACAACGCCTCGGCATCGGCCGCGCGCCCGAGCAACAGCAGACTGTCGGCCAGCCAGAACGAGCAGGGCAGGAAAAACCCTTCACCAGCGGGCAGGCCGTCGTCGCCTTTGTCGGTGCGGTACCGGGCGACCAGGCCGTCGACGACAAGCTCACGCTCGATTGCTTCGATCGTTCCGCGAATGCGCGGATCGTCAGGCGGCAGGAACCCGACTTGCGCAACCAGAAGCAGGCTCGCGTCGAGCTCCTGCGAGCCATAGTACTGGACGAAACTTCCGCGCGCCTCGTCGAACCCGTGCGCGCAGATGTCGGCGTGAATTTGCTCGCGCGTCACGCGCCAGCGGTCGACGGGACCTTCGAGTCCGAATTCCTCGACAGCTTTCACCGACCGATCCATGGCGAGCCACGCCATCACCTTGGAGAACGTGTAATGCTGCAGTCCGCCACGCGACTCCCAGATTCCACTGTCGGGGCGCTGCCAGTTGTCCGCGATGAAGTTGGCAAGCGTGCGTTGAAAGCTCCACGCGTCGGCGTCGGGATCGAGCCCAGCCGTGCGCGCGACGTGCATCGTGTCCATGAGCTCGCCGTAGATGTCGAGCTGGAATTGCACGGCCGCCGCATTGCCGACGCGCACCGGCGCGGAGTCGAGATAACCGGGCAGCCACGGCAGCACCCGCTCGGTAACCTCGCGCTCGCCCGCGACGCCGTAGAGTATCTGGAGCTCGTCGGGATTTCCCGCCGCGGCGCGCAGGAGCCAGCGGCGCCAGTCGCGCGCCTCGTCACGGTATCCCGCGAGCAGGAGCGCATACAGCGTGAATGTCGCGTCGCGCACCCAACAATACCGGTAATCCCAATTGCGCACGCCGCCGACGAGTTCGGGAAGCGACGTTGTCACCGCCGCGACGATTCCGCCGGTGGGCGCGTAGGTAAGCGCCTTGAGAATCATCAAAGAATTGCGTACCGGCTCGGCCCAGCGTCCATCGTAGGCGCATTGCGCACACCATCCGCGCCAGTAACGCTCGGTCGCGGTGATGGCGGCATCGGCGTCGATGGGCAACGGTCGCGGCTCGTGCGAAGGGAACCAGGTGAGCACGAACGGCACGCGGTCTCCGGCCTCCATGATGAATTGGGCCACGGACGTGAGGTTGCGTCCCTCGACGGCGACGGGAGTACGCAACTCGAGCGAGTCCGGCCCGGCCGTGGCGAGCAACGCATCGTCGACCCGGCGAACCCAGGGCGTGGCCGCGCCATAGCTCGGCCGTATGACGAGTTCCATGCTCATGGAGACGCGGCCGCGCACGCCTTCCACCACGCGCACGATGTCGGTGCGATCGTGCCATACCGGCATGCAGTCGATCACGCGCACGACGCCGTCGGCGGTCGTGAACTCGGTCTCGAGCACGAGGGTATCGGACCGATAACAGCGGCGGACGGCGCAGTCGCCGGCATCTGGCGCGAGCAGCCATCGCCCATGCTCGGGCTTGCCGACAAGCGCCGAGAAGCACGATGGTGAATCGAAGCGCGGTAGGCACAGCCAATCGATCGAACCGTCCTTGCCGACGATGGCGGCGGTGCGCGTATTGCCGATGAGACCGTAATCTTCGATGGGTAGCGGCATCTGTGCAGGTCCCGATTGTGGCGCAGTGATTCACGTCAATCGCCGTGATAGCGCAATCATCCCACGTTGGTGCAGCGAGTCGTCGAAGCGCGTTCGCAGGCGCCTAGGGATTCGCAGTGCAGACATTGTCCGAATCAGCGTTCCACAATCAAAACGCGACAGCGCGCTAGGCGAGTGCGTGCGGGGAGGGTTACAATGCGAGCACTGCGGTGAATTTGTTCGTGATGAATGTTATCGGTCCGCAGTATGGATATTCAGTGTGGGTTCGTAGTTGATCTCGTCGTGATCGGGCATTCGCTGCGGGAACGCGAGGTAGTTGTCGGTGTGCTTGCGCACCCGGTACTCGCAACGCAAATCCCGTAGCCCTCGACTGTCTTCGCCCCTTCACTTCGCCGCTCTCGGGATTCGAGAGCGCAACGATCGCCGGCCCCCCCGGGCCGGGCTCGAGCCAATGCGCAGCTGTTCCGGTCACCATTTCCACGCGAGCGATTGCATGCACTCGCAACACGATATGGAGCGACATGACACAAGCCAACGCAACGAAAGCCAAAGGCCGGCA
>JBDTLK010000093.1:0-15105 GCA_039934835.1 Edaphobacterium sp. (SeqCode) | reverse complement strand
ACGAGGAGATCGCAATGAAAGAAAAGACCGCCAGTGTGCACTGGGAAGGCCGGGGCAAGCAGGGGCAGGGGAGAATCAGCACCGAGACGGGTGCGCTGAAGGACTATCCGTACGGGTTCGCAAGTCGCTTCGAGGACGACCGACGCGGGACCAACCCCGAAGAGATCCTCGGCGCTGCGCACGCCGCTTGCTTCACCATGGCGTTCTCGTTTGCGTGCGACCGCGCGGGCCTCGCCACTCGCGATGTGGACACGCGGGCCAGCGTGCGCCTCGCCAAACAGGGCGAAGGCTTCGTGATCGACCGGATCGTCCTCACGATGCAGGCTTCGGTACCGGGCATCGATGCGGCGAAGTTCCAGGAAATCGCCAGCGCCGCAAAGCGCGAGTGTCCCCTTTCCAAGGCGCTCGCGAGCGTTCCGGAGATAACGCTGGAGGCGACGCTTCGAACCTGACGCGTTCTGAGGGGAACCCGATTGCCCGGCGCGCACCCAAGCGGCAGTTACCGCATCTCCAGGCGATCACCCGCCGGCGATCTTGCTCACCGCGCGATTGCCGGGACAGTTTCCCCCACCGCATCGATCGGAGGGCGCAACACCACGGCGGCGATCATCGACAAGAGCAGATAAATCGCGATGCCGAAACCCGATGCGGTGATCGCGACGAATTTTGCTCGCGTCAGGAAGTTCGCCGCCGCGGCTTCGCCGGCATCGATCGTCTCCGGCTTGCGCAGGATCGAGGCCAGCTTGAAATCCTCCGCTGCGTCGGCAACCCCGTATAGCACGCCCATGCAACCAGCCAGCATGGCGACACAGGCCCACGACGGATAGGTGGCAACGATGTTCTTCGCGATACCGAAATCGATCATCGTCACCACGATCGCAAGCAAAATCGCGAACACGCAGTCCCAACGGCGCAGGATGGCACTGACGTAGAACCGCAGCACGGACCCTTCGCCACGAACGATGCATTCGCCGGCGACTCGCGCGAAGCGTTCGAGATACTCCTCGTCGTAGGTCCACAGCCGCTCCGGAACTACGAGGTGCCTGTGCTGCAAGGCGGTTTGCGTGGAGCCGTGGCTCAGGTCGAACATGCGCAGCGGTTTGCGTTGCAGGCCTTCGCCAAGCGCGGCATCGAGCCTTGTCCGCGCCGAGGCATTGACGAAGTAGACCGCAGCCATCAGGACAAAGACGACGCCGGTCCCCTGCCAATAGGCCGAGGTTGAGAGTGCCGCAAGGAGATGCGCGTACGCCTCAGGCATTGCGCTGCACTCCATCCGCCATCAACTGGGACCCGCCAGCCATCGCAGCGCCCGATCGCACCATCCGAGCTTGCGGGACTCCTGGCGTGCAGCAGAGGTGCGAGGGCCTCTCTTCCGGACCGCATACTGTCGTTCGATGTCGCTGCGAGCGACTGCGAAGCCACGCATGGTGTCCAGCCAGGCTTTGCGGCGCGAGTGGCGATAGACATCCGCGTGCAATGCGCCGTCGTGCTTCGCGGCGCGCTCCCAAGCGCTTTCGTGAATCTGCTCGGCATCGGTGGTGATGCCGACCGGTCGCGGCACTGGCGACCCGATCGCGCGCCAGAAGCGCGTGCGCGATTTGGCGAGTATGCCGGCCGGATAAGGCTCCGATTGGTCGAGCCCGCCCGCCACCGCGTCCATATTGAGTTCGAGCAGATCCCACTTGAGGATTCGCGAGAGCATCCACAGCAGCGTCGTGTCGGACAGTCCGTGCTGTTCGTAGCCGCCGCCGATATTCGAGTGCGCACCGGGAAACCACGCCTGTTCGAGAACCTGGCCGGAGCGCGGATGCTTGTTCAGGGTCCACACCGCCGCCTGGAAATTGCCGCGCTGCTCATCGATGGCCAACGCCTGAAACGCATGGCGAACGCCGGGGCCCAATGCAGTCTCATGGAACGCGAACGACTTTGCGCAGAAGCGCGTGCCGGGAATTCCCAGCGCGCCGACCGTGTCCCACACCCCGATGCCTTCGATGTCCACAGTTTTGTGCCGGTCTGGAGCCAGTTTGTTGAGGTTTTGGACGTCGCGCCTGCGGCGATCCTCGGTGTACCAGTCCCAGACGTCGATGAAGTATTGCATTTCCTGCTTCTGCAAAATTCCAGCGCAACCCACAAGTCCGGCCACGCTGCGCGCGACGTAGGCGCCGCGCGAAAAGCCGAACAGAAATATCTCGTCGCCTTCGATATAGTTGTCGACCAGAAACCCGTAGCACGACTTGACGCTGGCGGACAGGCCAATGCCGATGCCGCCGCCGAAGATGCGGTCGACGACGTTTCCGGTTCCTACGCCGAGGTGGTA
Source organism: Edaphobacterium sp. (SeqCode) (assembly GCA_039934835.1). Lineage (GTDB taxonomy): Bacteria > Pseudomonadota > Gammaproteobacteria > Burkholderiales > Casimicrobiaceae > PALSA-1003. The sequence goes on along the minus strand of JBDTLK010000093.1, from coordinate 12,788 downwards.
ATGCGAGATTTGCGGAATCACCGAGCCATCGGCGCGACTATGCTCGCAGGCTAGCAGACGCACGAGGCGCACGACGTTCGTCTCGCGGCGCCGGTCCGGCCAGTTCCAGGTCCCGTCGCAACAGACGATGAGCCTGCGGCCGCTGCGCGGCTTGGCGATCGGCAGCGTGGACATGGTGACTGGCGAAAGGTAACGCACTTCGGTTGCGGGATCGGGCACCCATGCGACCCCCGCCCGCCACGTCATCTCCGCGGCACATTGCACAACAACGACTCCGAGCAGCGCTCCAAGAAGGTAGGGACCGGCGGTATGGAAGGCGTTCCATACATCGGGTAGCAGGCAGCAGTTTGCTGGCGACAGACCACGACCCACCGCCAGCGCTATCGATGCGATGAAGAGTCCAATGGCGGCGCAGAAGAAGACGATCTTGATCGCATCGCAGGTCAATCCGATCCAGGAATCGTCGCTCCACGCGCTCGGTTGACCGGGGTCGCGAAACCACTGGCGAAAATCGATCCCCGTGAGGCGCACCGGAGTGAGCAGTAGGCCTACAAGCAGGCCAAAAGGCAGGCCAACGTCGACGCCGTGGCCGACCGCCAGCAGCGACTCGGTCATCGCACGCTCCGCCGGCCAATCTGATTGGCGGCGCTCAGAATGGCCAACGCTATCAGAATGCCGATCATCGCCACGGCAGCGTAAGCCCCGCCGCGCGCGTAGCAGGTGAGGAACTCGCGGCCGGTGTACGCGCCGCCAACGCACCAGATAGGCAGCAGCAGCCACAGCGATCGGCGCAGGAAGCGTCGCAGCCCGACCCGTCGATCAGGTCCGACGGAGCGTCCGCGACCGAGCGCCGGCGACGCGGCGACCAGCGCCAGCAGAACGATGTCGGTGAGTGTTCCCGCCAGCGCGCCTACGATCCAGCCCAATAGATTTGCGTCTACGCAGCTAGTCATGGATTTCGAAAATCTGCTCAGGGCCTCCGTTTCAAGTTTAGCTTCAATGCCTCGCCATTGCATACAATACTCGGGTCGAAAACAGCACGTCCCACGAATTCTGCTCCGCCACGAAGGCGTCCATGAAGCGCAGCACCGAACGGTTCCTGACCACGCACACCGGCAGCCTGCCGCGCCCGGCGGACCTGATTCGGACGATGTTCGCGAAGGAAGAGGGCGTGCCGGTAGAACCGGAGGCGCTGGAGCGCCGCATCGCTGCCGCGGTGAAGGAAGTGGTGCGCAAGCAGGTCGACGCGGGCATCGACATCGTCGACGACGGCGAAATGAGCAAGCCATCCTACGCCACCTACATCAAGGATCGCCTGAGCGGATTCGGCGGCGAGGGCAACACTTTCGTCTACCAGGACCTCACCGGTTTTCCCGGACTTGCCAAGCGCGTCTTCGGCGACCCCGGGCGCTCACGACGCAAGACTCCCGCCTGCAACGCGGCAATCAACGTGCGCGATGCCGCCGCGTCGGCACGCGATGTCGCGCATTTGAAGGCTGCGCAAGCCGCGTGCGGAAGCGTTGACGCGTTCCTGACGGCGGCCTCGCCCGGCGTGGTGTCGCTGTTCTTCCGCAACGAGTACTACCCGAGCGAGGAAGCCTATCTGTTCGCCATCGCCGACGCCATGCGCCACGAATACGAAACAATCGCCAATGCCGGCATCACGCTGCAGGTGGATTGCCCCGACCTCGGCATGGGACGTCACATTCAGCACGCCGACCTGACGCTTCCGCAATGGCGCAAGAAGGCGCAGCTGCACGTCGAAGTGCTCAACCACGCGCTGGCTAACATTGCTCCCGAGCAAGTGCGCATGCATTTGTGCTGGGGCAATTACGAAGGCCCGCATCATTGCGATGTGGCGCTGGCCGACGTGATAGACATCGTGTTCAAGGCGCGGCCCAGCACTATCGTGCTGGAAGCGGCCAATCCCCGCCACGCGCACGAGTGGATCCTGTTCGAGACGCTCAAGTTGCCCGACGGCAAGGTGCTCATACCCGGCGTGATAGAGTCGAAGTCGAATTTCGTCGAGCATCCTGAATTGATCGCGCAACGTATCGGCCGCTACGCTAACCTGGTCGGCCGCGAAAACGTGATGGCCGGCAGCGACTGCGGATTCGGCACGTGGGTGGGCCAATCCGCGGTGGATCCGGACGTAGTGTGGGCGAAGCTGGCCGCGATGGCGGAGGGTGCGCGGATCGCGACCCAGAAATTCTGGGCGTCCTGAATGAAACGAGACCAAGGGAAAAAATGATGCGGATACGCGCCGTCACAAGGGCAAGGACCGTGCTCGCTCCTTGCGTTGTCATGGCGGCCTTGGGCATTGGCGAGGCGAGCGCACAGGCTCAATGCGCGAGCGACCAGTACACCTACACCTTTACCAATTACTGCCCGTATCCGATCTGGATAGGGGAGTCCGGGGCCGCGGCGAACAATCAGTCGTATCCGCCACAAGGCGGCAACTGGGCGCTCGCTGCGCAATGCACGAGCAATGCGGCCTGCAGTTCCGGTACCTGCGACACGAATGCTGGCCAGTGCATCTGCACCACGTCGAGCGATTGCTCAGGTGGCGCCACGTGCCAGGCCAACGGCAAGTGCACCACCACCAGCACGTTCTGCATGCCGCAGGTGTGGACCTCCGGCACCTTCTGGCCGCGCACCAACTGCAGTGTCGTCGACACCATGCACCTCGACTGCGCGACAGGTCAATGCACCGCCTCGGGCGATACGCATGGCCTGCTGGACTGCGGCTTCGGGACCACTTCGCCGACCAATCCCGTCACCCAGTTCGAGGTCACGTCGGCCACGGGGACACCCAACAACGCAAATTACGATGTGAGCCTTGTCGCCGGCGCCAACGTCGAAATGAAGGTCACGCCGACGGGCGGCAGTTATCCGCTTGGTGGCGTGCCCGCCGGGCAGAACGATGTCGCCTGTTACGTTGCCGGTTGCAGCAGCGATCTCGATGTCACGTGCCCGACCAACTTGCAAGTCAAGTCGGGCGCGACCGTCATCGGTTGCCTCGACACGTGCACTCAGTGCCAGCGAACCGCACCTACAGGCAGCACACCTAATGCCATCATTTACGCCGCGCTGAAATGCGACCAACCGATCGCGCAGGATGCATCGGGCAAAGCGCCGGGACCGACGACGAACTGCAGCGGCGCGGCCGGTGCGGGCCCGTCCTACCAAGATATGTACTGCGTGCAGAATTTCAGCGAGGCTACGCGCGCCACCGGTCCGATCAAGAATGCGCAAGCCTCGTCCAATCAAGGTACCCCGACCGCGACTTCGCAAAACGACTGTTTTCCAGGCACGACCTACATTGTCCCGAATTATCCGACCGGCTATCAGCCTCCCGCGGGTGCGGGCGTATGCCTGTACGCATCGGCTCCACAAACCAATATCTCACCGAATTTCAACAACTATGGCTGGGCCGACTTTGCATCGCAAGCAACGCTGAACTGCCAGGATCTGATGGATGGGACGGCTTGCGGTGGATATCTGACCGGACAGACGGATATGCTCCCGGGGGGCGGGACGCAGAAAGCCACGTATGCCCAGGCACTGGGTTACACGTGTCGCACCGTGACCTACTTGGATAACCTGACCCAGAACAAGACGGCGCACCTGTGTCTGCCGCCCACTATTAGCGGCCTGGGTACGTGTACTTATGATTCGCAAGGCCTTAACCCACTGTACACGGGGGTCGGTGGTGTATTCAATGCCTCGTGGCTGCAGGCGGGCGTGCAGGCGGGTGGCGGCAGCGTCCCGTACTATGAGACATTCAAGAACGCCTGCAATTCCGCCTATGCTTGGCAGTACGATGACGCATCGAGTGGATTCGCCTGTTACGCAACGGTGCCGTCGGGCGGCGGTGCCACGTTCAGCGGCTTTTCCGTAACGTTCTGCGGCAGCCAGGCGCCTCCCTCCGGGCAGAGTTCGGCCAATACGGTGTACAAACCGTTGCAGCCCTGCCGCATCATGGACACGCGCAGCGCCACGCTTGCCAGCGGCGTGAAGGGCCCACTGACCGGCAATGCGCTGTACAGCATCCCGGGATTTCTCGCTCCAGGTTCGGACTGGAGCCAGTACGGCGCGACAACGAACCCTTCAAATTGTGGACTGACCAATCCGCCGGGGGGAAGCATCCACGCGCTCGCACTGGTGATCACTATACTCAATCCGAACTACGACGCGTATCTTGGCGTCAGCGACATCAACGATCTGACCACGACACTCTCGACAGTCGCATTGAACTACACGCAGGGGCAGGGATTGTCGACGATGTATCTCGTGCCGCAGGCCTCGAGCAACAGCATCTACTTCGCGATGCCGCCCCAGTTGACGGCGGACTTGCTGTTCGACGTTGTCGGTTACTCTGTCGTGCCCGATGCGACGGCGCTGCAATGCACGACGCAATCGTCTGGCGCATCGACCATCGCGGCGTCCGGTGGAACGGGTACCGCGGCGTCACCCGCCTGCAGCTTAGGCTATACGTTGACCAGCGGCAGTTGCGACAGCGATTCGCAAAGCGTGGCCCTGTCGAGCGACAAGGCGTCGGGTCAAGCGTGGTTGTGCGCAGCGACCAACTCCGGGGCATCGGCCGCGCATCTCACGGCGACCGCCAATTGCTGTCGCCTGCCAGGAAAGTGATCCACCGCGCAGGACGAGTCTGAACAGTGCTTTGACGTTACTGCGAATCGACCGTCGCGGAAATTATTTGCGGCGCAGCGCGTCAACACTCGCCACCGCCTGCGACTGCCAAACGCAGGAACCCATTGCGCGGGCGCTTCGACTGAGTTCGACTTGTTCTATAATTGGATTCTGGACATGCCTGTCTGGTATTCGGAACCATGATCGCAACATTCGAGAAAGTGAAAGCAATGATGGTCGCGAAACTGCGGCTGGATCCGGATACGGTTCAGCCGTCTACGCAGCTGGCCGATCTCGATGTCGATTCGCTGTCGGCAATGGAATTCGTTTTCGAGCTCGAAGAAACCTTCGATGTCAGCCTCGAGGGCAAATTCGATCTGCGCAGCTCCACCATCCAGAGCATCATTGACGCGACCAACATGGCGCTCTCGCAGCAGGGTTCGTCCACGGCAACTCCCTAGATTCCGGAAATGCATCGCGTTGCGGTCACCGGCCTTGGCGGAATCTCCGCGATCGGCAACTCTCCCACTGCCATCTTCGATGCAGCGCTCGGCGCGGCTTCGGGCGTAAAGCGTGCCCCGGAACTGGCGACCGGCGCGGTCGTACCTCTCGTCGCCAGCACCAATTTCGATGTCGACTCGATCGTGCCGCGCGTCAGGACCGTGCCGATGGATCGTTCGACCGCGATGGCACTTGCCGCAGCGCGGCAGGCGGTCGCCGATTCGGGCCTGGACATCGCGGCCGCGCCGGATCAGACAGGGGTCTACTGGGGTACTGGCATGGGTTCGGTGGCGACGCTCGAGAACGCGTATTACCAGGTGTTCCACAAGGACAATTGGAAGCTTCGCCCAACCACTGTCATCACCATGATGTACAGCGCGCCGGCGGCGCAGATCTCGCTCGAGTTCGGCATTACCGGTCCAACGCCCACTTATACGGTTGCCTGTGCCTCGTCGGCAATCGCGCTGGGTGAAGCGATGCGCGCCATCCAGCATGGCTACATCGACCGCGCGATCGCCGGCGGTTCCGATGCGATGCTCACCCGTGGCACCTTTGCCGCGTGGGGCGCGCTGCGCACGCTGGCCAAGGAAGACCCCGTGGACCCGGCGCACTCCTGCAAACCGTTCGCGGAGGATCGTTCCGGTTTCGTGCTCGGCGAAGGCGCCGGAGCGCTGGTGCTGGAAAATGCCGAACAGGCCCGGCGCCGCGGCGCGAAAATATATTGCGAACTGGCGGGCTACGGACTGACCAGTGACGCTCGGCATATCTCGGATCCTTCGTCTGACGGACAGGTGCGCGCGATCGACGCCGCGCTGCGCACGGCCGGAGTCGATCGTGGCGACATCGGCTATATCAACGCTCACGGCACGGCCACCAGCGTTGGCGATCGAGTCGAGACCACTGCCATCAAGCAGGTATTCGGCGATCGCGCGGCGAAGATCCCAGTCAGTTCGACCAAAGCCATCCACGGCCACATCATGGGCGCTACCGGCGTTGTCGAATTCATGATCGCGCTGCTGGCATTGCGTCACAACGTGATACCGCCCACTGCGCACCTGACCCTTGCGGATCCGGAACTCGGCCTGGACTTTGTGCCGGGAGCGGCGCGCCACGGCGTTCGCCTTGGCGCGGTCATGTCGAATACTTTTGCGTTCGGCGGGACGAACGCGGTGCTGGTGGCGCGCGACGCGGCTCAGCGCCTGTAACGCTCGTGTGCGACCGAGGCACAGCACGCGGCAGCGTATCGGTATAATCACGCGACCCGCACCTTCTGCCCCCCGCAAGGAGTCCAAGTGCTGCGCTTATTGCGTTCTGTTGCATTGCTCCTCGCATTGCTGGTCTCCGCACAAGCCTCCGCGGACGCGTTGCCCAACGTCGTGCGCGCCGATCGGGTTCCACTCGGCGGCCACGTTCTTCCGGCTTTGGCGTCGGCGGTGTCGTCCGCGACGGTGCGCGCAATCGGGCCGGCGGATGGCCGAGACGCTGACCTCGCCCTCACCGTCGTGCTGCGCCGCACCGACCCGGCGGGGTTCCAGGCTTTTCTCCAAGACGTGACCCGCCGCCACCTGCCTGGCAGGGGGTGGATGGCACCGGGCAAAAAATCGGTCTGGTCGCCTTCAGTACTTTTCAGCGAAGCGATGTCGCCGACTTCATAAGTCTGGTGGGTTTGCCGAACGGCGTGATCAACAACCTGTCGCAGGTGCACGTTGGCGGAGGCGCGCCGCTTGGCACCGCGGACCAGACGGAGGTGCTTCTCGACATCGATACGGTGATGACGATTGCTCCCGGGTCGCAAGTCGTCGTCTATGACGCGCCATTTTCCGGCGCCGGATCCTTTCAGTCGATTTTCAATGTGATGATCAACGACGGAGTCACGATTATCAGCAACAGTTTTGCATATTGCGAGAATCAGACGACTTCGGCCGATGTGCACAGTATCGACTCTATTTTGCAAACTGCGGCGGGCGCAGGGATAACCGTGGTTTCCGCGAGCGGCGATCAGGGCAGCACCTGCCTCGACGGTGCCCCCAATACCCTCCATGTTCCTGCCAACGTGCCGCACATTACGGCCGTGGGTGGAACGTCGGCAATGTATGCTCCTGGGCACGTGTATGGGAGCGAAACGTGGTGGAACGGAGCCGCGGGATCGCCACCGACGGGGCAGGGTGGATTCGGTGTGAGCAGGTTCTTCGAAAGTCCGAGTTACCAGAGCGGTCTGAACAGCAATCCTATGCGATCGGTCCCCGATGTTGCGTTGGATGCAGATCCGGCGACGGTCGGAACGGAAATTTGTCAGGCGAGCGCGGGTGGTTGCCCAACGGGTTTTTATTACGGTGGTACCAGCGTCGCCGCACCGACATTGGCGGCCTACGCCGCGCTCCTGAACCAGTCGCAAGGGTCTAATCTGGGCTTCCTGAACCCGCTGTTTTATCCGCTGGCGAACACCAGCGCGTTTCATAGTCCCACTTCGATGGGCACTGATTTTGCGCATGTGGGCCTTGGCTCGCCCAATGTGAATCAACTCCATTTGCGCCTGACAAATCAAACCGCTGGCGCGCCCGTCGCGGCAAATTCCGAGATCACCGCGTATTACGCGCCGGAATCTTTTCCGATGCTATCGGGCATGCCGTTGCCCGCAGATGGAGCGAGCCAGGTTTACGTAACCGTTCACCTCGCGGACGCGAACGGCAATCTGGTCGGTGGAAAGACCGTTCAGTTAACAGGTAGCCCGGGGAATCACGCCACCATTACGCCTTCGACGGTGATCTCGGATGCCAACACGGGCGCCGCCGTGTTCACGGTTTCCGATTCTGCGGTCGAATCACTGACCCTGACCGCTACCGACCTGACCGACAACGTCGTTTTGACCGATACCTTCAATATCAATGTCATCGTTCCACCCGCCGCAGGCGGCGGTATCAGCGCAGCGCCGACTACAGTGCAAAATGATGGCACCTCCGCCACGACCATCACTGTGACGTTGCGTGACGCACAGAACAATCCGTCGCCCGGAAAGACCGTTACGCTTGCGCAAGGTAGCGGTCATTCGATCATCACCGGCCCCAGTCCCAGTGTTACGGACGCGGCAGGGACGATCCAATTCAACGCCACCGATCTGGTCCCGGAGACTGTGACCTATACGGCGGTCGATGTCACCGACGGCGACCTGCCGATTCCCGGTTCGGCCGTCGTGAGCTTTAGCGGCCAAGCCAACGCGTCTTGCGTAACTACGCCACCCACCGCGGCGTCGGGTTATGCGTTGACTGCCTTCTCGACCGGGTACCCGGCCAGAAATTTCACCTACAGCGGCATTAACTTCGGCGGTTGCCCTGGCGCTTCCAATCCGGCCTTCGACGTTGCCGGCAATATGTACGTCGGCGATTCGCCCGACGGCAAACTCTACAAAATCGCTCCCGGCGGAGGCGCGGTTTCGAGCGGGAATGTGCTCGCGAATCTTGGGTTGACGCTCAGTTCGCCAGTGTTCGGCAGCGACGGTAGTCTCTACGTTTCGCGCGCCGCGTCGGGCAGCGGTGCGAGTAGCGGATTGGTCTTGCAGATCGATCCGTCGACCGGCGCGACCATCCGCACGGTGGCCTCGAATCTGACGTGCCCGGGTCCGCTGGCAGTGGATCCCCTGTCGGGCGATCTATTCTTTACCGATATTTGTTTCGGCGGGGGGCTAAACAACCCTTCGTTATTCCGCATCTCCAATCCGAACACCGCGAGCCCGTCGCTGAGCACCTATGCCACGCTGCCGGGTACGCCGAATGGCGCGGTTGCAATTGTGCCCAATGGCACAATTTACGTGGCGGTCAATTACACGAGTTCGGACGTGATTGTGCAGGTGTCGGCAACCAACTCGTCGCCTCCCCCAACCGTGACGACGTTAGTGGGCCTTAATTCGATATTCTGGGTCACAATCGGGCAAGTTTTGCCAAGTGGGGCGGCGAAATCCCTCATCGTGTTGGGGGCCAGCGGACTGAACCTCGTCGACCTGACGACCGACCCATTGACGGCGACACCGCTTACCAACGGCCAGATCAGCAGCGGCACCATTGGTCCGGATGGTTGCCTCTACACCAGTGGCAGCGACACGATCTATCGGCTGGCGCCCGCGTCCGGAGCATGCGTCTTTTCGGTAACGAATCCATCGCCGCTGTTGACACTCACGCCCGCGGTTGTTGTGCCAAATCCGCCTCAGGGTACGTCGCAGACGTTTACCGCAACATTTACCAATGTGAGTGTTCCGGCCGGTACGCCCGTGACTTTCTTGATCGTCGGGCCCAACGCACGAACGCTACTCGCTACGACAAATGCGAGTGGCTCGGCGACAATCAGTTACGTTGGCGTGAGGTTGGGTACCGACAGGGTGATGGCGAGCGGAGACATCGACGCACAGACCCTGAACTCGACGGTAACTCCAGTGACGTGGGTGGCGGGCAAACACGTCAGCTTTCTCGATCTCAGCACGAGCCCGACGAGTGGAATTTCAGGCGCACCTGTCACGTTGCAGGCGACGCTCTCCGATGCTTCGCAATATCCGTTGGTCCCAATCGTTGGTGTGACCATCCAGTTTTCTATTGGGGGTCAGACTTGCAGTGGATCGACGGGTCCAACTGGCGTCGCAAGTTGCACGCTGACGCCACCGGGCGGCCAGACCACGTTCATCGCGACGTTCGCGGGCAATGCACAATTCGTCGCAGCGATTGCATCCCAACAATTCAGCGTGCTGGCAGCACCGCCACCCCCCGCGGCCGGAATCGTCTACGTGCCGCTGGAGCCGTGCCGTATCATGGACACGCGTAATGCGACGCTGGCCAGCGGAGTGCGGGGACCCATTACCGGCAACGTTCTCTACAACTTGCCGGGCTTTATCGCGGCAGGTTCGAACTGGGGACAATATGGTGGCACGGCTACCGCCGATTGCGGCTTGGCCAATCCACCCGGCGGGTCGATCCATGCGGTGGCGCTCGTCGCCACGATCCTCAATCCCAACTTCGACGCGTTCCTCGGCATCAGCGATTCCAACGTGCTCAGCACAGTGCTGTCGAACGTCGCGCTCAACTACACCCATGGCCAGGGATTGTCGACGATGTACATCGTGCCGCAGATATCCACCAACAATGTCTACTTCGCGATGCCGGCCGGATTGTCGGCGCAATTGATCTTCGATGTCGTCGGCTATTACGTCGTAGCCGACGCGACCGCGCTGCAGTGCGCGACGCAGGCGTCAGCGCCGTCGTCGATCGCGGGTTTGGGAACCGGCACCGCGACCTCACCCGCATGCTCCGCGGGGTACACGCTGTCCAGCGGCAGTTGCGACACGAGTTCGTCCAGCTTGAACCTGTCGAAACATGAGGCGACCGGCGGCAACAGTGCGTGGCTGTGCGCCGCGACCAACCACAGTGGCACAGCCGCGAATTTGACGGCAACGGCGATATGCTGCCGAGTACCGGGGAAATGAATGGCGCGCGGGCGGTCTGGGCGCAACATTCGGCGCGGGAGCAAGTCGCGCGTCAAGCTCCGTTCGCAATCAAATCGGGGGCATCCGACACCGCCGGGCGCAGATCTATGGTCCTGGCACCGCCCAGTTACCCAACGTGTGGAACGCCTCCGCGGCGCCCGGCAGTGACAGATATTGCGGAGCCGTAGCGGTCGACCCCAAGCCGCTGAACGCCGCCGGCGCCAAGGCCAGCAACCCGACTCGGGTGTCGACGGTCGACCTCCACGGCCGCTTCGTCGAGCGATTCGCGATCGATCCAAACTGGCTTGCCGGAGACCAGGCGCAGGTAAATGCGCCCCGTAGCCTGCTGCGCGCACTGTTCGAGAAAGGCGGTGTTTGTCGCTGGCGCGAGCAGCTTGCGGTCCCGGTACAGCGTGATGCGGACGGCACACGCTGATTGTTTTTTCGGCGAACTAGAAGGATCGCAACCGGAACTACAGCGGCTTGCCGCAAGGCAGGCCCGTTGTTATTGGTCGCCTTGATGAGTTCGCTTTGGACGCCATGTGAGCTGTGCTTCGGCCGCGCCGAGTTGATCTGTCGAGGCCCGAATCGGCGACCGTCTGCCTCGTACAGCAAGTTCATCGCTTCAGCGCAACTGCCAAGCGCTTAGGTCCGAGCGCGCAGGATCACCAGATGGTGCTCTAAGTGCTGACGCAGCGCGTCACATTGTAGTTGTCAGCGTCACGCGCGCCGTCCGCGACCCCGCGTCAGCAACCGGCTTGTCGCATGTCTGGTCGCGCGACCGTTGCAAAAGAGAGAAACATTCGAGACGGGCCCTCCGATTCGCTCGCTTCTCGTCGGGCAGGCCCGGTTATTGCAACTGACTCTCGATATTTTGCGATCAATCGGGGAGTTAAGATGAAAAATCCTAAGCCGTTGGTCCATGCCTTCGCGCTGGGCCTCGTGGTGTGCATCGCAGCTTCTACGGCGAACGCTGCGGCGGTCATCAAGCCGGACAGCTTGCTTGCTGTCGACCAGAACCGATCCACCATCATCGATGGCGTGGTCGCGGCTTGGGGTGCCCAGCTCGAGCAATCCGGCGCGGGACTCAACAGCGCGCAACTTCGCACCATGCTCCAATCGTTGCGCGCGGACCAGTTGCTGGCCGCGAGCATGGCGGGATCGCTTTCCGGACTGCGTAGTGTTTTGTCGAACGCGGCGGACATCCAGTTCGTGACGCCCGAGCGCGTCACTGCAAAGACGCTCGGCACTCCGAATGAGGATCTTGTCTATACGCCTATCGTGCCATGCCGCATTTTGGATTCGCGCAACGGTACCGCCCCACCCTACAACGCGGTGCTGGTTGGCGGCAGCGCCATTCCGGTGGCCACAAACCTTGGAAGCTTCGCCACGCAGGGCGGCTCCGCGACCAACTGCGGACTGCCGGCGTCGTTCAACGCGATCGTAATGACGCTGACAGTGCTCAATCCGAATTTCGATGCGTTCATGTCGGCGAGTCCGAGCAGCAGTTTCGCAACGCTGACTCAGTCGGTCGTGATGAATTTCACAGCCCACCAGGGTCTCGCCAACACGGCCCTGGTGCCCGTCGACGCCACCAACAAGTTCTATCTCGGGCTGCCCGCGCAGGTCACGACCTTCGTGATTGCGGACGCGCTCGGCTATTTCGCTCCGCCGCAAGGGGGCTTCGTCGCCAGCGTCACCGCTGGAACCGGAGTTGCGGTCACGGGCACGGCAGCCAATCCTATTGTCGGTGTCTCCAACGGCTTTCAACTTCCGCAGGGTTGCAGCGCCACCCAAACTCCGCAATCCAACGGCACGGGTGCATGGACCTGCGCGACGATCGCGGCCGGCCCGGCGGGGCCGACAGGTCCGGTGGGCCCGGCGGGTCCCGCCGGCGCGACCGGAACAGCCGGTTCCGCAGGCGCGGCGGGAGCAACCGGTCCCGCAGGCGCCACAGGAGCAACGGGTCCGGCAGGCGCGATCGGACCCGCTGGTCCTACGGGGGCGAACGGCAATACAGTACTCAGCGGAACGGGCGTGCCGCTCGTTGGCGGCGGCGTTAATGGCGATTTCTACATCGACACGACGACCGACGTGATCTACGGTCCTAAGTCCGGTGGAGTTTGGCCGGGGTCCGGTACGTCGTTGACCGGGCCTGCCGGTCCGACCG
>JBDTLK010000092.1:0-15141 GCA_039934835.1 Edaphobacterium sp. (SeqCode) | reverse complement strand
ACAAGCCGGTGTTCCTCTACTGGGGCGCGGTGTGGTGCCCGCCGTGCAACCAGGTCAAGGCGACGATCTTCAATCGCCAGGATTTCATCGAGCGCTCGCGCTTTTTCGTGCCGGTGTACATCGATGGCGACAGCCCCAGCGCGCAGCGGCTGAGCTCGCGCTTCAAGGTCGTCGGCTACCCGACGATGATCCTGTTCAAGCCCGACGGCACCGAGATTACCCGCCTGCCGGGCGAAGTCGACGCCGACCAGTACATGCGCGTGCTGGCGATGGGCATGAACGGCGCGCGCCCCGTAAAGGACACGCTCGCCGCAGCGCTCGCGACCGGCGGCAAGCTGTCGGCCGACGAATGGCGCCTGCTCGCCTATTACTCCTGGGACACCGACGAGCAGCAGGTGCTGCCCAAGGACAAGGTCGGATCGACGTTGCAGCGGCTCGCACAGTCGTGCCCCGCCGACCAGCGTGAAACCTGCAAGCGGCTCGAGTTGAAGGCGCTCGCGGTTGCGTCGATGACCGCGGGCGCGAACCCGCGCGACGATAAGCCCGCCGTCGAGCGCGTCCTGAAGCTGCTCGCCGAGCCTGGATTCGCACGCGCCAATTTCGACCTCGTTGTCTATTACTCGAGCGTGATCACCCGCCTCGTCACGCTGCCCAAATCCGCAGAGCGCGCGCAACTCAACGCGGCATTCGATTCCACGCTCGAGAAACTGGGCGCCGACACCACGCTGTCGACCAGCGATCGGCTGAGCGCGCTCGATGCGCAGGTGGCGCTGGCCCGGCAGGACTCGCCCAAGGTTGCGCTGCCCGACGCGCTGCAGGCGAAAGTGCGGGTCCAGGTGGCGCGGGTCGATCGCGAGACCACCGACCCGTACGCGCGGCAGGCGGTCATCAGCGGCGCCGCTTATGTGCTGGCCGAAGCGGGCATGCGCGACGAGTCCGACGCAATGCTCAAGGCCGAGTTGAAGCGCTCGCACTCGCCTTACTACTACATGCTGGGACTGGCGGCGAACGCGAGGGCGCGCGGCGACAAGCCCGGCGCGCTCGACTGGTACGAGAAGGCCTACGCGGCTGCCGACGGCCCGGCGACCCGGCTGCAATGGGGCGCGAGCTACGTCAACGCGCTCATCGATCTGTCGCCGCTGGACACGGCGCGCATCGACCGCGCGGCCAAGTCAGTCATCGGCGAACTCGAGCCCGCCCCCGACACTTTTTACGGTCGCAACCAGCGCGCGCTGGAAAAAATGAGCCGCAATCTTGCCGCATGGGACAAAGACCGCCACGATCCGCAGCGCGACGCAGCGCTCAAGCGCCTGCGCACGCAGCTGGGCGGCGTGTGCGCCCAGTTGCCGGCCGCGGATCCGGCGCGGGCGAGCTGCGACGCGGTGCTGCGGCGCCCCCCGGACGCGGTCGCCAAGTCGTGACGATCGCCTGCTGAGCCGCCGCGATGAGCGAACCCGAGCTGCGCGTTTCTGCTGACGATCGTCCGCGCGCGCGCACCGCAGGATCGGGTTCGCGCGCGACGCTGCTGCTGGTTCTCGCCGCCATTATCGCGCTGGCGATCGGCGGCTACCTGTTCTGGCGCGCGCGCAGCGAACCGCCGCCTCCCCCGGCACGCGCAGCGGCCGTCGCGACGCCGGCCCCCAAGGCCGCGGTCGAGCCACCGGCCATAGAGCATCCCGTCACCGCCGCGCCTTCGCCCACGCCGCTGCCAGGCCTAGGCGACAGCGATTCCTTGATCGCGGCCGCCCTCGCAAAAATCCTGGGCAAGCCGGCGTTCGAACAGTTCTTCATTCCGAACGAACTCGTGCGCCACATCGTCGCGACCGTCGACAACCTGCCGCGCAAGCATGTCGCGCAACGATTGGTGCCGTTGAAAGCCGTTCCCGGACCGTTGCAGACGACAGGCAACGATGCGAGCCTGGCCATCGCCGCGGATAACGCAGCGCGCTACGCGCCGTATGTGCGCGTGTTCGAAAGCGTTGACAGCAAGAAACTCGCGGCCGCGTATGCGCAGCTCTATCCGCTGTTCCAGCTCAGCTACGCCGAGTTGGGCTACCCGACAAAATACTTCAACGATCGGCTGTTCGAGGCCATCGACAATATGCTCGCCGCGCCGGACATCACCGGGCCGGTGGCGCTAACGCAGCCGAAGGTTCTGTTCGAGTTCGCCGATCCCGCATTGCAGGAACTGTCGGCGGGTCAGAAGATGCTGGTGCGCATGGGCCCGGACAACGCAGCGCGCGTGAAAGCCAAGTTGCGCGAGTTGAGGAAAGCGCTGCAGGGTCAGTAGCTCAGCCTTCGAAGCCGCACCGAGCGCGCTGCCGCGGCCTGCGAATGGTACACCGTGCTACTCGAATAGCGGCGGCGTGCTATCTTGCGCCGCCTGCGCTTCCCGCTCCGAAGCGTGCGCGAGATTGGCTACGCGCACTCCCAGCAACCGGATGCGACGCTCCAGCGGAACCCGCTTGAGACACTCGCCCGCGACGCGACGAATGATTCGCGCGTCGTGCGTCGGAGTGTCGATGGTCTTGTCGCGCGTCACGATCCGGAAGTTGTCGTAGCGCAACTTGAGTCCGATAGTCTTGCCGACAAATCCCTTGCGCTGCAGATCGCCGGCGAGCTCGGCGCAGAGTTCGGTGAAGATTCCTGACAACTCGTCGCGGTCGCGTACCGCGTGCAGGTCGCGGTCGAAGGTCGTTTCGCGGCTGATGCTTACCGGCTCGCTCTCAGTCACGATCGGCCGGTCGTCGCGGCCGTTCGCGGCGGCGTGCATCCACGCGCCACGGCTCGCGCCGAAGTGCTCGATCAGCCACGCCGGGTCGCCTCGCGCGAGTTCGCCGATGGTGTGCACTCCGAGCGCGTCGAGGCGTGCCGCGGTTTTCGGGCCGATGCCGTTGATCTTGCGCGCGGCGAGCGGCCAGATGCGCTCTCCGATGTCGATCGCCGCGAGCATGGTCAGCCCGTCGGGCTTGTCGAGCTCGGACGCGATCTTGGCGAGCAGCTTGTTCGGTGCCACCGCGATCGAGCACGACAGGCCGGTCGCCGCGCGCACCGCGTCCTTGATCGCGCGGGCCACGTCGCGCGCGCGCCACCACGCTTCGACCGGATCGTCGGCAGTTGGCTCGTGCTCGGGCAATTTGACGCCGGTGAGCTCGATGTAGATCTCGTCGATGCCGCGATCCTCAACCTGCGGTGCGATGGCGCGCACCGCCGTCTTGAACGCGCGCGAGCAGCGCCGGTAGGCGTCGAAGTCGGTCGGCAGCAGGATTGCCTCGGGCGCGAGGCGCGCCGCTTTCATCAGCCCCATGGCGGAGTTCACTCCGAGCGCGCGCGCCGCGTAGGTGGCGGTCGTCGCGACGCCGCGTCCGACATAGTCGCGCAGGCGCGTGAACTGCCGCGCCGGCTTGCCGGTTGCAAGGTCGATGCTATCCGCGGGCCGGTGACTGCTGCCGCCGCCGATCACCACCGGCAGGCCGGCGAGCTCCGGGTAGCGCAGCAATTCGACCGACGCGTAGAACGCATCCATGTCGAGATGAGCGATCAGGCGCGAGGATTCGGCGGGCACGGCAAAGGCGCTATGCGGACGGTACCCGCGACAGTCTAACCAGGGCCACAAAGCAGCGCGAGCCACGGACGCAGCGTGGCTCGAGCGACCGCGATTTTTGCCTAAAATCCGTAGAGACGCGCGGGGTTGTCGACGAGTATCCGCTGGCGCGTGGCGTCGTCGTCGGCCCAGTCGAGCAGCAGGTCGAGCATGGCCGCGTTGGGCGGCGCAGTGCTCATACCTGGATGCGGCCAGTTGCTCGCCCATACGCAGCGCTCGGGATTGGCCGCGACCAGCGCGCGGGCGAGCGCGCTGACATCGTCGTAGCCCGGCGCGCCGACCTTGGAAGTTTCGTACGGTGCCGACAGCTTGACCCAGCACTTGCCACTGTCCAGCATTTTGGTCAGAACGGCAAAGGCCGGATGCGTCACCGCAACCGGTTCGAGGAACTTGCCGTTGTGGTCGATGACCACGTCCACGGGCAAGCGCAACAACCGGTCCGCATATTGCGGCAGCTCGCGGCCGTCGAGCTGCACCTGCACGTGCCAGCCGAACTGCTGCACTCGCGCGGCAATGGTGTCGACGTCGTCCCAGCTCAGGAAAGCACCCGCGAGCATGTAGCAGCGTGCGCCACGAAAGCCGGCGCTTGTAAGTCGCTCGAGTTCGGAATCAGCCACGTCGGCGCGCACCGTAGCGATGCCGCGGGTTCCTGTGCCGAGCTGGCGGACCGCTTCTTCGGTGCAGGCGTTGTCGAAAGCATAGGCGTTGGGCTGGACGACCACTGCGCGGGCGAGCCCCAGTTGTTGCTGCACGGCGCGATACTTGGCTACCGGTGCGTCCGGGGGCAGCACCTTCCACGAGGGCGACAATGGATAACGCGCGTCGTAAATGTGCATGTGCGTGTCGCAGGCGCCGGGCGGCGCCTTCAGGCGTGGCGAGTCGGTCATGGTGATGTCCGGGATGCGTGACGGCGGCGCAGCCAAGCGCTGCGCGTGCAATCTTGACCGATGCCCGCAAGCGCCGCAATGGCAGCGCGTTTGCGCGCTGCGCTAGCTGGCAGGGACGCGCGCCAGCTGGCGGCCGCGCGCCAGCGGCGCCGCGTTCGCGAGGTCGCGGACACCGAACAGGTCGCGCAAGGCGATCAGGTATTCGGCGCGGCCTTCGCGCATGCTGTTGTTGTGGGTGCCGCCTTCAACCATTAGCAACCGCTTCGGATCGTGTGCGGCGTCGTAGAGCAGCTGCGAGAACCGCGGAGGTACATAGCGATCGCCCGAGCCGTGCACGATGAGCACCGGGACGCGTACTTGTGCGATCTTCTTGATCGAGTCGAATTTCTGCGACAGCAGCGTCTCCGCGGGCAACCAGGACACGGTCAGTGCGCGCGCGATGTCGGCGAGCGTGGTGAACGAGGACTCGACAATCAATCCGCGCAGCGGCATGACGCCATTGGCGGGCGCGGGTACGGCGCTGAGTTTCGCGGCGAGATCGATGGCCACCGCGCCGCCCAGTGAATGCCCGTAGATGAAGCGCCGGGTCGGATCGGGCTGCAGCTGTGTCAGCCGCTCCCACGCAACTTGCGCGTCCTCGTAAACGGTCGCCTCCGACGGCAAATCACGGCTGCTCTTGCCGAAGCCGCGGTAGTCGATCGCCAGCACCGAAAATCCGAACGAGTGCAGCTGCTCGATGCGAAACAGCTGGCCGGTCAGATCCCAACGCGACCCGTGAAGGTAAAGCGCGGCGGGCGCGTCGGCGTTCGCGGCCGGCCACCACCAGGCGTGGATCTGCTCGGGCTTGCCGTCGGCATTGACCGTCAGGTCGAGTTCCTGGACGCCGTCGGGCATGCCGCTGTACCAACTCGCGGTCGAGCGCACGACACGGAAGGTGAGTTCGCGCTCCTTGACTTCGAAACTCGCGCAGCCGACCGCCCCCAGCGCAATCAGCGACAAAACGACGGCGACGCATATCCAGCTGCGCCGCGAGCGCGGAATCGGGAACCTCATGATCGGTGGCGTGTCGGGTTCGATGGCCGGAGGCAACGGGCACGGGCCTGATACAGACCCGCATTCTAGCCCGGGGTTCCCTGCGGTTGAACACCGGGGCGAAGCGCGCCTGTAGAGCCCGACTCGTCGCGCTATCATGCGGCATGCTCTCGCCTAACGCCGCCCGCGACCTCGCCGACCGCTTCAACCTGGCCGAGCTGCCGGTGACTTTCTACGCCGATCCCTATCCGACGTACCGCGCCTTGCGCGAGCACGCGCCGGTGAAGCAGATGCCCGACGGTTCGTGGTTCCTCACTCGCTTCGAGGACGTCGTCCCCGTCTATCGCGATCCGAAGCTGTTCAGCTCGGACAAGAAGAAGGAGTTCGGTCCCAAATTTGGCGACACGCCACTCTTCGAGCACCACACCACCAGCCTGATCTTCAACGACCCGCCACTGCACTCGCGCGTGCGCAAGGCGATAGTCGGTGCGATCACCCAGCGCCACATCGCGGCCATGGAGCCCGGGCTGGTGGCGCTGGTCGACAGCTTGCTCGCCGGACTCGCGCAAAAACGCAACGTCGACCTGATCGAGGATTTCGCCGCCGCCATTCCCATCGGCATCATCGGCAACCTGCTCGGCATCGCGGCGGACGCCCGCGGCCCGCTGCGCGGCTGGTCGCTGGCGATCCTGTCCGCGCTCGAGCCGGTGCTCACGCCGGAGCGCGCCACCAATGGCAATCGCGCCGTCACCGAAATGCTGGCGTACCTGAAGTTGTTGGTCGACGAGCGCCGCGCCAATTTGCGCGACCCGGACACCGACGTGCTCACGCGCCTGATCGTCGGCGAGGCCGGCAACGAGCCGTTGCTGGAGCACCAGTTGCTGCACCAGTGCATCTTCCTGCTCAACGCCGGGCACGAGACGACGACCAATCTCATCGGCAACGCGCTGCATGCGCTGAGCGGACTGCCGCGACCGAAGGCGCAGCTCATCGCGCAGGCCGGCGACGTCGAGCGCATGAAGATTGCAGTCGAAGAGTTCCTGCGCTACGAGAGCCCGGTGCAGCTCGGCAACCGCATCACAACCCAGGAAGTGACGGTCGGGGGCGCGCGGCTGCCGGCCGACTCGCGCATCACGATCTGCATCGGCGGCGCCAATCGCGATCCCGCTCAGTTTCCCGATCCCGACGCGATGGACATCGCGCGCGAACCGAACCGGCAACTCGCGTTCGGCTTCGGTATCCACACCTGCGCCGGGATCAATCTGGCGCGGCTCGAGGCGCGCGTGGCGCTGGCGCGATTTCTCGCCCGCTTTCCCGGCTACGCGCTCGAGGGCGCGCCGGTGCGCGATCTCCGGGCGCGCTTCCGCGGCTTTCAACGGCTGCCGGCACGCGTCGGGTAATGCGCTGGCGGTCTACCGCGACGCGGCCCGCTGCGCGTCGAGGTCGATGTCGAGGTACTTGAAGTACGAATTGAACACCGGCGGCGCGAAACCCTTGAGCCAGGGCTGCACCAGTTCGCTCTCGGTGCGAAACACCAGCGGAACCATCGGCACGTAATATTGCAGCAGCGCATTCATCGCCGCGACCGATGCCGCTTGCGCCGCATCGTCGCCGCCGCCGATGTACGATTCGAACGCCTGGTCGAAGCGCGGCATGCTGAAACGCGTCGGATTGACCGTGACCGGCGATCGACTATAGAACTGTACTGTCACGCCATACGCCGTCGGCAATCCGCCCATTGCGAAGGCATTGATCTGGTACGCCCCCGCGGCGGACTCCTTGAGCAATTCCTGAAATAGCGTGACCTTGAAATTGAGGCGGATGCCGATCGCATCCATGTTCTTTTTAAGCAGCGTCTGCTGGTCGCGCGTCGCCGGCGCGATGCGCAACGTAACCCTTATCGAGAGCGGCTTGCCGTCGGGGGTCATCCGGTAGCCTTCGCCGTCCTTTCTGTAGCCGAACCTGTCGAGCAACGCATTGGCCAGCCGCGGATCGTGATCGGCCTTCGGCAGGTTGGCGATGTGGCCGGCGACGGTCGGCGGCACGACCTGGTTGGCGGCGCTGCCCTGTCCGGCATACACGACGTCGACCCACGCGTCGCGGTCGATGGCGAGCGCCATCGCGCGACGCAGCGCGATGTGCGCGAGGTCCATGCCACCGATCGTCGCGTCGCTCATGTTGAAAAACAGCGCGGCGACGTACGGCTCGGGATACGCCCGGCGTGTCACACCCCGGTCGGTGTACTCTTTCCGGAGTTTTCCTCCGTTGACCGCGCGCGCGCCGGCAACGCCCGTAAGGACCACGTAGTCGAGCCGGCCGCGGTCGAATTGCAGCACCCGCGTCAGCTCCTCGTCGATGACGTTGACCTCGACCACGCCGATTTGCGGGAGCGCGACGCCCTGCATGCTGCGAACCAGGTCGGCGTCGCGCGGGTCGTTGCTCGTCGGGAAGGCGATGGTCCGGTAGTAGGGATTGGCGTCGAGCACGATCCTCGAACCTTGCAGCCACTCGCGCAGCCGGTACGGACCGGTGCCGACCGGCCGAGTGCGGGCGTCGCCGTTGGCCGCCGTGATCACTTCGCGTGCCACTGCCGCGGTGGTCAAGAAACTTTCGATGACCGGGTAGTTGGGATGCGACAGGCGTATCTGAATGGTATGCCGATCGATTGCGCGCAGTCCTTCGATGGTCCGATCGTAGTCGAAGCGGCCGGCTTTCTCCGCCGTCTCGACCACGGCCCGGGCGCCGACGATGACGTCGGTGACCGCGGCGTTGCCACCGCGCTTGAGCGTTGGATCAAGCGCGCGCTTCATGGAGTAGACGATGTCCTCGGCAACCAGCTCGCGCGGCTGCCCGCCGAACGCGGGATCGTCAGTGAAGCGGATTCCAGGTTGAAGGCGCAAGGTCCAGGTGCGACCGCCGTCGGCAATCTCCGGCAGCGCCGACGCCGACACGGCGACGAGGTGCGGCGGGGTGCCCAGGTAGCTCCAGTCGTAGAGGCCCTCGAAGATCGCGGCGGCGACCTGCGACGACGGATCGTCGTTGATGCGCTGCGGGTCGAGCGTCTCGATGTCGAAACTCGCCAGCCGCAGCACCTTGTTCGGATCGGCGGCGAGCGCTGCCGTGGACGCGCCCAGCGCCAGCGTCATCGCCGTTGCGCCCAGCAGGTGCCGCAGCAGTCCCATTTTCTTCATTCGCCTCGCCCGTTGGCCATGATGTCGGCGGTCACTGGCGGAGCCGATTATGCGGCAAAGGCGGCGATGCCAATGCTCGACCAGGCGAAGCTTCCGCTATCATGGTTGGGCTCAAGACCAAGGAGGAGCGATGAACATGGCTTTCACCCAATGCGCACTGGCTGTCGCGTGCGCGGCACTGTGCGCAAGCGCGCTGGCGCAGGTAAAGATCGGGGTCACGGTTTCGGCGACCGGCCCGGCGGCATCGCTGGGCATTCCCGAAAAGAACACCATCCCGCTGTGTCCCAAGACCGCGGGCGGCAAGAGCATCGAGTACATCATCCTCGACGATGCTACCGACACCACCAGCGCGGTTCAGAACACCCGCAAGCTGATCAGCGAGAGCAAGGTCGATGCCATCATCGGATCGACGACGACCCCGAATTCGCTGGCGATGATCGATGTCTTCGCGGAAGGGGAAACACCTACCGTGTCGTTGGCGTCGTCGATTCGCATCATCGATCCCGTCGACGCCAAGAAAGCGTGGTCGTTCAAGACGCCGCAAACCGACGTCATGATGGCCGGCGCGATTCTCGAGCACGCCAGCAGCAACGGCGTGAAAACGATCGGCTACATCGGCTTCAACGACGCGCTTGGAGAAGCGTTTTTCACGGAAATAGACAGGGCCGCGAAGCTGCGCAACCTCCCGCTGGTGGCCAACGAGCGCTTCGCGCCGAAGGACACCAGCGTCACCGGGCAGGCGCTGAAGCTGATCAGCGCCGCGCCCGATGCGATCGTCATCGGCGCCTCGGGTACGCCGGCCGCGCTCCCCGCGTCAGCGCTGGCCGAGCGCGGATACAAGGGCAAGGTCTACTTCAACCACGGCGTGGCGAACAACGACTTCCTGCGCGTGGGCGGCAAGGACGTCGAAGGCGCGTTCGTGCCGGCCAGCCCGGTGATAGTCGCCTATCAGCTGCCGGACGCGCATCCTGCGAAAAAACGCGCCGAGGAATACACGAAGCTCTACGAGGCGACCCATGGTTTGGGCAGCGTGTCGGCGTTCGGTTCGTATACGTGGGACGCATGCCTCGAGCTGGCCAACGCCATCCCGGTGGCGCTGAAGACCGCGCAGCCGGGCACGATCGAATTCCGCCGCGCGCTGCGCGACGCGCTCGAAGCCACCAAGGGCTTCGACGTCACCAACGGATCGGTGACCATGAGCAAGACCGATCACCTGGGGCTCGATTCGCGAGCCCGGGTGATGGTGCAGATTCAGAACGGGAAGTGGGTGTTACAAAAATAACGAGCGATACGTTACAGGTTTCGCCTGTCACCCCGCGCGCGCGCTCGCGCGCACCGGAATCTGGTTACCCTTTGCGTACATGCACTGCAGGTACGCATTGTCGTAGCGGCGCTGGGTCGTGAAACTGTTGTAACCCGCGGCGTTCGCTCCGGCGGCGCTGCCGAAGAGCAGACCGGTGCCCGCGCCGATGGCAGCTCCGGCACCCGCCTGCCCGGTGACGGCGCCGATGGCCGCTCCTGCTGCGGCACCAAGGAGCGTTGCCGTGGCCGCGGTGTTGCCGGCGTTCTGGTCGATGACGGCGGTTTGTCCCGGCGCCACAGGGCCCAGCCCCAGCTCGGCTTGAGCGAACTGCTGGCACGAATAGTTATCGGCCTGGAACGCCTCGAACGTCTTGCTGGTCCCGGGTAACACCATCACGGTCGGGCCCGCAGGTACCGTCACGCAGGCGGCGAGGAACAGGCTCGAAAAAACGATCGCAACGCTTCGCATCCATGTGGTCATCGTCCGCTCCCTATTGCAGATTCGGCGCGGTACGCGCCCCGCTGTCCGGCACCACTTTCAGCCAGCCCTTGGCGCATTGCGGAATCTGCGGGTAGAACCCCGCCGGATCCTGGCAGTAATACAGATATTCGCCGCGTCCCGACCAAGCCTGCGCAGGCGCGGAGGGAGGTGGCGATGCCGGTTGGTCACGCTGGATGAAGACCATAGGGCTCGAATCGAAGGCGACCGTTTGCTCGGAAACCGTGTTCCATACCGGATTGAGTCCGGGCCACCACCATGCGCCAGGGACTCCCCACCAGACGCTCGCGGCCGGCCAGCCCCACCAGCCCCAACCCGCATTGTTCCAGCCCCAGCCGCCGCGCCAGCCGCCGCCGTTCCAGTTGGTGCCGCGCCAACCGTTGTTCCAGCTGCCGCCATGCCAGCCATTGTTCCAGCCGCCGCCATGCCAGCCATTGCCGTTCCAGCTGTTGCCGCCGCCGTGCCAGCCGCCACCGTTCCAGTTACTGCCACCGCCGTGCCAGCCGCCGCCCGACGATCCGCCGCCGTGCCATCCACCCGCGCCGCCGCCCGACGATCCGCCGCCGTGCCACCCACCCGCGCCGCCGCCCGACGATCCGCCGCCGTGCCCGCCACCACCCCCGCTGCCGCCCATGCTCCCGCTGCCGCCCATGCCTCCGCCGCCGCGCATGCCGCCACCACCACCGCCGCCACCACGTGATTGCGCTGCCGCCATGCCGGCGCTGGCCACCGCAAACACCGCCGCCACAATTGTAACTATTAGTTTCTTCATGGGAATCCTCCTTACTTCGACGCTTCAGCAGGCTAAACGTTCCAGCGCGAATTCGGTCGACAACGATACAACGGAAATTAGCACCACCGGCCGTGAATTTCCACACTTCCACACCGCTGGCCAGCGACGGCAGCGTCTGCGGCGACCCTGTTTTCTTTGGTATCCTAAGCGGCTGAATCCCATTCGAAGGAAGCTCATGGCAACCGAGCCCGCAAGCCGCGGCATCGAAGCAAAAATGGACGCGGCGTCACTGTACCGCGAAGAAATTTACACCGACCGCTCCGCCGGTACGATACGCGTGCTGACTCCCGTCACCCGCGATGGCGGCCCCGACCAGACGCGCGCGACGATCTACGTCGGTGAAGCGCAGATCATGACCAACATGGGCCCTATCCCGATCAGTTTCGAGATCGACGGCAAGACGTTGGGCGAAGCAGTGCAGAAGTACGGTGAAGCCGCCAAGGAAGGCATCGAGAACGCGGTGCGCGAACTGCAGGAAATGCGCAGGCAACAGTCGTCGTCGATCCTGGTTCCGGGGCAGACTCCCGGACTGGGTGCGGGACTGCCGCCTGTGGGCGGCGGCAAGATCAAGCTGGGCTGAAGTCCGCCCCCGGCGGCGCGCACCTCATTTCGCGTAGCCCGGTTTTCCCGGCCTCGCGGTCGGCTTGTCGAGTCCCCAGTCCGGCGCGGCAAAACGCACCGCCAGGAAATCGGCGAATGCGCGAACCTTTGCCGATAGGTGGCGCCGACTGGGATAGACGACGGAAATGTTCGACGTCGGCGTCGCGAACTCGCGCAGCATCGGGACAAGGTGGCCGACGCGCACGTCGCGTCCGACGATGAAATCTGGCTCGAGCACGATGCCGACGCCGGTGGCTGCCAATGTCGCGATGAAATGACCGCTGTTGGCATGCACCGGCCCGCTCACCCTGACGCTGCGATCGCGCCCTTCCCGATCGCGGAAGGGCCACACGTTCTTTACCGGCAGGTATTCGTAGGTCATGCACGCATGCGCCGCCAGATCCTCGGGTGTCTGCGGTTCGCCGCGACGGGCGAGGTACGATGGCGCGGCGCAACAGATCAGGCGCATCTCGCCGATTTTTCTTCCAACTAGGTTTTGGCTGCCGATCGCACCGATGCGCACCGCGGCGTCGAATCCCTCGTCGACGAGATCGGTGGCGCGATCGGACAGATCGACGTCGAAACGCATCTCCGGATAGCGCACCATGAAATCGGCGATCGCCGGGGCCAGATAGCGCGTGCCGAAGGTCGTCCCGCAGGTCAGTCGCAGCGTGCCGCGCGGCGTGACCGTACCCGCTCCCGCCGACTGCTCGGCTTCATCGAGATCGGCGAGCAATTGTACGCAGCGCTCGTAGAACACGCGCCCGCTTTCGGTGAGCGACAGCCGTCGTGTCGTGCGATTGAGCAGGCGGGCGTCAAGGTGCGCTTCCAGGTCGGACACCTGCCGCGACACCGCCGACACGGATACGTCGAGGCGTGCCGCGGCGCCCACGAAGCTGCCGGCTTCGACGACGCGGGCGAAGGCTGATATGGCGTGGAAGCGATCCATTGTCGTCTTATTGTTGCATAGCATGCAATAATTATTCAACTATTGGCGTATTTATCATTTTTGGCGCAAGGGCTATTATCGGGTCGTCGCATCGGCACTTCCTGTGCGTTGCGCTCCGCCACCGGCGAAATCTCTGCGCAGCACCGCCTGCAAAGCGCCTGACACTCGACGTTAACAACCTTCATCCATCTAGGACTTCATCATGAAACTCTACTTCTCGCCCGGCGCTTGCTCGCTGTCGCCGCACATCGCGTTGCTCGAAGCCGGCCTCGCCTTCACGCCGGTCAAAACTAGCACCAAAACGCACAAGCTCGACGATGGCACCGATTTCTACAGCATCAACGAGAAGGGCTACGTACCCGTGCTGGAGCTCGACAGTGGCGAGCGCCTGACCGAAGGCCCCGCCATCGTTCAGTACATCGCCGACCGCAGCCCGGGTTCGGGGCTTGCGCCGGCGGCCGGCACGCTCGAGCGCTACCGCCTGCAGGAATGGCTCAACTTCATCACGTCCGAATTGCACAAGCAGTACGGGCCGCTGTTCGATCCCGCGACACCGGCCGAGTACAAATCGACGCAGATCGCAAAGATCGGCAAGCGCTACGACTGGCTGGCCGAACAGCTCAAGGGCAAGGACTACCTGATGGGCAAGCAATTCACCGTCGCCGACGCCTACCTGTTCACCGTCATGCGCTGGTCGCAGCTCGTCGGGATCGACCTGGCGAAGTGGCCGGTGCTCACCGCCTACTTGGAACGCGTCGCGGCGCGCCCGAAGGTGCAGCAGGCGCTGGTTGCCGAAGGACTGGTCAAGCAAGCAGCCACCGCCTGATTGCACGCTCGTTCTCATCCCCATCGCGCGCCCGGCACCGCGCGCGATGGATTTACTCCACGCCGATACCATGACTCCGCTGCCGACTCTCTTTCTTTCGCACGGTTCGCCAATGCACGCCGTCAAGGCGGGCGCGGCGGGACGTGCCTGGGCGGAACTCGGCCGCACATTGCCTCGGCCGCGGGCATTGCTGGTCGCTTCGGCGCACTGGGAAACGTCGGTGCCGATGCTGACCGGTAACGCCAAGCCGCAGACGATCCACGACTTCGGCGGATTTCCCGAGGAGCTCTATGGCGAGCAGTACCCCGCGCCAGGCGCACCGGCGCTCGCCGCGGAAGTCGTGGCGCTGCTCAAGCGCGCCGAAATCGCCGCCGGCATCGACGGCTGTCGCGGCCTCGATCACGGCACGTGGGTGCCGCTGAAGTGGATGTATCCCGATCATTCGATTCCCGTCGTGCAGCTGTCGCTGCAGCCGGAGCTCGGCACTGCGCACCACCTGCGATTGGGCCGCGCGCTGGCGCCGCTCGCCGACGATGGCGTGCTGATCATTGGGTCGGGCCATACGACGCACAACTTGCGCGACTGGATGAGCAACCCGCGGCGCGAAGAACCGCTGCGCTACGTCGAAGCGTTTGCGCAGTGGCTCAACGAGCGCCTGGTGGCACACGACGAGGAGGCTCTGCTGGCGTACCGAGAGCGCGCGCCAGACGCGGTGCGCGCGCACCCGACCGACGAGCATTTCCTGCCGCTGTTCGTCGCGCTGGGCGCGGCGGGGAGCGGATCGCGTGCAGAGCGCGTGGTCAGCGGCTTCGAGGCCGGCGCGCTGGCGATGGATTCTTACCTGTTTCAGCCCGCAGCCGAGTTGGCTGCGGTCTGAACGCCCGTGCACCCTTAGTGCAGGCGTTGCCGACCCTTGCGTGACGCCTCGCGCCGCTGCGCGCGCCGCTCGGCGCGATTGGGCGAATCGGTACGGTTACGGTCCTGCCAGAAACGGAAGATCAGCACCGCCGCGACCGGCAGCTCGTCGATCATGTCGAGGCGCTTTTCGTCGCTGTCGACCCAGTCGAGATACTCCGGATCGTGGTCGCCGTACGCCAGCGCTTCGACCGGCAACATCCAGTCGCGCGTCATGTCCTCGGAGTAGAGCGCTTCCCACGATTCCTCGCGCAGCAGCACCCCGGTCATGTAGCCCTCGCACCAGGCGCTCGCCTCGGGCGGGCTGCGATCCTCGCGCAGGCTCTCTTCGGACTGGTAGAGCAGCGGCTTGAAGCGGGTCGGCGACTCGGCCAGCGTATTGCGGATGCTCTGCTGCAGGCGCAGCACCAGCGACAGGATGCGCTCGGCCTGCTCATTGTTCTGGAAGGCGGGCGCTACCGTGCGCTGACTGTCACTCCAGACTACGGGCAGCCATTCGGAAGGCTGGATAACCTCGGGACCGCTGACGATCGCGGTCAGGAA